>NZ_JAULLJ010000001.1:0-355677 GCF_030518095.1 Bacteroides sp. ET489
CAATGATGAATGTATATCATTATGGTTATCAGCCTATTATCCTATCAACTCATCAATTCATCGGATTTTTATTCACCAACAAGTCTGCAGGACAAACGGACGGAAGGAAATGCCACTATCCGCAGACAGGTCGGTCGGACATCCGACCTGCCTGCTGTCCGACCGGCCGACAAGGGAAGGCGTATCATATCGACGACAAGAAAAGGTCTGCCTATACCGCTGGTACTCTCACAGGCTTTTGGAAACAGAAAAGCCATAGCTCATTAGGGCATTTTCTTTACGCAGTGCAAGCACAGCTAAAAATGCCCCAATGAGCCAGCGGGGTTGCACCCCTTTGGACACCCCCGTTTGCCCCATGCGGCTATAACCGCAGGCAGGCGGACACCGACAAACAAGTTTGTATAACCTCAAAAACAAGAAACGAACATGGGATATATCAGCATACAAATCAACAAGGCGAAAGGGTCGGCTGACACGGGCGCATCCGACCACATAGAACGCAAGACCACGCCCAAGAATGCAGACCCCACACGCACCCACCTCAACCGTGAGCTGGTGCAATTTCCCGATGGCGTGGCAGACCGCACCGGAGCGATAAGCCACCGTATCCGCACGGCAGGCATCAGGCGGAAGATAACGCCCGACCAAGTGAGGGCAATCCGCATCGTGCTTTCGGGTACGCACGAGGACATGGCTAGGGTGCAGGACGAGGAAAGGCTTGGCGAATGGTGCGATGACAACCTGCAATGGCTGTACCGCACATTCGGCAGGGAGAACACCGTTTCGGCTGTGCTGCACATGGACGAACACACGCCGCACATCCACGCCACGGTCGTGCCGATAGTGGCGGGCGAGCGCAGGAAAGCCAAGCGGAAGCAGACGGAGGGCAAACGCACCTACCGAAAGAAAGCCAACGCCGTGCGCTTGTGCGCCGATGACCTCCTGACCCGTGAAAGGCTTGTCGCCTACCACGACAGTTACGCCGCAGCGATGGCGAAATACGGATTGCAGCGCGGCATCCGTGGTTCGGAAGCGCGGCACACTACCACCGCCCAATACTACCGTGAACTGAAACGGCAGACGGGAGAACTGGAAGCCAACGTACAGCAGCTACAAGTCAAACAACAGCAGGCGGAACGGCAGCTTGACGAAGTACGGAAGGAAATCAAATCGGAGAAGCTGGAAGCCGCCAAGACCGAAGCCAAGGCAGCACTCGTGGCAAAGGTCGGTTCTCTTTTGGGAAGCGGCAAATTGAAAGAGCTTGAAGCCGACAATCGCACCCTGCAAGACGAGGTCGCCGCCCGTGACGAGAGCATCGATTTGTTGCAACAACAGATAGAGCGGCAACAGGAGGAGCACAGCCGCCAACTGATGGAACTGCAAGCCAAGCACCGCAGGGAAATGGCAGATAAAGAAGCGGCACACCAAGAAGAAGTGTCATTCCTGAAATCCATCATCCGAAAAGCCAAGAAATGGTTTCCGCTGTTCCAAGAGTTGGTGTACATGGAAAAGTTCTGCCTCAAAGTCGGTTTCAGCGAAAGGCAGACCGCCACGCTCATCAGCGGCAAGCCGCTGTTCTACGAGGGCGAGCTCTATTCGGAGGAACACAGGCGGAAGTTCACGACCGAAAGAGCAGGTTTCCAAGTGGTGAAAGACCCGGCGGACAAATCAAAACTTGCACTTGCCATCAACGGGCAACTGATAGGCGAGTGGTTCAAGGAGCAGTTTGATAGACTGTTTTCGTCCATACGGAAAAGCGTCATATCGCCTCAAAACAGAAAAGGACTTCGACAATAAGAGTTAATATGCTTAAACCTAACGGGAAAGGAATAGTCTAATAATTGATTAGGTTATTCCTTTTCGTTATCTTTGAGTGCTATTAAGATGATAGGTTATGAAAAAGTTTCTGTACATATTGCTTTCATGGGTTGTCATAGGCGGACTCTCTGCCCAAAACAATAAATGTGTAGATATGTCCGCATTGCTGGAAAACAAAGTATGGAAAGTGCAATTACCCCGAGACAAGCAATATGCTATGGAAATGGAATTTCGTGATGCAGGGTGGAGAAGCGTCTTTTTGTATGATGGCAAAAGGAAAGAAACTTTTTATTCTTATTCATTATGCGGAGATACAATCAAAGTCTTTGAATCGAGGAAAAATTACATTATCCAAGAGCTGACCGACAGCACATTGGTTTTTCAGTATCTGCCCGACTCGCTGACCATTGGTGTTGGTCCGGTCAGATGCGTGACTGACAACAGCCTACAAGGACAACGGGAAAATGAAAACCGTTTGGACAGCATTTGGCGTGCGGAAATTAGTTGGAACTTGGGTGTTTTGGATATGTCGGGAAAGCCAATAAAAGACTTATCAACCATAGAGCCTCCCCGATGGGCGATATGGAATTATGACTTGGAAAAGTATTTTACCTCCCAAATGATTTATCCCGAACGCTTGTTAGAGAAGAACCAAGCCGGATATTCCGTAGTAATGTTCTCCATTGACACATTAGGATTACCGCGCGGCATTAATATATTGACATCTAAACATAAGGACTTCGACAAAGAAGTTGTCAGGCTGACAAAAGAATTGCCGCATTGCCTGCCGTACAGGAACAAGGACGGCAAGCGGATGGAATGTTTCTATACGGTATATGTGCCTTTCTTGCCCCAACACTATAGGGATAGGATAAAGGCGGACAGCATTGCGGAAGAAGAATTGAAACAGTGCTTCGTTGAATGGGAAACAGTCGCTTATTTCCAAGAAGCGAAGCCGTGGTCTGCACAAGAGTATATCACCCAACGGCTGGTATATGACCCAGCGCTGTTGGGGGACAAGAAACAGGTGAGAGGCATCTATACGGTGCGGATTAACTCGTATGGGGAAGTATATGAAGCCAAAACCCTGCGAAGCTGTGGCATTGAAGATTGGGATAATCAAGTATTGAACATCATCAGAAAGATGCCCCGCTGGATGCCTACCATCAATTACTACGGGAAAGGAGAATATAGGGAATCTGTATGGACTATACCTATAATTTTTAAGAAGGACAGGTGTTTGATTGCCCACACAACTGAAGAACGTCTTGAGGTCGATGTCCCTATATGCTATTTGAATGAACAAGGCGATACCATTGTGCCATACGGCAAATACAAATTCTGCGAAACAGACACTATACGGGACATCGGTTTTGTGTATGAGAACAAGCAGGACGCACGGATTGTTTGCATAGACAATCAAGGCCAAGAATTGTTCTCTGTGTTCAAATGCGATAACGGACCCGATTATATCCGTGAAGGACTTTTCCGTATCACGGATGAGAACAAATTGATAGGTTTTGCCGATTCTTTGGGCAATGTAGTCATTGAACCTCAATTCAAATTTGCTTTCCCATTCAAGAACGGCAAAGCAAAAGTTACATTTACAGGAGAAGAGAAAGCGATATTTGACGGAGAGCATCGCGAATGGGTAAGTGATAAATGGCAATATATTAACAAGAAAGGAGAGATTATACAATGAGAACTATAATTTTAGTAGCAATGTTATCAAGTGCCGTTTGCCTGAGTTGCACCAACAAGCGGCAACAGTTCCAGCCGGAAGTAACACCGGACAAAGAATTGGCTATCATTGGAGGAAACGATACGGTTACAAGCATCCAAGTTGTATCAGCGGATAAAGACACCGTCATCTATGATACGCCAGAGTGTTACCTTTGGTATGTCGAAGATTTGTCGGACAAGTACAAAGACAAACCAGTTTCCATGTGGACGGAATGTTCTGTTTATGGGGAGAATGTACAAATCGTTAATGTGTTCGTTGCAAACCCGACACCTGTTTCGCTGATGTATGGAAGAGGTTGGAAATTAGAACAATGGAACGGGAAAGAATGGGGTATAGCTAAAACAAAAGGTGACAGAAGTTGGTTTGATGATGGGTTTAACAAGCAAAAAGCACCTTTATTGTATTGCTTTCGTTTCCCCGTCGGCAGGTACTATTATCTTCCCAAAGGGAAATACCGGATATGTAAATCGTTCTCCGCGAAAAGAGAGTATATAGAATTAAGTGCAGAATTTGAAATCAAATAGCTTTATGAAAACAAGATTATCAGTATTCATTATCAGTCTATTGGCAACCTTTTCCTTGCAAGCGCAAACCAATGAACGGTACATTGAAGTGACAGGTACATCGGAAATAGAAATTGTACCCGACAGAATCCATTATCTGATTGAAATCCGTGAATACTTCGAGGAAGAATTCGACGGGAAATCGAAGCCCGAAGAATACCGCACCAAAGTGCCTTTGGCAGAGATAGAACAAGGATTGAGAGAAGCCATTGCCCAAGCAGGCATCCCACAAAATGCTATCCGGACAGAAGAAATCGGCGATTATTGGCGGCAGCAAGGGCAGGACTTCTTGGTTTCCAAGAAGTTTGATATTACACTGACCGACTTCAATCAGATAAATGAAATCGTCAAGCACATTGATACGAAAGGTATCCACACCATGCGCATCGGTGAATTGGAGAACAAGGATATACTTGCCTATCACCAAAAGGGGAAGATTGAAGCACTGAAAGCCGCTCAACGGAAAGCAACCTATTTGGTGGAGGCGTTGGGTAAGAGACTGGGTAACGTGATACGTATTGTAGAAGAAGGGAGCAGCAATTCTTTCCCGTTCGCGCAAAGCAATGTCCTGTCTTCTGATGCAGTCTCATTTGACAGCTTCCGTACCATTAAGAAGAACTATTCCATGCTGGTACGTTTTGAAATCATTGATTAAATGCAAGGCGGACGAAAGAAAAATGCTATATTCTTCTTTTCGTCCGCTTTATTTGTGTACATTTGCATTCGTAAGAGTTGCCCGAACAAGCAAAGCGATGCAGACCACGGCAATTAGAACGGTTGCCAACTCATTACCCGAAAACGGGGTAATTCTTCTAACTTTCTTGATTTCAAAGAGGTATATTCCTTATACAGATTTACGGAAAATCTCTGGAATATCCTCGTAGAAAATGTAGATTAGCGAAACAGAAGCTAATTATTAATCAGTTAAATACAAAAATCAGTAATTGAAAGATAAAAGAAAACTGAATTTTTCAGACGCGGATGGTACCGGTGAAACACTCCTTAAAGGAATTTGCTTGTACTAATGTCATTTCATAGGGAATGTAATAGGCATTACTTGCCATTGTTTAGCTTAATTTTTTTATGATAGAAATAGTTGACTACAACCGGTCTTCCTTTTACAGAACGACCGAAGGGCAAATCGTTTATCCGGTAAGGCAAATGGTTGGCCTGAGCGTAGAGGGCCATGTTTGCTTCCAAAGTTTGCCAATAGTCATTCTGCTTTTTGTTGTATATCTCTTCGTATAGCGGGAAAAGTTCCGGGTAGTTTTTGCAAATATAGTTCATTATTCTCACTTTAAACTCTCCACGCAGGTTCAGATTTTCAAGCCAGATTAAATCGGTATAATCTTTCACTTCTTCAATAATCGCTTTTACATCGGTTATTTCTGGAAAAATAGGCGAAACAAAACAGACTGTTCGGATGCCCGAATCGTACACCTGCTTCATGGCACGTAGCCGTCGTTCGATGCTTACCGCGTTATCCATGTCGGAGCGAAACTGTTCGTCCAGCGTATTGATCGACCATGAAATGGTCACTTTTGGAAAAGCCTTCAGTAAATCAAGGTCACGCAGGACGAGATCCGATTTTGTACAAATCATAATCTCTGCATTGGTTCCACGCAGTTCTTTCAACAAGGTTCGTGTGCGGCAGAAGGTTTCTTCATACGGGTTATATCCATCAGTGACAGATCCTATGACAATACGCTGGCCATCATATTTATGAGGATCGGCAATTGGTTTCCAGTGTTTCACATCCAAAAATGTTCCCCAAGGTTCGGTATGTCCTGTAAAACGTTTCATAAACGAGGCATAGCAGTATTTGCAGGCGTGCGGACATCCTACGTACGGGTTAACAGAATAACCGCCGACAGGTAATGAAGATTTGGTCATGACGCTTTGCACATCAATTTCTCTGATTATTTCTGTATCCATTGCATTGGTATCTTTGT
This sequence comes from Bacteroides sp. ET489, assembly GCF_030518095.1. NCBI lineage: Bacteria > Pseudomonadati > Bacteroidota > Bacteroidia > Bacteroidales > Bacteroidaceae > Bacteroides > Bacteroides sp. ET489. The sequence continues at coordinate 6,078 of NZ_JAULLJ010000001.1, forward strand.
TCAAGTTTTATATTTTCCCTTTTTAGTTGTTTATCAGTCGCAAAATTCGCTATAAAAACCAATTGGAAGTATGCCAAAATAAGACGAAGAAATGCCATTTTGATAAACAGAAATAGTACCTTTGTCATGCAATAACCAATGTGAAACCATATAATATGAAAAAGGAGATTGTTTCCGAAAAACTGGTAAATATTGCTTTCAGCAAAACCGAATGTGGTGTGGATTTTTATCTGAACACTGGCAGAAATACGGAAATTAATGGAGTGTTGACGGAGAACAAAGTCTTTAAAACAGATTTCTTCGAGTTTTTCTTCTTTCGGAAGGCCAACGGATATCTCTTGCTGAATTTTCGAAAGATAAAGTTGCAGGACGGGATGATATTACTTTTATCGCCACACCAGCAACAGGAATGGCACGTTGACGAAAAGACGTTAGATTATGATTTTCTCATTTTTCGTGAAGATTTTATGCGTACATTCATTGCCGACAAATACTTTGTTTATCGGCTGCTATATTATTATCAGACCGATACACCACCTTATTTATATGCATCACCTGAAGAATTTGCAGAATACACCCACCTGCTTGATAAGATAAAGCAAGAACTTCAACATCCTGTAGCAGACACGTATCATCTTATCGTATCTGTATTATATTATCTTTTAGTGATCATCAATCGTGCCTATGCCTCTGCTTATCACCTTCCGGTAGAAGTTTCGAAGAATAACTATGCTTTCCAATTCAAAGACCTGCTTGAACGGAACATATGCACCTTGCAACGGGTGCAAGAATATGCCGATATGCTCCATATCAGTCGCGTGACACTGAATACGGCAGTGATGACACAATTCGGCGTATCGGCTACACACTTGTTGAAACAGCGGCTTTTGGAAGAGCTGAAGAATGAATTGCTATTTCATGACTGCAGTGTTAACGAGCTGGCTGATCGTTTCAATTTCTCGGATGCCAGCCATTTGATGCGTTTCTTCAAACAGCAAACCGGCAAGACGTTCAAGCAATATCTGGTGGATTACAGAAACGGAATATATGAATGACAGAGCATTCAGCAATCTCTTCTTCAACCGTCATAGGGCTTGAAACGCGTGCGTTCGGCTTCAGTATTTCTGCTGATATTTCTTATAAAATGTAAGGAAAAACAAGAATCCGATGAAGGCAAAAGGAACTCCGCACAGAGCCGGATAACGGTACCCGCCACTAACGGCCAGCCCACCTACATAAGCACCGATGGCATTGCCCAGGTTGAACGCAATTTGCACGCAGGCACCTCCCAACATCTCGCCTCCGGGAGCTACACGGATAATCAGCACCTGTTCGGGACTGGAGACGGCGAACAGACCGGCCGTACACAGCGTCATGAGTATGGCTGCACACCACGGATTGGGCGAGAGGAAGAATATCAGCAGCAGAACCACGCAGATCATGGCCTGAACCACGGTACCTACCTTACCGGGTGTATAGCGGTCGGACATGCGTCCGCTCACTAGGTTACCCACCACCATGCCAAAGCCGGCCAGTACCATCAGGGCAGTCATGCTTTCCGTCCGGAAACCGGCTACTTCAGTCAGCATCGGATTGACATAACTGTACCAGCAGAATACACCGCCATTGCCCAGTGCAGTGGCTCCAAGTATCAGCCAGGGAGCAGGCGTTTTCAGGAAGCGGAACTGTCCCTTGAAGCCGGTATCTTTCAACCCTTCAACACGGGGAACCCAGCGGTATATATAATATAAGGTAATCAGTCCCCAACATGCAACCAACAGGAAAGTGACGCGCCACGAAATGGTGTGGCTCAGCGAGGTGCCCAGTGGCACACCAAACAGATTGGCAACAGTCATGCCTGCAATCATAATGGACACGGCTTCCGAACCTTTTCCTTCATCGGCCAGTTTCCCGGCTACGATAGAGGCCACTCCGAAATAAGCTCCATGCGGCAGGCCCGAGATAAATCGACCGGCCATCAGTACCCAATAGTTGGGAGCCGCTGATGCGCAAAGGTTACCAATAATCATCAGCGAAACCAAGACCATCAACGTTTGTTTCAGTGGCCTTTTACGTGCCAGAAGCAACATCGGAGCACCACAGCACACCCCCAAGGCATATGCCGAAATAAAATGTCCTGCCATCGGAATACTGATACCTAAATCCTGGGCTACATAAGGCAGAATTCCCATCATGGTAAACTCTGCGATGCCCAATCCCAACGTGCCAAAAGCCAAAGCTATCAGACTTTTCTTCATTTTCTAAATCCTGTTATTTACCTGCAATCTTTTTTCGGGGCGCAAAAGTACAGTTTTGTTTGCTAACAGCGAATGCTTTATGTCAAAAAAATAATTTGCCGAGTACACACGCCATTCTGAATTTATAAAATGAAAGGAGCGATTTGCAGGCAGAGTGCGCAATAACTATTTGCAAAATTATGTACCTTTGCATCATAAAAAACTACGCACAATGAAAAAACTGATCAAAGGAGCCCGGTTTACTCCTAAAAATTATTCCGACGAAGTAGAAGCTAAGATCCAACATTATAAACGGGAAGGCTACAGATTGCCCCAACGTCACATGCTGCGTACCGAAGAACAATTGGCGGGTATTCGCGAAAGTGCCAAAATCAATACCGCCCTACTCGACTACATTTCCGAGAATATTCGTGAAGGCATGTCCACAGCCGAAATCGATCACATGGTCTATTGCTTTACGACCGATCATGATGCCATCCCTGCACCCTTCATGTACGAAGGCTTTCCCAAAAGCGTATGCGTCAGCATCAACGATGTGGTGTGTCACGGCATACCCAGCACGAAGGAGTTCTTGAAAAGCGGCGATATTGTCAATGTGGATGTCTCTACTATTTATAAGGGATATTACTCGGACGCTTCGCGCATGTATCTGATTGGTGAAGTCAGCCCGGAAATGAAACGCTTGGTTCAGGTGACTAAGGAGTGTCGCGACATAGGTGTACAGACGGCGCAACCCTGGGCTCGTCTGGGTGATGTAGGAGCAGCCATACAGGAGCATGCCGAGAAAAACGGATACAGTGTGGTACGCGACCTGTGCGGACACGGTGTAGGCATCAAGTTTCACGAAGAACCGGATGTAGAGCACTTCGGACGTCGCGGAACCGGTATGCTCATTGTACCAGGCATGACGTTTACCATTGAACCGATGATCAACATGGGCAGTTACGAGGTCTTTATCGACGAAGCCGACGGATGGACGGTATGTACCGACGACGGTCTGCCTTCGGCCCAGTGGGAAAGTATGATTCTGATTACGGAGGATGGAAACGAAGTGTTGACTGAATAAAGAGGAGCACTTCGCATGAAAAGATTTCTAACGACAGCACTTCTATCTCTCAGTCTTTGTGCAACGGATATGTGCGCACAGATCAAATTGCACTACATCGATGCCGAACAGGCTCGTACGTTGCTTTCGCAGGAAGACGCTACCACCCGTCAGTGGAGCCGTTTCGATTACGAAGCCCGATTGGGCAGAAAAGGCGGTACCCGGCAGGAACTGATACGATTCATTGCCGATCAGGCACGCGACTGGAGCGAGGAAGACAAACGACGGATGCAGGAAGCGGCCGACACGCTGAACAGTCATATCAAGGCATTGAACCTGTCACTGTCTCTTCCGCAGGAAATCAGGATACTGAAAACAACCATGGCCGAAGAAGGCGGTGCAGGCGGATATACCCGTATGGACTACATCGTGGTGGAAGAGCAGATAGCCCACATGAAGCCCCAACAAGTCAGTTACCTGTTGGCGCACGAATTGTTTCATGTGCTGACACGCAACCATCCGGATTTTCGTGAGAAGATGTATAGGCTGATTGGCTTCAGCATTGCGCCTGAAGAATTCGAAGTTCCCGCCGATTTGCGCGACGTGCTGATCAGCAATCCCGATGTCAACCGTTTTGACAGTTATGCCCGTTTTCGCATCAAGGGAGAAGAACGTCCCTGTGCGATGCTGATTTATGCCAACAAGCCATACGAAGGAGGCAGTTTCTTCAATTATCTGACGATTGGCCTGATGCCTCTGAAGAACGATAAGGCGGAGCAGAAAGACGGAAAAACGGTGGTATACGGGATAAAGGATGCGGAGAACTTCTTTGAACAGGTAGGAAGGAATACCGACTACATCATCAATCCTGAAGAGATACTGGCCGAAAACTTTGCATTTCTGTTGACTCGTAAGCCTGTTAGCGAGACTCCCGAACTGATTGAGAAGATGCGGCAAGCCTTGCAACCACAGGCTGACCGTCATTGATTGGCTTTTTAAACGATATACTGTCGCATATTATGGAAATCGTATTACTGATTATAGGACTGGGCGTCGGAACAGGTGTCGGAATGCTGATTGCAGGGCGTAAAGCCTCTGCCTTGAAAGTACAGCTTGAGGCCGCACAGCAGCGTGAAGACTTGCTGAACCGAACGACCGACGAACGCATCGAACGCGAGAAGGCGATTGCCGAAGAACGTCTGAAAGCCATCGGCCAGCAGAACGCCGAACGGCTGGCTGCACAGGAAAAACAGTTTGGCGAACGTCTGACTGAACAGGAACGCCTTTTTGCCAACCGTCTGGCCGAGCAGGAACGCTTGTTCAACGAACAGAACAACAACCGCGAACAGCAGTTTGCCGAACGCCTGACCGAACAGCGTCAGCAGTTGGAGAAACGGCTGGCCGAACAAAAGGAGGAAGCCGAGGCTTTGCATCGCCGGATGAATGCCGAATTCGAAGCTTTGTCCAACCGTATCTTCCAAAGCAAGGCCGACGACTTTAAGCGGTTGAACGCCGAACACATCGGAAATCTGCTTCGTCCTCTGGGCGAGAATCTGAAGGATTTCCGCGAAAAGGTAGAGCAGGTTTACAATACGGAAGCCAAAGAGCGCTTCTCGCTGGGCGAACGCATCAAGGATTTGGTAGAACTGAATAACCGCCTGAGTGAAGAGGCCAATAACCTGACCCGTGCCCTGAAAGGTGACTCGAAGATGCAAGGTAACTGGGGAGAGGTTATTCTGGAACGTTTGTTGCAGGCATCCGGCCTTATCGAAGGCGAGCATTATGTGCGTCAGGAGTTTCTGCGTGATGAACGCGGTGAGGTTCTGACCAACGACGAAAGCGGCCAGCGTATGCAACCCGATATCATCGTCCGCTATCCCGACGACCGTGAGATGATTATCGACTCCAAAGTTTCCCTTTCAGCCTATGCTGCCTATACGGCAGCCGAAGATAAGGAAGAACAGGCCCGTTGCCTGAAAGCACACCTCCAGTCGGTCCGTGCGCACATCGACGAACTGAGCCGGAAGGATTATTCGCACTACGACATTAAAGCTCCCGACTTCGTCATGATGTTTGTTCCGACGGAAGGAGCTTACCTGCTGGCTGTCCAGAGCGACGCCAATCTGTGGGAGTATGCTTACAACAAGAAAGTGGTGCTGATGAGTCCTACCAACCTGATCAGTGCCCTGCGCCTTTCGCTCGACCTGTGGAAACGTGAGAATCAGGTGAAGAATGTGCAGGCCATCATCAAGCGCGGCACGTCGCTCTACGAAAAGATAGCAGGCTTTACCGATACTTTCCTGAGCATCGGCGACCGTTTGGGTAGCTTGCAGAAGGACTACGACAAGGCGCTGAACCAGCTTTCCGACGGTGCTGGCAGCGTGGTGCGGCAGGCCGAACAATTGCGTGGTATGAGTCTGACACCCAAGAAACGCATTTCACCCCGTCTCCTGCCCCGTGAAGAAGACCCGGCAAATGATGCCGGAACTGATACAACGGAAACAATAGACCGCTTATAGCATCTGTTTTACAAAATCGTATAATCAACTAAAAAACAATAGACAAGAACAATGAAAGCCTTGAAAGACCGCATTCTTCGCGACGGACGCTGTTTCCCCGGAGGAATATTGAAAGTAGACAATTTCATCAACCATCAGATGGACCCTATCCTGATGAAAAGTATCGGTGTAGAATTTGTACGCCGTTTTGCATCTACCCCGATCAACAAAGTCATTACTGTAGAAGCCAGTGGCATTGCTCCGGCAATCATGGTAGGTTATCTGCTCGAACTGCCTGTTGTATTTGCCAAGAAGAAAGTTCCCAGCACGATGGAAAATATGCTAAGTACTTCGGTCTTCTCTTTCACCAAGCAACGTTCGTACGATGTTTGCGTAAGCCGCGATTTTCTTTGCCCAGGCGATAAGGTGCTGTTTATCGACGATTTTCTGGCCAACGGTAATGCAGCCAAAGGTATTCTCGACCTGGTTCAGCAGGCGGGAGCCGAACTGACAGGTATGGGATTCATCATCGAAAAGGCTTTCCAGCATGGAGGCGACGAGCTGCGTGCGGCAGGCATTCATGTAGAGAGTCTGGCTATTATCGAGAGTCTGGACAACTGTGAGATTAAAATCAGATAAACCTGTCATCGTTCTTTGTCATTGGTAATGGAAGAGAAAAACAAGAACGGGCTTATCTATGGCCTGAACGACCGTCCACCTTTGCGTGAAGCCTTTTTTGCTGCGTTGCAGCATCTGCTGGCTATTTTTGTGGCTATCATTACTCCGCCGCTCATTATTTCGGGTGCGCTGAAGCTGGATACGGAAACGACCGGTTATCTAGTTTCGATGGCGCTCATTGCTTCGGGCATCGCTACTTTTGTACAGTGCCGGCGTTTCGGTTTTATCGGTACGGGATTGCTCTGCATACAGGGTACCAGTTTTTCGTTCATTGGCCCCATTATAGCTGCTGGTACTACCGGTGGCTTGGCGTTGGTGTTCGGCTCGTGTATGGCTGCTGCTTCGGTCGAAATGATTATCAGCCGGCTGCTGAAGTATACACGTAAAATCATCACTCCGCTCGTATCGGGCATCGTCGTTACACTGATTGGTATGAGTCTTATCAAGGTAGGTATTACGGCTTGTGGTGGCGGTGCGGCGGCTCAGGCCGACGGCAGCTTCGGTAGTTTGCGCTACGTGGGGCTGGCAGCTTTGGTGTTGGTGCTGATTCTGTTCTTCAACCGCAGCAGCAACCGGTACCTGCGTATGAGTTCTATCGTCATCGGACTGGCCACAGGTTATGTAGTAGCTTGGCTGATGGGGATGATCGACTTCAGCTCGGTGCAGAGTTTCGGAGGGGTTACCATTCCTCACCCTTTCCGTTTCGGACTTGATATCAGTCTGTCGGCTGTGTTGGCGTTGGCGCTGATTTTTGTGATTACAGCCATCGAAGCCTATGGCGATATTACGGCCAATTCAATGATATCCGGCGAGCCGGTTGAAGGTGAAGTGTTTATCCGTCGTGCTTCGGGTGGTATCTTTGCCGACGGCTTCAATTCGATGATCTCGGGTATGCTTTGTGCTTTCCCCAATTCGGTATTCGCGCAAAACAACGGCATGATTCAGCTGACGGGAGTAGCCAGCCGCTATGTGGGCTATTACATTGCCGGACTTCTTATTCTGCTTGGGTTGTTTCCGGCAGTAGGGCTGGTGTTCTCGCTGATGCCCGAACCGGTATTGGGCGGTGCTACGCTGCTGATGTTCGGCACGGTGGCGGCTGCCGGCATCCGCATCATTGCTTCGCAGGAGATGAACCGCAAGACTACGCTGGTCATTGCGGTCAGTTTCTCGTTGGGATTGAGTGTGGAGCTGGTTCCGGAGATTCTTTGCCAGCTGCCCGATACATTGCGTAATATCTTTGCTTCGGGCATCACCACGGGCGGACTGACCGCCATCGTGGCGAATGCCTTGATACGGATTAAGGAGTAATCCTATCATCCATATTTGTCTGTCGGTCAAGGTTTCTTCACCGTTTCTTCAACAGTGGAAGAGGCCTTGTCCGATGAATAGTTCAGCCGGGTGACATACGCTTGCCGGAGGATTCCTTTCACATCCATCACCATACCCATCGGTACGTCCCGTTCTACTTTCAACGACACGGTTGTCTCCCCATGTTTGCTTCGGAAGTCTTCCACTTCGTTGCGCAGTTCGTCCAATGTGAAGTTGCTCAACGTCTTGCTCAGACCGTCGGGAGCTATCAGGGTTATCTTCATCGGAAGCTTTTCGGCAGCATCTGTTTTTCTGAACTTTTTCGGTTGTGCAAAAGTAACCAGGATGGGAAATGCCTTGTCCAGCACCGCTTCGTCTGTAGTGCCCAGTTCGGCGGCTGCTTCCTGACGTAGTTGCTGGTAAACGTCCTTGACTGTGTACAGATACAGGCGCATGGCTTCGGCCGAAGAGCCGCGGTCGTAGATTATCTCCAAACTGGACCGGAACGGTTGTCCCGACTGTTTAGCCTGCTGATAGTCTTTTCGTAATACGTCGGACAGATGCTTGCGGATGAAGTCTGCACAATCAGTCGGCGTTCCTTCCTGGTCTATCATAACCTGATTGCGCAAGTTGACTAACAGCCGGTGTGCTGCTTTTCCAGATTCAGGAGCAACAGTACCGCCCCCTTCCTTGAACTTCCGTGCAAAATACTGCTCCAGCAGCTCGCGCTCGTCCAGTCGGACAGTGTCCTGCGACTGTGTGCCGACGGGCGGTTTCACCATCTGTTCTACTGCATTCTTCACTTCGGGCCGGGCAAACGCATAGAGCGTCCCCGACACCACGGGCACGAAGAGCAACAGCTTCAGTCGTGCCAGTCGATTGGTTCTTTTCTTTAACATCATATTGATACGTTGTTTTAGCTTGCTGTGTCCAAAGCCGCTGGCCATAGAGTAGAGCCTTGTGCCGACGGATTTTTTCACGAGCAACAGTTGATATTGAGTAGCATCGATGCCATGTAGCAGCACGCCGTTGTCTGCTTCGAACTCGTGCACTTCGCGAAGCTCACGCATCAGCAGCCAGGCGGCAGGATTGAACCAGTGGAGGACGATGATGGCCTGCATCCACAGCAGATCGGCCGTGTGATGATAGTGCAGGTGCATCTGTTCGTGCAGCAATATCGCCTCGCGGTTGTTCCGGTAGTCTTCTTGCGAAAGAACGATTGTACGGCCCCAGCTGAAAGAACCTTTTTTCAGCGGACAGACAATCAGGCGGAAGCCCTGCTGCCTTTCGGACGGATAGCAGCAGAACAACTGGCGCATCCGTAGCATCGACAGCAGAAAGAAAGCCAATGTCAGCAGACCCCCACCCGTATATGCCCATGTAATCAGGCGCAGGGCGCTGAATGCAGCAGGAGCGGTCGTTGCCGGTGCGGAGACGGTTGCTGTCGGCGGAAGCGGCTGTTCCGCTTCTGTGCCCTCTGCATGCAGGCGTATGGATGGCGATGCCGAGGAAGGGGCTGTCAACAGTGTTTCGACCGTTGTCATGGGCTTTTGCCACAGGCTGGCTTGCGGAATGCTGAGTTGCACGAATGGCAACAGCAGGCAACACAACGTGCCGCCCAACAGCAGCAGACGGTTGGTGCGGAACAGGGTGTCGCTGCGGAAACATAGCCTGAACACGAAATATAGCGTGGTCAGGCAAAGCGTCGACTTGAACAGATAGAACAGAAAAGCTCCCATAGTCCTGGTTATGCTTTACGTTTGCTTTCAATCTGTGCGATCAGCGCCTTCAGCTCGTCGAGCGGCATGCCTTCTTCTTCTACAAATGATGACACGACGTTGGCGAACGAGTTGTCGTAGTAGTGGGCTATGACGTCGTTCAGTGCCGAACGTTTGTAGTCGTTGGCCGATATCAAGGGATAGTACTGGTAGGTGTTTCCGTAGGCCTTATAGCCTACAAAGCCTTTTTCTTCGAGGCCGCGTACCAGTGTCGAGACGGTATTGTAGTGCGGTTTTGGCTCTTCGTAGAAGGCCAGCAGTTCGCGTACAAACATCGGGCCGTGCTCCCAAAACATCCGCATGATTTCTTCTTCTTTAGTGGTCAGTCGTTTCATAATCTTATTGCTTTAACGTTGGTGTACGCTGCAAATATATAGATTATTTTCGAACAAACAACTAATAGTATTAGTTAATCAACTAATAAATGTAGTAGTTTAACTAAAGTTAGCAGTAGTAGCGTATAAACTGAAGAAGAAAGAGGTATTATAAAATGAAATACAGACCTACACACCTCTCCCACTGTGTTAAGCCTTCCGTTGGTCATTCCGAAGAGGGCTGTCGAGGGAGAGTGTGTAAGTCTGTGCGGTGTATGTTGGTCAGAATAGGGTTAGCGGTAGCTGCGTAAAGCCAGTTTCTTTACCCACAGTACGAAGAAGCCTGTCAGCACCAGATTGAGCACAATGGTGAGCACGGAGATGAGCAGCGCCGGTCCGTCCAGATTATAGCTCAGCGCGATGAAGATGACTCCTGCCCCTACTTCGCCTCGTGTAAACATACCGATGGATAAGGCCAGACGTTCGCTGAACTTGCGGTCGCGGTAGAAGAAAACGGGGAACAGCTTGCCGATGTTGGACAGCAGCGATACGGCCACTACATGCAGCGCAATCATTCCCCACGACATCATCTCCTGCGATCCGGTTATCGAATGGCTGCCTGCCGATGCTTCGGCAAAGTCGACTCCGAGGAAGCGCGGCATCCCCACTCCTACCAGAAACATGAACAGAAACGAAATGCCTGTAGCCGCACGGCGTTCGGCTGGCGAATCGTGTTCGCGGTGTTTCATCACCATGCCCAGTACGAAAGCCGGAAGCAGCACTTCGACGTGGATGCTGCCTTCTTCACCATAGAAGTGCTTGCTCAGTGCATAGATGCCCAGCGTGCCGGCAAACACCAGTACCGAATAGCAGAGAATGGCTTTCCAGTCTTGCCGCCAGTCGTAGCGGCCCATCTGCTTCCACCCGAAGGAGAGCAACAGCATCACAATCACGACAATGGTCAGCAGCTGCCACTTCAGACCTATCATCATAATCTGCAGCGGAATCATCAGCAGGATGGTGTCCAGGTCGTCGAAGATGGCAAGTACCTGTATTTTCTTGTACATCCAGCTTTGTTTCAGCCCGATGGCCGCCAGCATGGTAAACAGGATGCCTGCCGAAGTGGGGGCGGCAAAACGGCTTAAAAGCAGGTTTTCCTTCCACGCATCCCAACTGCCCCAGCAGTCGGACGGAAGCAGGACAAAGATGTAATAGAGTGCTATCAGAAACCAAGGCATGGCGGCAGTGGCCATGGCAATGAAGTAATCCTGAGCATACGTCCGCCAACGCGACTTGTCGACTTCGAACTCGCGCCCCACATTGATCATGATAAAACCAAGGCAGACGTAAAGCAACACATTCGACGCGGTCTTTACCGCATCATAACTTCCTCCCGCCCACAGGGGGAGGTACTGGCTGACTAGCAGCCCGGCCATCAGAAAGGCCGAAAACGATAGAACTTTTCTCATTTATAATATAATTAAAAGAGGAGGACACCAAGACAGTCCTATGGAAAGAGAGCATCCTCCTCGGGGTTATCAGGGTGAAGGGGGATTAATCCAGCTTCAGCACCGCCAGGAACGCCTTCTGCGGCACTTCCACGTTTCCGATCTGCTTCATGCGTTTCTTACCCCGCTTCTGCTTTTCGAGCAGTTTGCGCTTACGGCTCACGTCGCCACCGTAGCACTTCGCGGTCACATCCTTGCGGACGGCCTTGATGGTTTCGCGGGCTATGATTTTGGCGCCGATGGCTGCCTGAATGGCTATTTCGAACTGCTGGCGCGGAATCAGTTCTTTCAGCTTCTCGCACATGCGGCGACCCAGGTCGTAGGCGTTGTCGAAGTGGGTCAGTGTGGAGAGGGCGTCCACGGGTTCGCCGTTCAGCAGGATGTCGAGCTTCACCAGCTTGGACGGACGGAAGCCGTTGGGGTGATAGTCGAACGAGGCATATCCCTTGGAGATACTCTTCAGCTTGTCGTAGAAGTCGATGACGATTTCGCCCAGCGGCATGTCGTAGTAGATTTCTACGCGGTTGCCCGAGATGTATTCCTGCTTCACCAGTTCGCCACGCTTGCCTAGGCAGAGGGTCATGATGGGGCCGATGTAGTCGGTGGTCGTGATGACCGACGCACGGATGTAGGGCTCTTCGATGTGGTCGATCATGGTGATGTCGGGCATGCTGCCGGGGTTGTGCACCTCCATGACGTGTCCTTGCTTGTCGTACACGTTATAGGATACGTTGGGCACGGTGGTGATGACGTTCATGTCGAACTCGCGGTCGAGTCGTTCCTGCACAATCTCCATGTGGAGCAAGCCCAGGAATCCGCAGCGGAAACCGAATCCCAGCGCCAGCGACGACTCGGGCTGGAAGGTCAGCGAAGCATCGTTCAGCTGCAGCTTCTCCAGCGACGAACGCAGGTCTTCAAAGTCTTCGGCCTCGATGGGATAGACACCGGCAAAGACCATCGGTTTTACTTCTTCGAAGCCGGCGATGGCTTTGTCGCACGGGCGGGCAATGTGTGTGATGGTGTCGCCCACCTTTACTTCGCGCGAGGTCTTGATGCCCGAAATGATATAGCCTACGTCGCCTGTGCGCAGCTCGTCGCGTGGCACCATATCCATTTTCAGCACGCCTACCTCGTCGGCGTCGTATTCCTTGCCCGTGTTGAAGAATTTCACTTTGTCGCCTTTACGGATGACGCCGTTCTCAATCTTGAAATAGGCGATGATGCCGCGGAAGGAGTTGAATACGGAGTCGAAAATCAAGGCCTGTAGCGGGGCGTTCTCGTCGCCTTCGGGATGGGGGATGCGTTCGATGACGGCGGCCAGAATCTCTTCGACTCCCATGCCGGTCTTGCCCGATGCGCGGATAATCTCCTCGCGCTTACAGCCCAACAGTTCTACGATTTCGTCTTCCACTTCCTCGGGCATGGCGCTTGCCATGTCGCACTTGTTGATGACGGGGATGATCTCCAAGTCGTGCTCGATGGCCATGTAGAGGTTCGAGATGGTCTGTGCCTGTACTCCCTGCGATGCGTCGACGATGAGCAGCGCGCCTTCGCAGGCGGCAATCGAACGCGACACTTCGTACGAAAAGTCCACATGTCCCGGGGTGTCAATCAGGTTGAGGATGTATTTTTCGCCCTTGTACACATATTCCATCTGAATGGCATGGCTTTTGATGGTGATACCTCTTTCCTTTTCCAGATCCATGTCGTCCAGCATCTGTCCTTCGGTTACTTGGATGGTGTTGGTAAATTCCAGCAGGCGGTCTGCCAAAGTCGATTTCCCATGGTCAATGTGGGCTATGATACAAAAGTTACGTATATTCTTCATCTTCTAAACTAGTTCTCTTTTTGGGTTCGCAAAGATAGTGAAAAGCTAAGAGGCGTACAAACTATTGAAACCTGTTTTGAATATTTTTTCTTCCGAGCTGCATCCTGTCCTATCCAAACGAATCGTCAACATCCCCCCTTGTTTCCCTCTTGCCGGAACAAAGATAAATACAACCAAGCGGAGAACCATAAAAGGGGTATCGATATACTGTGAAAATCTGTTAATAAAACGCGATTCTTGTGTTAATAAAGCTAACTCGTTGAAAGGCAGGGCGTAGGAGGCGTTTTATACGTTTTCGCCCGTGATTGTTTATTTTTATTTGCCATCGGCTGTGATGGGCAACCGGAAGGCGGCGTTTGGCGTAAGACGACTGCCGGCGTTACAGTATTACAGTTACAGTTAGGTAAATTTCGATTTCCACCATACTGAAGTTAAGAGTAATATTATATATTATATATATAAATATATATAATATATAATATTAAATTCTTTAACACTTCTTCTAGTTTAGGGTCTGAATGAAAAATCAATACAAATCAGAAGAAGTCGGAACAACTTGAATCAAGATGAATACTCGAAAAAAATCTAACTGTAACTGTAATACTGTAACGCCAAACGGGTAAAAATGTAACGAAATATGTACGTTTCTACATATCAGCACGCATCATACAAAAAAATTCAGGCAATAAAAAAGGGGCAAAAAGGGGGTGCAAAAATCAAGAAAACAACGGCAACCGCGTTACAGTTACAGTATTACAGTAAGTTTTTTCGGAAAAAAGGGCGCAAAAAAAATGCGTTGACAACAAAATAGACGTTGCATCAACACATTTTCTTAATACTCTTATGAATCTCGTCTGCTTAGATCAGCTTGAAGAACAGTTCACCTTCTACTTCTTCGGCAGAGATTTTGTCTTCTCTCAACAGCCAACCGAGTCCCAGGAACATATCTTTGTCAATCAACTTTGTAGCTTTCTTCAGTTGCTTGGCAGTCAGTCCTTCGGTTCCATTCAGTGCATTCCAAATCTTTCCAGCAATTTCGCCTGCTTTTTCTTTTAACATTTTCTTCAATTTTAGTTTAGTTAGACATGCTTTATAAAGTCTGAATTCCCTTTATACGGCAGATTCAGATTTTATTTCTGCTGCAAATATAGCTATTTTTATGTTATATAGCATATTTTCATTCTTTTTTTTCTTGAAAATGTAAGAAAAAGCGGAAAATGAAGGTAAAAAAAACACGATATCGGCCTTTTTCTACTTCCCTTGCAGGTGTTCCACCCAGATGCGGGCGGCAGTTTCCACCATGCGCGGACAGGGGCGTTTGGCGTAGTATTGGGCCGTACGCTCTTCGGGGATGCTACTGATTTCGGGCTTCTTCTGCCCCAGCAGTTCGGCGCAGACAAGCGTTCCGTTCCGCTTCTTGAACTCTTCGGCCAGCCGCTGCACCAATGCGTAGTTTTCGGCCTTGCTGGTGCGGTCCTTGCCTTCGAGGGCACACTTCTCCAGTCCGGCCAGCATAAACAGCCCACACGCCGCGCCACACGTCATACGCATGCGCCCGATGCCGCCGCCAAACGATGCCGACATGTGCAATGCCTGTTCTTCGGTGAAGCCATACATGTCAGCAAAAGCTACCACTACCGACTGCGAGCAGTTAAAACCACTTTTGAAAAGCTCGACCGCCTTTCCGATACGTTCTTCCAATTCCATTGTTTTTTCCTTATAACTCTATACTTTCGTTTTTTTACACATTTCTTATCCGGCTATCACCTCCCACAGCAGCATCAGGTTCAGCACAGTCACCGCGGCTGCGATGGCATACAGCACCAGCGCGTTCCAGCGGCTGTTGACATACTGCCCCATCACCTTGCGCGACGAGGTCAGGCCGACCTGCAAGAACACCGTGAAAGGCAGCTGAATGCTCAGCACCATTTGCGAAATAAGCAGCCCCTTGAACGGGTCGCCTATGAAGAATATCATCAGCAAGGCAATGCCCAGCGAGAGCACCACTCCTATCTGCGAGTGGCTGTCCTTGATGTGGTAGGACTCGCCGAAGATGCCGGCAAATATGGAGCCTGCCGCCATGCCGCTGGTGATGGTGGACGAGATGCCGGCCATGAGCAACGCCAGGGCAAAGACGACTGCCGCATTGTTGCCCAGCAGCGGTTCGAGCAGCGACTTGGCCTGTTGCAGTTCCTCGACCTGCACACCTGCCTGATAGAAGGTGGATGCCGCCAGCAGTATCATCGCACTGTTGATGGCCCAGCCCACAATCATGGAGAATAGCGTGTCGAACAGTTCGTACTTCAGCACCTTGCGGATAGAAGCGTCGTCCTGCTTGTTGTATTCGTGGCTCTGAATGACCTCGGAATGCAGAAACAAGTTGTGGGGCATCACCACGGCGCCCAGCACGCTCATCACGATAATCATGCTTCCGTCGGGGAACGAAGGTGTCACCCACCCCTGCACGGCCTGCGGCCAGTCTATCTTGACCAGAAACAGCTCGTAAATGAACGAAAGCCCTATCACGGACACAAATGCGATGATGGACCGCTCTATCTTCTTGTACGAATTGGTGAACAGCATGACCAGCACAAAGGCCGTAGTCAGCACCGCCCCCCATACGATGGGGATGCCGAACAGCATCTGCAAGGCGATGGCTCCGCCCAGAATCTCGGCCAGCGAGGTCGAGATGGAAGCCAGCACCGCCGTGCCCAGAATGGGGCGCGACACCCACGACGGTGTGTATCGGGTAGCCGCTTCGGAGAGGCAAAGCCCCGTCACGATGCCCAGATGCGCCACATTGTGCTGCAAGATGATGAGCATCACCGTGGACAGCGTAACCACCCACAACAGCGAATAGCCAAACTCGGAGCCCGCCGCAAAGTTCGAAGCCCAATTGCCCGGATCGATGAATCCTACCGTCACCAGCAGTCCGGGACCGATGTATCTGAAGACATCCAGACCACCCAGATAACGTTTATGGTCTTTCCGCTTCAAGTCATTCCATATATTCTTCATATCAACTACAGATTAGCATAACGTTAATCATAGTGTAACAACGGCAGGGGCTAATTGTTTTTAAGAATTCAGCAATTCATCCAAATAGCTGTAAAACTCGGGGTCCTCGCCTACCACAATCTTCAGAATCGTGCCTTCGGGGCTAAGAACAATCTTTGTCGGATAGCCACGGACGGCATAAAGCACCGATACATCGGGCTTTCCCTCGTTGCGAACGTGCAGCCAGGGCATGTCGTGCTCTGCTACGGCCTTACGCCATTTTTCTTCCGTGTCGCGACAGTCAATGCCTACAAACTCCACTTTGGCCTTATGCTTGGCGTAAGCCTTCTTCATGTCGGGCACACCTTTTATGCACCAGCCGCACCAACTGCCCCAGAAGTCGAGCACTACATACTTGCCACGAAGCGAAGAAAGCGTAAAGTCATTGCCCTTGAGATCTTTCAGTGTGAAGTCGGGAGCCGGATTGCCTTCCTTCACTCGCTCGGCTGCCGCACGACGCTCCATCTCTTTGTCGTAACCCTCCTTCACCTGACGATACAAGGGCGCCATTACCCCCGTACGTACAGGCTCGGCCACTACGTCGAGCATCTCGCCTACCCTCTGCATCGACAAGTCGCGCGACAGCGCATAGACGGCCACCTCCTGATCTGCATGGCTCCGGATAAAGTCGCAACGCAGGTCTTGCATACGGTCCAGGAACTCTCGTGAAGGCGTATAAGCCTTGCGGATGCTGTCGGACGGAATCCCGTCCTTCTCCATCTGCATACATACCTCACGAAGCGAATCGAGCTTCAGGATGCAGGGGCGCAGCTGGTCGTTCAGCTCGTTGCAAGCCTCGTAGAAGGCGTCGCCGCCCAAACGGTAATCCTCCAGCGTGCCGCTCACCGTGACGGGGCGACCGGGCAGTAGTATCAGTCCTAAAGCCTGCATACTGATAGCGCCGTTGCCCGAAGGTTTGGCGTAGATGTAGACTTGCTTCAGCACGCTGTCGCCCACATTGAAGGCAAACTGCCCGTTCTGCATAGGCACCGTATCGAGCTGCGCCTCCCCCTCGCCTACCGGCCTGTGGTTGACCAGCAACGTATCACTTTCAATCCCATTCAGCATGCCGCTGACATCCATCTTCGCCGCTGGTTGGCAGGCAGTCAGCAAGCCTGCACCAAGCAGCATCATATACACATTTTTCATATCTCTGTTCTTATTAACTTAAATCAATAACCACGATGTTATCGGGGGTCAAAGTTACAGAGATTTATTGTATGGCCGATGATTCTTGCCAGGAATTTGCGTTGAATAAAACAATCCGTGTCTTTCCATGTAATCCGTGCCCGAAAAAAAGTAAAACTCCCCCCTATTCACTCTTAATGCTCAGCACCGGATTCTCGTTCGCTATCCGCCACGCCTTCAGCACCACCACTGCCACGACGAGCACCAGTAGCAGGAGGGCGAGCAGAACATACCACACGGGCGAAAGCAGACGACTGTCGGCAAACTGCTGCATCCACTGGCCGGAGACGTACCACGCCGCCGCCATGCCTATTGCTACGGCTACGACGGCTATCTTCAGAATGTCCACCGAGAGCAGACGCAGGATGTCGGAGGCTTCGGCACCGTTCACCTTGCGGACGGCAATCTCCTTGCTGCGGCGCTGCGTCTCGTCGCTGACGTAGCCGATGAGCCCCATCAGCACGATGAGGATGATGCAGGCGGTAGTGACCCACACCGTGTTGCGGAAGGCCGAAACACTGGCATTCTGCTCGCGGCGGACGTCCTGATAGGTGGTGAACTCCAGCGACAGGTCGGGATAGGCAGACTTGATGAAGGCGTTCAGGCGCTTCAGGTTCTCGTCCAGCGGAGCCTTCAGGCGGACGTTGAAGGTGCGGACGCGGTCGTTCAGAATGAAGGCGGTGCAGGTCTGCTCCTGAAAGAAGCCCATGTTGCGTACATCCTCCACCACGCCTGTTACGATGGCCGGTTCTTCCAGTCCCGACCAGGAGAGGTCGATGGGCAACTGACGGCCGATGGCGGTATCGCCCCACTTTAGCGTCTCTACCGTAGTGCGCCCTACGATGGCTTCGCCCCGATGCTGCGGCCAATGGCCTTCGAGCAGCGTCATGCCTACCACCTGGGGCATCTCCTTTTCTATCATCATGAAGTGCAGGGGGCAGATAAAGTTACCCTGATTGTCGGTCAGTCGGTTGGTGCTGTAATGAGCCAGCAGATTGTTTCCACTGCCCGCCACGGCCTCTACATAAGGCTCACGACGGATGGCGTCGGCCACACCTTGCGCCCGCTGGATGTCGCCCGTAACGATTCCGATGGCCAGTCCTTCGGCACGGAAGCCCACGCTGCGGGTCATCAGGTCGTGATACTGCCACACGGTAGTCAGCAGCAACCCGCCGATAAACGCCACGCCGATGAACTGCACCGTCAGCAGCCCCCGCTTCCACGAACGCTTGCCGTCGGTATAACGGCGGAACACCTGCGTCACGGGGATGCGGGCATAGATTCGACCGGGCACCACTCCCGCCACGAGGAAGAGCAACAGCACCGTGCCCAGCGGAACGTAGAGCGTCTGCCACGTGAAGAGGTCGGTCAGGCGGCTGCCCAACAGCTCTTCCACCGGCTCGTGCAGCACCCAAAGCAACAGTCCGCCACACACGATGGAAGCCGCTACCAGCAGCCCCGTCTCCCAGAGGAACATCGAGAGTATATGCCAGCCGTCGGCACCACTGCACTTATGTACGCCCACCAGCTTGGCTCGCCGGCTCATGGCGGCCACCGCACGCAGCACATAGTTCAGGATAGAAACAAAGAAGATGGAGAAGCCCAGCACGCCGAGGATGACCAGCCGCCGCGTGCTGTCGGGAAAGGAACGGTAAACCTTATACAAGGGCAGGACGCTGTACTCTGTCACCACGTCGTCGCCCAGGTGGGTGTCGGTATATTGCTCCACAGCCTTCTGAATGCGGCTGTTCATGGCGTCCACATCGGCGGGCTGCTTCAGTCGGAACAAGATACCGTAAAAGTTGTTCGTTCCCCATGTTCCTGCCCCGTAGCCCCAGTCCATGGCAGCCATGGACAGCAGCAGGTCGTGGGGCATGATGGTGTTGCCGGGCACGTCGGCATAAACGCCGCGGATGGTGACGTTGAACAGCTTCTCCACGGAAAGTTCCTTGCCGATGGGGCTTTCATCACCATAAAGCTCACGGGCTTTGCTTTCGGAGATGAAGGCGTTGCCCATCAGGTTCAGGTCGTTCGGGTTGCCCTGAAGCAGTGTCAGGCCGGTGGTGGCGAAGTAGGCCGTGTCGGCAAAGAGGGTCTGGATGTCTTCCAGTTTCTTGTCGTCCTTATAGAAGGTGGGCTTCCAGAAAGCGGCGGTCAGGCAAGCGCTCTCCACCAGTTCGGGGAAGGCCTCGCTGAGGTCGGCCGCGGCGGGGCGGTAGGTACTGTAGTTGTATTCGGGTTCGGGCACTCCCTTGGTCGCGTTCCTCATGCGCAGCATGACGAGCGTATCGGGGTTCGGATAAAAGCGGTCGAAGCCCAATTCGTAAGCTATCTGTGCGAAGAGCAGTACGCCCATTACCAGTCCCAACGTAAGTGAAACCAGTTTCTCCACGGTGCCGCCATGTCCGCGGAGCAGGGTCTGTAGGGTGTAGTATAGGTGTCTCATGTTAATGAAGAATTAAGAATGAAGAATGAAGAATTTCGATCGAAGAAGTCGCACCGCAGGGCAAATTCTTCATTTTTCGTTCTTCATTCTTCATTTATTTATAGGTTTTTATTGCTCGCCACCACACTACCGTCAAACAGATGCACCGTGCGGTGGGCAAAGGAAGCATCGTGTTGCGAGTGGGTCACCATGATGATGGTAGTGCCTTCGCTGTTCAGTTCGCTCAGCAGTTTGATGACCTCGGCACCGTTCTTCGAGTCGAGGTTACCGGTAGGCTCGTCGGCCAGTATCAGTTTAGGATTGGTCACTACAGCACGGGCAATGGCCACACGCTGCTGCTGTCCGCCCGACAGCTGCTGGGGGAAGTGCTGCGCCCGATGGCTGATGGCCATACGCTTCAGAATGTCGTGTACACGCTGTTTACGTTCGGCAGCCTTGATACCGAGATAGGTCAATGGCAGCTCCACGTTCTCGAATACGTTCAGTTCGTCTATCAGGTTGAAGCTCTGGAAGACGAAGCCTATCTTGCCCTTACGGACGCGTGTACGGTCTTTTTCGCGCAGATCGGCTACCTCCTGCCCCAACAGTTTATAACTGCCCGAAGTAGGGTTATCCAGCAGACCGAGGATATTCAGCAGGGTCGACTTGCCACAGCCCGACGGTCCCATGATGGCTACAAACTCGCCCTCGTCCACATGAAGGTTTACTTGGTTCAATGCTACGGTTTCTACTTCCGTCGTACGGAAAACTTTGCTAAGGTTGTTGATTTCGATCATAATAGTATAAAATGAAGAATTAAGAATGAAGAATGAAGAATTGGAAATGAAGATTTCGGAAAGCAGAATTCGTGCCGCAGGGCAAATTCTTCATTCTTCGTTCTTCATTCTTCATTAAATTATAGTTTATTCGCTCTTAATGCTCAGCACCGGATTCTCATTCGCTATGCGCCATGACTTCCACAATACGCAAGCCATGATAACTGCCAGCACAATCAGTCCTATCAACACATAGGCGACAGCCGACATCGATGCCTGTGCGCTGAACATCTCCATCCACAGGGAGTTGACATACCACGATGCTGCTACACCTACCAATACCGCAGGGCCGGCCACCCAAAGCACATCGCGCCCCAGCAGGCTGAGGATGGAAGATGCTTCCGCACCGTTCACCTTGCGGATGGCTATCTCCTTGCTTCGGCGCTGCACTTCGTCGGCTGTGTAGCCCAGCAATCCCATAAGCATGATGAAGAACATCACGACGCCAGCCACTACTGTAGCGTTGCGGAACACACGGACGGGGTTGTACATCCTATTCATGCCCTCTTCCATCGAAGTGAAGTCGATGGTCTTGTCGGGGAAGGCTTCGGCAGCATCCTTCGTCAGGCGTTGCAGGTTCTCGGCGAAAGGCTCTTTCAGCAGAAAATGCAAGTCGTTGTTGAACTGTTTGGTCGGGAAGCTTATGTAGGGCATCGGTCCGGCATAGAAACCGTTGATTTGGAAGTCTTTCAGCACACCGGTCACAGTGAAGGTCTCTCCCTTCGTATGTACGGTGCGGCCGACGGCATCATTGCCCCACTTCATCAGATTGACGAAAGTCTCGTTCACCACCACCTCGCTGTTATCGCGCGGCAGTCGGCCTTCTTTCAGTTTCATGCCCATCAGGTCGTAGTAGTTGCTCATGCAGGCGTCGAAGCGGGCGGAGAACAGGCTTTCGCCGTTTTCTCCGGTGATGAAACAGCCGCTATAGCCTTCCAGCGGATTGCCGTAGGCGGAGGAGAGGTTCTCGACATAAGGCAGACTGCGGAAGAAGTTGTAGGCGTTGTCGCACTCCTTGGCCGTTTTAAAGGGCAGATAGGTGCCTACAATGCGCTCGGTGCTGAAGCCCATGTCCTTGCTCATGACGAAGTGGTATTGCATCATCACCATGCACATCAGTCCGCAGATGAAAGCCACACCAGCAAACTGCACGAACAGCAACGGACGTTTCCACCCCTTCTTGCCTTCGGTGTAGCGGCGGAACACCTGAGTCACAGGAATGCGGGCAAACAACCGCCCCGGCAGTACGCCGCCCACCAACAGCAGCAGGGCAATCGTGGCAGTCGGTACCCACAAACGACTTCCGGCGAAAAGGTTGGTCAGCTTGGTGGCGGCTGTATCTTCTACAAAGTCGCGGAATCCCCACAGCAGGAGGAACATCACCACCAGCGCCAAAACCACTACCATTAGCGTCTCCAGCATAAACATACCAAAGATACCGCCTCCGCTGGCTCCGCTACACTTGTGAACACCCACCATCTTGGCTCGGCGACTCAACGAAGAAATAGAGATAAGAGCATAGTTCAGAGCCGTAATGAAGAGAATAGACAGTCCCAGTGTCAGCATGATGGTAAACATCCGACGGACATCATCCTGCTGGCGGAAAGTATCACGCAGGGGCTGGATGTAAGCGGTGTAGCTCCAGCTATCGCGGGCTGGCAGATATTTTTCAGCCATCTTCTCCATACGGGCATTGAGGGCTTCTACATCTACATCCGGACGCAGACGAACGTACTGAAAGTAAGAGTCGCCTCCATCCCACGAGTAGTACATCTGCTGGGCTGCCCAAGCAGGAGGCAGGGAGATGACAGCTTCGGCGTTGACGGTAGTATTATCTGGCAGGTCGGCATACGTACCGCGTACAGTCAGATCGCGTTCGTGATTGTAGCTGATGACCTTTCCGATGGGGTCTTCACCGCCGAACATTCTTTGGGCCAAACTCTTACTCAGATAAATGACATTGGGCTGCTGAAGGTCTTGCACGGGATTGCCGCTCAACACTTCGATACCCATCGTCTGGAAGAAGAGCGAATCGGCGCACAGCTTGGATTCGTTGAAACGGGTATTACCGTAATACAAAGGCCTCGAAGCCAGATAGCGATTGGTGCAAGTGGCAGATTCTATTTCTTTCGGAAAGTTTTCCAGAATGGCACCTGCCAGCGGCCCCATGTTCATGGTTTGCGACTCCTGCGCCTCACCGTTCATGACGAACTGGCTCCACACCTGATAGATGCGGTTGTAGTCGCGGAAACACGTGTCGTAACTCTGCTCGTAGGCCACGCGGGCAAAGAGCAGGATGCTCATGGCAAGTCCCAGACCCAGGGAAACGATCTTGAAGAGGACACTCCCCTTCCCTCTGAGCAGAGTCTGGATGACGTAATAGATTTGTTTCATTGTATAACGAGTTTTTTTGATTGTTTTCTGCCTATCTCTATGCAGAAATCGTGCCAAAGTAGAAATCTTGCTGATAACCAGCAGATAAGCATTTTCTGATTTCGGACGCAGTGTCCAATTATTGGACAGTGGTGTCTAATTATTAGACACCGAACAATTCTGTTCATCCGAAGTGAACCGTATGTTTTTCATTTTGTAATCCCAAGTTTTTCATTACCTTTGTCCGTATCAACAACATAAAACAACAAGATCATGAAAAATACTCCTATCGAACGCAAGCTGATCGATGATACCATCGACGAATTTCATATTACCGACTTTTCGAAAGCCACCATCCGCGAGGTGAAAGCCATTGCCGCAAAAGCCGAAGAAGAATCGGGTGTCGAATTTATTAAAATGGAAATGGGGGTGCCGGGACTTCCTCCGTCGGCTGTAGGAGTGAAGGCCGAAATAGAAGCTCTGGAAAACGGCATTGCCAGTCTTTACCCCGACATCAACGGACTGCCAGCTCTGAAACAGGAAGCGGCACGTTTCATCAAGGCATTTATCAATGTGGATATTTCGCCCGAAGGATGCGTACCCGTTACCGGTTCCATGCAGGGCACTTTTGCATCGTTCCTTACGTGCAGCCAGTGCGACGAGAAACGTGATACCATCCTGTTTATCGATCCGGGATTCCCCGTACAGAAGCAGCAGTTGGTGGTGATGGGACAGAAATACGAAACTTTCGACGTCTATGAGTACCGTGGCGAAAGACTGAGAAGCAAACTGGAAAGCTATTTGCAGAAAGGTAACATCTCGGCTATCATCTACTCCAACCCCAACAATCCCAGTTGGATTTGCCTGAAAGAAGAAGAACTGAAAATCATTGGCGAACTGGCTACACAATACGACGTAATTGTGTTGGAAGACCTTGCTTATTTTGCAATGGATTTCCGTCAGGACTTAGGTACTCCCTTCCAACCACCCTACCAACCTACCGTAGCACATTACACCGATCATTATATTCTGCTTATCTCCGGTTCCAAAGCCTTCAGCTACGCCGGACAGCGTATCGGGGTAAGCTGCATTTCGGACAAACTGTATCATCGTGCCTACCCCGGACTGACCAAACGCTATGGTGGCGGAACGTTCGGTACAGTCTTCATCCACCGAGTGCTCTATGCCCTGTCTTCGGGTACCAGCCATTCGGCTCAATATGCCTTGGCAGCTATGCTGAAAGCTGCCAGCGACGGTCAATACAACTTCTTGGACGAAGTAAAAGTATATGGAGAACGTGCTCGCCGACTGAAAGAAATCTTCTTGCGCCACGGTTTCCATCTGGTTTACGACAACGACTTGGGCGAACCTGTAGCCGACGGATTCTATTTTACCATCGGCTATCCGGGTATGAGTAGCGGCGAACTGGCCAAAGAGCTGATGTACTACGGTGTGAGTGCCATTTCACTGGTAACTACCGGCAGTCACCAACAGGGTCTGCGTGCCTGCACTTCGTTCATTCAAGACCATCAATATGCCTTGTTGGATGAACGTATGAGGATATTTGCAGAGAATCATCCGGTATAATGTTAAGCCCACCATTAATGGGCGATCCTCATCCCTTTAATCTCATACGCGTTTGACTTCGTCAGCTTTCAGTTTGTAACTATGAATTGAAAGTCGGCGAAGTCAAACTTTTATGTTTTTGCAAAAAAACAGACACATTCTTTGTTTTTCACAAAATATACTGTATATTAGAGGCATGTATACAGATGCAAGCATATTTAAGATAGAGAGTAACCACGCTGTTCCATCACGTGGTAAAGTATTGATTTCCGAACCGTTCCTTTCCGATAATCTGTTTGGACGTTCGGTGGTTTTGCTTATTGACCATACTCAGGAAGGTAGTATGGGATTGGTGTTGAATAAGAAAATGCCTCTGTTGCTTCAGCATCTGCTGAAAGAATTTGAATCACTGGAAGACATACCGCTATACAGAGGAGGACCGCTCTGCAACGATACATTGTTCTATCTGCATACCATCAAAGGTATTGCAGATTCCTTACCTGTATCTCAGGGACTTTACCTGAACGGTAACTTCGAAGCTATCAAACGATATATGCTGTCTGGAAATCCGATTAAAGGAAACATTCGCTTCTTCTTAGGTTACTCGGGCTGGAGCCACAACCAGCTCCATGAAGAAATCGAGGAAAACACCTGGATTGTGAGCAAAGAGAAAACGGAGGCCATCATGGACGATGGAAGCGACATGAAATTCTGGAAAAGTGCACTGTCTAAACTTGGTGGCAAGTACGAACTATGGGCCCGATTCCCGCAGCTTCCGATACTGAACTGACGGCAGGCCCTACGACTGCTGTGGTTTACACTTTACGGTTGCCTGTAGCTTGGTCGCGAAGAAGCTGTAACAGAACAACGTCCTTGAATGTTCCGCCTACACACCACCACTCTTTCAGCAAGCCACACTTTACGAAGCCACACGAAGTGAACAAACGCATGCTTGCTTCATTGTCTACTGTCACGTGGGCAGTGAGCTGCTTCATGTGCAGAAAAACGAATGCATAATTGCATAGCAGGTGCAGTGCGTCGGTTGCATATCCCTGTCCCTGATATTCCTTGCGTATCACGATACCCACCTCGCCACGCGCATGAATAGGCATGAATTCGGTGATGTCGATGGTACCTATCACCGTCCGATCGTCACGACGCACAATCATCAGCCGCAACTGGCAGTCGGCAAACATGTCGCATTGGGAATTTTCGATGTATTGTCGCAGTGCATAGCGCGAATAAGGCACCGTGAAATTAGTAATATCCCACGTTTGTGGATCGTTCTCCATAGCATACATAATGTCCAGATCTTCGGGTTCGATGGCCCGAAGATAGATGCGGTCGTTTATGAAATAGGATGTACTCATGCTTCTTTTTCTTTATCAATACGCAATTCTTTACGCAAGCGGTTTTCACCGGGAATACAAAATAGGGAAGCGGTCAGGGCAATCAGTGCACAAAGCACTCCCTTGGTGCTTAACATCAGATAATAGGTAAGGAAACCCACAACAACGGGCAGAAACAGCAGAAACAGGCGAACCACACTCCACCACGCATACAGGCGCAAGGCTTCGGGCAGGCTGACTGCATCTATCTTATGATCGAGCACCCACGAAAAAAGTTTCAGCGAAACAGGCACGCAAACTACTGCCAGCAGAATCGTTGCCGTCTCGGCCTGATAAGTACTCCGGACATCGCCGGCATAAAGTCCGGTCCAGCTATCCAACGTTTCGCCGCATACAACCATTAGGATGGCCAACAGCCAGTAGCAGGTGAAAACAGCTTTCAGGCACCGTGATATTTGCTTGATACGTTCTTCCATTTTGTGTAAACTTACTTGCTATATAATCTTATTACATCATTCCGCCCGTAAACAAGGTACGGTTCACAATGCTTCGCCCTAACGTCACTTCGTCGGTGTACTCCAATTCGTCGCCAACCGATATGCCTCGGGCTATGATGGACAGCTTCACATTCATTTTCTCCAGTTTCCGGTATATGTAGAAGTTGGTGGTATCGCCTTCCATCGTCGTGCTGAGGGCCAGGATTACTTCCTTTACGCCTCCTTCGGCCACCCGTTGTACAAGGCTGTCGATTTGCAGATCGCCCGGTCCTACACCGTCCATCGGCGAAATAACCCCTCCAAGCACATGATACAGGCCGTGGAACTGCTGTGTTGCTTCCACTGCCATCACGTCGCGGATGTTTTCTACCACACACACGGTCGACGCATCGCGCTGCGGGTTGGAGCAGATGCGGCACACATCCGTGTCGGAGATGTTGTGGCACACCTTGCAGTACTTCACCTCATGTTTCAGCGTAATGATGGCGTTGCCAAATGCCTCGACTGTGGCAGTGTCTTGCCGCAACAAGTGCAGCACCAGGCGCATGGCAGTCTTTCGGCCTATGCCGGGCAGTTTGGCAAATTCGTTTACAGCTTTCTCCAACAATGTGGAAGGGTATTGTCCATTCATATTTTCTTTAAAAAATTATCTTTTCCCTCGCTTTTGAGCTTGCAAAGATAGCGAAAGTCGAATGTAGAAAAACAAACTTGCTTGATTTTTTTGCTGAGACGCATCCTATCTTCGTGAAACAAAGATAAACAGAATTCTAAATTGTAGACGAGATTTTTTTGAAATAAGTAGTACCTTTGCACAGGAAGCGAGGCAAAATGCCGACAGGTCGGTCTCCCCTCCTCTTTCCGCCGAAAATGAAATATTAACCAACTGTATGATTATGAATATTACAAGTGCAGAATTTGTCATCAGCAATACCGATGTGAAGAAATGTCCGGCAGGAAACTTTCCCGAATATGCGTTTATCGGGCGTTCCAATGTGGGAAAGTCTAGCCTGATCAATATGCTGACTGGGCGAAAAGGCCTTGCCATGACTTCCGCCACCCCCGGAAAGACGATGCTGATCAACCATTTTCTGATTAACAAGAACTGGTATATCGTCGATCTGCCCGGTTACGGCTATGCCAAACGCGGACAGAAAGGACAGGAACAGATTCAGAAGATTATCAGCAGTTATATTCTGCAGCGTGAACAAATGACCAATCTTTTTGTTCTGATTGACAGCCGTCACGAACCGCAGTCCATCGATCTTGAATTTATCGAGTGGTTGGGCGAGAACGGAATACCGTTTTCCCTCATTTTTACCAAAGCAGACAAACTGAAAGGCGGAAAGCTGGGAGCCAACATCAAACTGTACCTGAAACGTCTGAAGGAACAGTGGGAAGAACTTCCTCCCTATTTCATCACTTCGTCCGAGGACAAGACCGGAAGAGAAGAAGTGCTGAACTACATTGAGGGCATCAACAAGGAACTGCAAAAATAACCATACCAAAAACAACGAAGCAAATGAAAAAATCAGTTTTCTGGCAGCTATTTGTTGCCATGCTGCTCTTGGGCAGCAACAGTCAGGCCCAGTCGTTGAAGGACCTGTTTAATAAGGATAATGTGGAAAATATTGTCAACACCATCACCGGAAAGAATACGGCAAGCATGGTGGGTACGTGGAGTTTTTCCGGTTCGGCCATCGAATTCGAGTCGGACAATCTGCTACAGGCAGCCGGAGGTACAGTAGCCGCAACCGCTGCTGAAAGCAAGCTGAATGAGCAACTGAACAAATTCGGCATTACCGAAGGGAAACTGGCCTTTACGTTCAATGCCGACAGTACGTTCAATGCCCGGTTGGGCACCAGAAACATGGGCGGAACTTATTCGTACGACAAGTCTACCGGTAAAGTCAACCTGAAGTTTGCCAAACTTGTCGGAATAAATGCCAAGGTCAACTGCACTTCCAGCAATATGGATTTGCTTTTCAACTCGGACAAGTTGCTGGACCTGATTACTTTCCTTTCCAGTAAAAGCAGCAACACCACCCTGCAAACCATCAGCTCGCTGGCCGAAAGCTACGACGGCATGATGTTGGGATTTGCACTGAAAAAAGAATAAGGATTTAGATTTTAGGTACGGACGTTTTGTTTTCTCCACGATTTTCCGTGTAATCTGTGGTCAAACAACGATCTTATGTTTTGATTTTCCAAGAGGCACTTTAGGAAGCTAATGTCCATAGTTAGTTTGCTAAAGTGCCTCTTTAGCTTTCCCCAAAAGGTATTTTCATCAACCGACAGAAAAAGCCTGTCAGAGTCCTAACGGCAAACCGACCAAATGCCAAAGAATGAACAACAGGATCCAAGCAAACAGGATACATACGGAATAACGCCAGGTATACTTCAGCAGAGAACCGTAAGTGGATTTCCGGTCATACTGTTGCATGTACGTCAGCACCAACGGCATGTAGAACATGAAGGGGGTAATGGCATTGGTAGCGCTATCGCCAATGCGGAAGGCACACTGCGCCGTTTCGGGTGAAATACCCATCCGTGACAATACCGGAACAAAAATAAATGCCATAAAAGCCCATTTGGCTGTGGCAGACACCATGAACAGATTGACTACCGCAACAAACAGAATGAACAGAATCAGAATCCACATGCTGTCCATACGTAGGGAAGCAAGCATATCGGCACCCATAATGGCAACACATTTGTCCAGTTGGGAATATTCGAGGCAGGCGAACATCTGCGAGGCAAAAAAAGCGATGACAAAATAAACGCCCAAAAGCTTCATCGGATACGTCAGCCCCTCGATCACATCACCGTCGGAACGATAACGACCGGAGACAAAGCCAAACACCATACCCGTAAGACCGATGCCGAACGACAGCAAAAACAGAATGCCCATGATAAAGGGAGAACGCATCAGACTGCCGTTTACTCCACGCAGAATACCCCAGGATGAGAAAGTGGCACCCAATATGAGCAATACATACGACAGGCATGCTAGCAGAGCAATCTGCATGGCACGCCGTTCCTTGCGCGACAGTTGCTTATAACCGCCAAATCGGATCTCGCCCGCATACGTACCCAGCAGTGGAAGCAGGTGGTGTCGTGTAATGGCATAAATGACAGGGACGAGCAGGAAGACCGATGCGGCAAAAAAGTAATAATTACATAAAGGACCCATCTGCCCCGACGAGACAAAAGCCTGGTCGGCAGCTTCTTGTGTAGTGGCCGCCAACAACGGGTCGAGGGTACTCATCACCACATTGGCACTGTAGCCACATGCCACAGAGACATAAGCCGTAATGATGCCGCCTACCGGATGCAGACCGGCCGAATGAAACAGGGCAGCGGCAATGGGCAGCAGAATGATATAGCCGGCATCCCCTACTACATTGGAAAGAATTCCCAATACGATGACACTGGTTATGATAAGTCCCGAATGCGTTCCTCTGCGTGCCACAAGACGGATACAGGCATCAATGAAACCGGAATGTTGTGCCACGCCTATTCCGAACATGGCTATCATCACCATGCCCAAAGGTGCAAAACCGGTGAAGTTGGTTACAACATGTCGCAGCCACCAGCGGATTCCTTCCGGACTCAACAGGCTCTGCACGTATATTTCTTTCCCGGTTTCGGGATGGATCACACTCAGGTCGTAGACATTGAATATCCACGACAGAAACACAACCGCCATCGTCAGTATCAGAAACATGGTGGCCGGATGCGGCATTCTCCATTTGGCTCTCATCATCGGCATGCTTTCCTATTCGTCGTCCGGTTCCAGATTGTCTATATCAAGAATACGCAGTTCCAAAGCACGTACCACAAGCCGGGTAGCGTTCACCCCTACCCGTTCGCCGGAGGGGAACAGACGCCCTACCAGATCGTTCTGCCGTTTCTCCAGCGACTTCACGCCGAAGGGCATTCCTTTCAGATTGGCTATCATTTCCTTCGTATAACCTAGGGCAAGATGGCGGAGGAAACGTTCGTCGTACTCGTCGATGTCGTAGTTAATGATGGCTTCCTGACGTTTGGTGTCGTTGATGACCGAACGTTTGAAACGTTCCACAATCTTTTCCAGAATGGGATAGTTGAACACCAGTTTCTTACCATCCATCACTGCCTGAACATCGGTTCGGGTCAGCAGTTCGCCTGTCTTCAGAATGATGCCGTCGGCACCGGCATCGAGCACATCGACCCACAGTTTCTCGTTCAGTATCTCGCCTGTAAATATAAGCACATGCACGCCGGGGTAACGCTTGAATATGTTGCAGCATATCTCCACCCCGATGGTTGTAGAGCCGCCCAGTCCCAGATCCAGCAAAACCAGATCGGGGACTTGCACCTGCATCAGTGCCCAGAATTCCTGTTCGGTCATAGCCGTACCGATGACTTCCGCATCGGGAATCTCGTGACGAAAAATCTCTTCCGTCCCCTTCAGTTCCAGCTTGACATCTTCTACAATGATAACTTTAAATTTCATGTTTGGTATGATATTCTATGTTATAATCAGTTTGTTACTTCAATAAAATGCATTCTTGGTTGTAAAAATTCCTTTTCACATTCTGAATCGAACAACACAAAGATATTGATTTAATCCAATCTGAAGAAAGGCTTAAGGACTTTTTCATTTCGAGTACAGCAGAGTTCTTAAGAGAATTTTTAGCCTCACTTATTGTCCTGTCCTCGGAATGGTGAAGTATACCGTGAAGCCTCTTTCTTCGGTATTCACCTGCGCATTGATGCGACATCCACGCAGCCCGGCAAACTCGTCGTGATCGCGGATAATCTGCTTGCATATCAGATATTCTGTTCCTTTCAGTCTGCCCTGCTCCACAGCCGACATACGCTCCAGACTGGGATAGAACAGTCTGTTCAGTTCTTCCTGAGTTCTGTCGCGTCGGGTATCTACAAAGAAGAAACGTATGAAACGATCGTCTTCGGCCGCTTCCAATCGTATCTCGCCCGACTGAGGATTGGACAGTGCTTCGTCTATCAGGTTTTCGAGCAAGAACTGTAGCTGATTAACATCGCCCAACACACAGCCGTCGAAAGGCTGGATGTGGAAAGTGATATCCGGATTCCGGTTCTTGCGTGCTTTGCGGAAGTATTTCTCCGCAGCAGTCATCAGGTCGGCAACCTTTACGGCCGAACGCCGGAAAGTAACCTCTTCCAGCTGACGCGACGCACACTGGCTGAGGATGCTGAAGATACCCTTGTAATAATCTATCAGTTCGGCAATGGCTGTCACGGTCTCTTCTTCTTCCTTTGCCGACAGCTCTCCGGTGCGGAGTTTACCTATCAGCTGCTTGATTTTGCTGGGGTAATAAATTGTTTCGTGCTTGATGGTAGAAAGACAATTGTCCAACACCATATTCTGTACATGCAGCATACTGTCTTCCCACGAGGCACGCCGCGCTTCATCCTGTGCCAGTTCGATGTCCCGGTATTTTACAGCCAGTTTCACAACAGCATTGAAAACGACGATGGCTACGTAGCGGGTTATGAGCTCCAGCAGCAAACGGTCGGCACTTTGTTCGCTACCTTCGCTCCGCTCAATGCACAGGGCACCAATACAACGGTTGCTCCCAGCAGTCTCGATGGTCAAGGGGAAAACCTGAATGCCGGATTGCGACTGGTAACTTTTCTCTTCGTAACAGCTACGCATCAAAGCGGTTCTGCGCTGCTGGGCCGCCATCACGGCGTCTTTGTCCTGACTTTCGGTTGCATCTGCCATATACACATCGCCCGGACAGGAGACATACTCCAACTGATGTGAAGACTCGTCGTAGACAGCCATGCTGAGACGGTCGATACACAGCAACTCGTTGATGGCATCAAAGGCTTCGTTCACTATCTGACGGGGGACTTCGTCCAGCCTGTCGGGATTCTTACGTACCGCATCGCTGTTGGAAGCGGCAAAAACAGCCTGATTGATTTCGAGAACCTGCTCCAGATCCCAACGGTTGACCAGACGTTTGCGGAAATATAGCACATAATATCCGGCCAGCAAAGCGATAACCAGCATGACGGCCAGCCAGATTCCTACCATTTTATTGTTGGTCGAACGTTCCAGCTGCCGGCAATAGTCTTCCAGCGACTGGTCCTCGCCCAACAGCTTGTACAGGATGGTATAGGCGTCGTTGTTATAACGGTAAGCATCCCATTGTTTCAGAGCCAGAAACGCCACGGCCGCTTCATTGCGGATATCAAGAATCACATGATAGTCCGAATTGAACAACTCGTTCCACCAGTCCAGTTCGGCTGGTTCTCCACTGCCCTCCAGCGTCATGGTACGTCTTGCATCGGGCGCATACATCCGGTAATGCTTGTTCAGACACAGCATTGCCGAGTCAATGTACTGCAAAGCCCATTCGTATTGGCCGTCTACGTTGCAGTAATAAGCCGCATCGGCATAGTTGGAAGCGGAGTCGAGCAACAACTCGTAGTCGTACAGAGCCACCTGTTCCAGCGAATCCGAGACAGGAGATTCTGACGTTTGCATCTCTGCTCCCTTTCCGCAGGACGAAAGTCCGAAGGTACCTCCCAACAGCACTGCCAGCATTACCAGCACCTTGCGTACGCCTACCGGCAGGCGGAAGTAGAAGCGGCTGCCCTTTCCCGGCGTACTGTCTACCGAAAACAGGCAGACACGGAAAAGTTCGTTTGTCTTTTTATATTTTTCAATAATGCCCCGGCAGTTCATCAAGCCGAAACCGCTTCCTTTGTTTTTCTGCAATGCTTCGCGATCGGTGGCCAGGTCCATGCCGATGTTCTTCGAATCGTATACTTTCTCTCCGACGATGTGAGCCACGTCTTCTGACGATAATCCGCACCCGTTGTCTTCTACCGAGATTTCCACATAGTCCGCTTCCTGACGGGCATACACCCTGACGAAGCCTCCTGCAGGTGTATATTTGCGGGCATTCTCGGCCAGCGTATTGATCATGAAGAGGGTCAGTGCCTTGTCGGCCTTTACCCAGGTGGTAGTAGGCTCTACTTCCAGCGTCAGCTGTTTCATTTCGAAAGCGCGGGTTCCTTTGCGTATCAGTTGAAACAAGTCGTCCAGTGCAAAGTTCTCGATGTTCAGGCTCAACGTTCCCTGACGCATCTTGATCCACAGAGCCAGAATATCATTGTACTCGTTGATGGCGGTAACCAGTTCGTCCAGGTATTCGTATTTTTCTCTTCTGACACGGCGGTCCATCTCCGATCCGTTGCGGACAATCTTGTGCACTTCGTTGATGATGCGGTCGATATAAGGATGAATACCGTTGACAATGGCAAGGCAGGCTTTCTTCACCAGATTCTGCCGCTTGTTGCCTGCAATGTGTTGCTCGTAAATGTAGCGCTGCTTCTCCAGCCTGCGGCATTCGTCGCCCAACGAGATAGTCGTCATACCGTTATCCAACGCCCATTGCACATACGGGTTGATGACCCGGAGCATGGCTTGTTCGTCTTTCCCCACCCGGCCGGACAACACAAACTGTCCGTTCTCAATGCCGATTTCCGTCACACCGAATAAACTTTCCATTTGCGGACGTACGGCATTCAGGATGGCATCGATAATATCCTGTTCGGTTTGCGCATCGGCCGGAATGGCTGCCGTTATTTTCTGGCAGATGTCCAGCATCTGTCGCAGCCGATACAGGTGCTGTTTGTTCCTCCTTTTCGAATTACTGTTGAAGAACCAGAAGAATATCACTACTCCGACCAAGCCCAGAATGACACTTACCAGTATCAGATTGAGCTGACGCGATTCCGTTGCCAACGCCTGATAACGGCTTTCCAATTCTTTGTCCTGACGGGTATTTTCCAGAATATCCAGATAAATGTTCCGGTTGTAGTCGGAATACTCTTTCATGCCCAGTCCTGAATACGATACACTCAGCTGTTCCCGTATTCGCGAAATCCATTCGGGCACAGTCCGTAACTTTTGTTCCATCCAGGCATGTTCGGCATAGGTATTGTCGCGATAATCGGCCGCTTTCATCCAGTCCAGACTGTCGTGACAGTTGTAGAACAACCGATGATGCCGGTTGACACACTCCAACGCCATTTTCAAAGTATCCAACGCCTCGGTATAACGGCCATGCGCATTCAGGTATTTCCCGATGGATACATAAGCACCTGCAATCTGATACAAGTCGTTATACTGGCGGAACTTCTGCAAGGCCAACTGTCCGAGCCGTAAAGGCAGCAAGCTGTCTACCGGATATCCAAACTGCTTCAAGGCATGCCCCCGACGTAACTTGAAAAGCTCGTAATCGGTGGGAGAAGCCATCAGGTTGACCAGTCCCTGTATGCCGTTGCCTTCAAAATAAACATAACCTTTCCGCGAGGCGATCCGCCACGTTTTATACAGAGCATCAAATTCCAGCAATCGCTGTGAATCGAGGGTATCGGCTTCGCACAGCGAAGCTGCACCTTTTATATAATAGTAATAGAGCAGTTGGCTGGTATCGGAAGCCAATTCTGCCTCCTTCAACTGTCCTATATTGTCCAGCGCTTCGGAACGCTGTTGCAAGTAGTAGTAATAGACGGCCGACACAATATAAAATTCGGAACGGGCATATTCCAGTCTGGCCCGTTCGTGGCGGTCGACAAACAGATTGTTGTCTTCGCCAATGCGCCTCATACGCCGCAACGCACTGTTGCGATAATCGTAAAACTCCTTGTTAAGAGCCGTACGTTGGTAAATCTTCATAAATCCGATGTCGGCAATCAGCAGCTCCAGTTCGTTTTTGGTCAGGCTGTAGACTTTCCGGAAGTATCTTTCGGCTTCTTCAAAATCCATCCTCATAAAGGCACAAAAGCCCAGATTATTGCAGGCTTCGGCTTCACCGGCACGATACAGATTGACCGACTTATAAGCCTGCATGGCTGCATGACACGAAGAATCGATGTTTTTATAGCGGAAAGCATAAGCCTGCTGGTTGAGCGAATCAATCAGTCTAAGTTCCTTGCTGGGCGCAGTACCGACACACGCCCCCACTGCTACACTGGCGCAAAGCAACGCAACAAGCCTTATGGCAGAAATAGGTTTCATAAAGCAAATCTACAAATTAAATGAAGAATGAAGAATGATGAATGAAGAATTTATGAAATATTTTCCTTATCTGATGCCCACAGTAACTAATTTACAGCTTCTTGAAAACTGGAAAAACAACAGTTGCCGATACAGCCCGGAGTTTTCTTTATACTTTGAGCAGATTTTATACAATAACTCTTGGGTTATGTAGGGAGAATTTCATACCTTTGCAGGTAAATTAACAAATAGGTAAATCTATTATTATAGAAATGAGCGAAAAAGCACCCTTTATGGTATTCTCTGGAACAAACTCCAGATACCTGGCAGAGAAAATCTGCGCAAGCCTTGGTTGTCCTCTTGGAAACATGAACATCACCCATTTTGCCGATGGCGAGTTTGCCGTTTCCTATGAAGAATCGATCCGTGGTTCACACGTATTTCTGGTTCAGTCAACCTTCCCCAATTCCGACAACCTGATGGAACTCCTGCTGATGATTGACGCAGCCAAACGTGCGTCGGCCAAAAGCATTGTAGCCGTTATCCCTTACTTCGGCTGGGCACGTCAGGACAGAAAGGATAAGCCCCGTGTATCTATCGGCGCCAAGTTAGTAGCCGATCTGCTTTCGGTTGCAGGTATCGACCGTCTGATCACAATGGACCTCCATGCCGACCAGATACAAGGTTTCTTCGACATTCCGGTGGATCACCTTTATGCTTCGGCTGTGTTCCTCCCCTACATCGAGTCGCTGAAATTGGAAAATCTGGTTATTGCTACTCCCGACGTGGGCGGTTCCAAACGTGCCAGCACTTTCTCCAAATACCTGGGTGTGCCTCTGGTACTGTGCAACAAGACACGCGAAAAAGCCAACGTAGTAGCATCTATGCAGATTATTGGTGACGTAAAGGATAAGAATGTGGTTCTGATCGACGATATCGTAGACACAGCCGGAACTATCACCAAGGCTGCCAACATCATGCTGGATGCAGGTGCCAAGTCTGTACGTGCCATCGCCAGTCACTGTGTCATGTCCGATCCTGCTTCTTTCCGCATTCAGGAGTCCGGTCTGACCGAAATGGTATTTACCGACAGTATTCCTTATTCCAAGAAATGCGCCAAGGTTAAGCAGCTGAGCATTGCCGATATGTTTGCCGAAACCATCAAACGCGTGGTAAACAACGAATCTATCAGTTCGCAATACCTTATTTAAGGATAAAACAACAAACGTAAGCGGAGTCAGAACCTTTGCCTCCGTTTGAAATAGATCTATCGAAAGTCGAGGAATCTCCTAGCCGATGCTTAGGACGGATTCTCCGGCTTTCTGTTTTCTGCCTCGTACCAGCCTACAACTTCAGACAAGACCATACAGAACTGTAATTTCAAATAACGTTTTAAACTGACTGATATTATGAAACGAATCATCTTATTCATCGGATGTTTATGCTTTCTTTGCTCCATCACCGCACAAGATCGGTTGCTGGAGAATAGCATTACTCCCCAACAACTTCAGGAAGTGTTACAGCCTACAGAAAAGTGGGTCACCTATCCTGCCTACACCGACCGTTCGGCATGGACCACCCGAATACCTGCTGAAATACGGGAAAATATCATAAAAGCCGGCGAAAAAGCACTGGCATATGAATGGAAGCCAGATTTGGCAACCGACTATCTGGCATACAAACGCCGTGGCGAGATTCTGACAGGACGCAAAAATCAGACGACGCTCAATACACTGGTACTGGCAGAACTGGTGGAAGGAAAAGGGCGCTTCATGGATGCCATCATCAATGGAACCTGGTTCCTGTGCGAAGTTTCCTGGGTACACTCTGCCCATGCTTATTTTCAAAAGGACCAGTCCGGACTTCCCGATCCGGACGAGCCGACCGTCGAACTGGTTGTGGCGGATATTGGTGCACAGATGTCATGGATTTATTACTTCTTCCACGACGAACTGGATAAAGTCAGCCCACTGATTGCCAAACGAATCAGGAATACTGTTTACCAGCGATTGATTGACCCTTATTTTGCGCGTACAGATTATTGGTGGATGGGATTTACCCCTCAGGAAGTAAACAACTGGAACATCTGGATCAATTATAATGTGCTGCAGGCAGTCCTGCTGCTGGAGAAAGATACAGCCCAAAAGGCAACCTACGTTTATCAGCTGATGCGTTCTGTCGACCGCTATATCGATGTCCAGCATCCGGATGGCACTTGCGAAGAAGGACCTTCGTATTTCGGACATGCCGGTGCCAATCTGATTAAATTTCTCGACCTGCTAGACCGGGCTACGGACGGGCACGTCAATATCTTCTCTAACGAAAAAATCAAGAACATAGGACGCTACATCCGCCGGGCCAACATCCACAACCAGTATTTTGTGAATTTCTCGGATGCAGCCGCCAAGTGTTTCGTCAGTCCGGGTGCTGTCTATCTGTATGGTAAAAAGATAGGTGACCGCCAGCTGATGGGCTTTGCTTCCGACTTTGCCCGCCGCAACGGATGGAAAGACAAATTGCATACCGGCAGTTTGTTTGCCCGTCTGCTCGACGACGTACTGGATGCCCGGGAAATACTGGAAGGAGACAGTGCTTCCATTGAGGAAACCTCCTTCTATTTCGAAGACGGACAGCTTGCCGTAGCTCGTGATTCGCACCGTTCCGACGAAGGATTCTGTTTTGCAGCCCATGGCAGCAACAACGGTGTTTCTCACAATCACAACGATGTCGGCAGCTTCATGCTGTACTATAACGGAAAACCTGTTCTGATCGATGTAGGAGTAGGCGTATACACTAAAAAGACTTTCAGCAGCGAACGCTATACCATCTGGACCATGCAGTCCGGCTATCACAACCTTCCGACTATCAATGGCACAGACCAGCATGCCGGGAAGAAATATCATGCCCGTAACGTCCGGTTTACGGATCGTGGCAAAACAGTTTCATTCAGTGCCGACATTGCAGCCGCTTATCCGGAAGAAACCGGAGTCGCCCAATGGATCCGTTCGTATACCCTGAAGCGCGGACACCGGTTTACCATTGCCGACCAGTGGAAACTGAACAACCGGAACGGAGAACAGATTCTGAACTTTATGACGGTGTGTACACCGGAAATCAAAGATGGCTATCTGTTACTGAAAAACAAAGACTTTACACTGAAGATGAAGTTCGACAGCGGCCTTCTGCAACCATCCATCGAAACCATTCCTCTGACGGACAAACAACTCCTCAACAACTGGAATGTAGAACAGTTATACCGCATCAGACTGACAATTACCCATCCGGCACTTCAGGGAAAGGCCCAAGTCTACCTTGAAAAGATGTAAAGCCAACTATCATCTCCGATACAGATAAAAAAGGGTGTGCAAAATAAAGAATTCATTTCCTTAATTGCACACCCTCTTTATTATTCTGTATAGCGCCTACAGCACATATTTATTTTTTCTTCATCCGGAGTATTGTGAATGAATTAGGCTTGAACTCGTATACGAACGATGACGAGAAGCCGTTATACTCTGTCTCAACCGGCGAGATCTTCAACGGTTCTTCAAAGCTGTTTTCCTCTTCAAGCGAAGTACTGCTCAATGTGATGACACGTCCTTTCGAAGCTACCTCACCGCCTTTCAGATCGATGCGGGTTACGCAAGGAGTTTCCGAAGCATTGACTACCTTTACAATCACCTCACCGGCCTGTTCGTCGTATCCGGCTACGTGGAACTTGCGGTTCACCGGCTTGTTGACATGTGCCAGCATCAGTTTACCGTCTACATAGTAGTCGGCCCCCATTTCCTTCAGCACAATCTTCACCTGATACCACTTATCATTTTCCACCTTATCGTTCACCTTGTCCGACAGTACACTGCTACCATTGTTCTTCACAGTTTCGATGGCAGTCGAAGTATTGCCCCATCCGCCGGCGTTCAGCATATAGCCGTCTTTCAGATTCGGTTCTTTCATGCCGAAGTAAGCAAAGAATCCTTCATCGCCCGACAGTTTGTTTACTTCAAACTCTATCACATCACCGGCTCCGGCCTTTGCCTTGTTCCAGAACAGGGCCGTGCGTGTTTCATTGCTGCTCTGTGCATATACACCCTGTTCAGCTTTCCATTCTCCGCTTACTACTGTCCATTGAGAAGCGTCGTTCATATCAGCTTCGGTTTTCACACCGGTACTGTCAGTCACAGAAAGATTACGGAACTGTACCTGCGTGCTCCAGCTACCAAAACCTACATATCCTTTTTCACGGATCATCGGTTCGGTCACTTCCCACAACAGTTCCGACTTGGTCGGCAGATTATATGTAGGTTTATTATCGGCAAACATCTTCTGTACATAGTACGACGAACGTCCCACTACCTGACTGTTGCTTATCCAGATCAGATTGGTAGCCCAGCAGCGGTCGTTCTTGTTCTCGAACAACGGAGCATACGAAGCCATGGTCACCAGGTCGCTGTTCCGTTCCATGCCCGTGATAAAGGCAGCTTCGCTCAGTGCTGCCAGCATGTTACCGCCACCTACACCCTGGTTGCAGGCATATTCTCCCACATACACCTTATATTTTCCACGCTCATGATTGTCGAAGATATGCGTGTTGTTGAAGAAAAAGTCAGGAGCCACATACCAGTGCGGGTCTATCATATCGGTCTTACGAGCCTGGCCCAGACCACCCAGTCCGTGATTCGAGATCAGTGTCAGCTCCGGATATTTGGCCTTTATGGCATCGTAGAACATGTTGAAACGGCTGTCATACAGGCTTCCCCAGTTCTCGTTACCTATTTCTACATAAGCCAGCGGATATGGTTCCGGATGCCCTTCCTTGGCACGCAGGGCTCCCCATTCGGTGTCCGTACCACCTATCGCATACTCAATGGCATCCAATGCATCCTGTAGATAGCCCTCAGCCTCCTTGTCCGAGCAGGCTTCTCCCGAACGGTATTGACAGGCCAGTCCGACATTGCACACATACATGCCTTTGGCTCCTACATCCTCACAGAAATCCAGGAATTCCTTGTAACCGAAACCATAGCTGTTATGATACCCCCATGTATCATACTCACCCGGACGTGCTGCCGGATCGCCCAACGTCTTTTTCCACTGCACGCGATTGTTCAGCGTGATGCCTTCTACGATGCAGCCGCCCGGCCAGCGTATAAAGGCAGGCTTCAGCCCTTCTATCACTTCTGCCACATCCTTACGCATGCCGTTCTCCCGACCTTTATAGGTGTCTTTCGGGAACAGTGAGACATAGTCAAAGTAGTACACGCCATTCTCCGGCAGTTCGATGGCCAACCGGCCGGCAGTAGTTGTATCCATAGCCTGTATTTCGGCTTTGTATTCCTGCCATTTGTTGTCGTTCTTCAGTGTCAGTACAGTCTTACCCAGCTCTTTGTCGGCCGGTCCCAGCAGACGTACCGTCATCTCTTTCGCATCGCTGTTGCTGCGCATGAACATGCGCAACCGGTAAGTTGCGTCTTTCTGCAAAGCCAGTCCCCAGTATCCTTTGTTTATCAGGGCCACTCCGTTTCCTTTCTCCGAGACGTTCACCTTCATCGAATTGGGAGCAGCAGCAAAGTTCGGCTGCTCTGTCGTCAGCCCCATTTCGGCACGGGCGGCTTCGCCCACACTCAATTCCCATCCCGGATAAGGATCGCTTCCCCACCGGTACCGTCCGGACGTAGTCTGTCCGTTCGAATGATGGATCAGGGTCGGTGACACCAGTTCATTGTTTTCTACCTTGTAACCTTCTGGAATAACCCGTTCTTCAAAACTGCGGTTCATCAGCATTTCGCCATAGAGTCCACCGTCTCCGGCATGGTTGATCTCTTCAAAAAAGATACCGTACATGGAAGCCGGCACATCCGCTCCCCGGGTGTTCATGTCTACTTCAAGCACCATTTGCGGATCAGGCGACTGGCACGATGAAATGCCAAGGGCCAGAACCGCAGCATACAGAAATTGCTTTTTCATGATAAATAATTTAAGTTGTTTGTGATAGATATAAATAATAGATGTGTGTTTTCAGCTATATATCTGTTCAGTAGATGTCGTCGCATATCCGCAAATCGGCATTTGCGGCAACGTGTTTTTCATAGGAGGCTCCTTTATTTCTGAGCCTCCAGTCTTCCCATTGAGTAAGTACCTTTCCGGATTATCTTTCCGTCCTTGTCCGTTTCCACAAAGGGACCGTCCTTTTTTCCCTGTTTGAAGAAGCCTTCAAAGCGTACACCGTTCTTGTCTGTCTGTACTCCGCTTCCTTCCTCCAGTCCGTTCACGAAACCGCCTTTATACACCGTTCCGTCGGTCTGAATCAGCGTTCCCTGTCCGTCGAATTTATTGTTTTTCCATTCGCCCTCGTACGAGTCACCCACGTTCCACTTGTATGTACCGCGTCCGTTTCGTTCGTTGTTTTTCCATTCCCCTTCGTACACGGCTCCGTTGGCCCAGGTAAATGTTCCCTGTCCGTCCTGCATACCGTTTTTAAAGTTGCCCACGTACTTGTTACCGTTGGCGTAATAGTAAATGCCCGATCCCGTACGTTCACCTTCTACATAGGTACCTTCGTATCTGTCACCGGTATGGAAGAAGTAAATACCTTTTCCGTCCTGCATGTCTTCCGACCAGTCACCTACGTATTTGTCTCCGTTGGTATATTCGAATGTTCCCGTTCCCTGACGGACATCGTTTTTCCACTGTCCTTCGTATTTGCTGCCGTCGTTCCACACAAAAGTGCCTTCACCGTCTTTCTTGTCATTCTTCCACGAACCGGTGTATTTCGAACCGTTCTTCCAGGTATATGTTCCCTGACCTTCCCGTTTGTCGTTCACCCAGTCACCTTCGTACACATCGCCGGTATAGTAATACATCGTACCCTTTCCGTGCTGGTAATCCTGGTACCACATACCGTCGTAACGGTTATTGTTCATAAAATAGTAGATTCCCTTTCCGTGCTGCTGGTCCTGATACCATTGTCCTTCATACTTTTCTCCGTCCGGAAATACATAGACACCATATCCTTCCCGTTTCCCTTTTACGTATTCCCCTTCATAGACATCCCCGTTCTTGAACACGGTCTTTCCTCTTCCGTTCGGTTTCCGGCCTTTCATTTCGCCCGTATATACCGATCCGTCCTTAAACGTATAAGTACCGATTCTGATTTCCGAGGAGAAGGTATTTTTTATCTTATCGAAGAAACTTTCTTTTTCCTGTGCCCATACCGTTCCTTGCGACAGACATAGCAGGAACAATGCTGTATACAAATATTTCATTGACAAATTCTATATTAGTTTATATTATGGCCGGCTCAGTATGCCGTGCGTCATTTGCCTGCTTACGCAACCTGCAGGCGCGCTTCTATCTCGGACAAAGATACAATTTATCTTTCAAAGCAGGGCAGTGTCTTTCGGTTTTATGATTTTTTTTTGCCCACAACCACTTCTTTTAAATTCTCTTTGCACAAGTATTTCCGGGCCAGTTCGCGAATTTCTGCCGGTGTCACCTCCTTTGTCTCCTCCAGCATCCGGCTGTAATAATCGTTCTCCATACCTGCCACCCGGGCATATATCCATGCGTCGGCCAGCGAGAATGCCGATTCGTAGCTGCGGCACATTTCTCCCAGCATATAGTTCTTCACCATCGTCAGTTCTTCTTCCGCCACCAGCTCGTTCTGCAGCCGGTCAATCTCGTGATATACTTCCTGTATCAGAGGTTCTACCGTCTCATTGGCAGTTTCGGCACTGATCACCAGCATGCCACATCCCGGATACGGCACAGTGTATGCCGAAATGTTGTATGTATATCCCTTTTCCTCCCGGATATTCGACATCAGTCTGCTTCCGAAATATCCGCCCAACAGCGTCACCAGTACCCTGGTCTTCAAGAAGTCCGGATGTTTGTGTTCCAGCGTAAGCATTCCCATCCGCACGGCACTCTGCAAAGCGTCTGTCCGTTCCGTGAAAAAGCGTTTCCCTTCACAGCTTTCCGGTGCAAAAAACTTTTTCTCCGGCACCACAAATCCTTCTCCGAAAGGTGCGCTGCCGAAAACCTGTTCTATTCTGTCCAGGCACTCATCCGTCACTTTGCCCGACAAGTATATCGTACAGTTGCGCGAATGATAATAGCGGTTATAGAAAGCACGCAGCACCTCCGGCGAAATATGGCGGTAGTCCTCTTCCTCCACCACCTGTCCCAGCACGTC
Organism: Bacteroides sp. ET489; assembly: GCF_030518095.1. Classification (NCBI taxonomy): domain Bacteria; kingdom Pseudomonadati; phylum Bacteroidota; class Bacteroidia; order Bacteroidales; family Bacteroidaceae; genus Bacteroides; species Bacteroides sp. ET489. The sequence goes on from NZ_JAULLJ010000001.1 coordinate 49,818, forward strand.
GCGTGTGCCCAGCACTGCTTTCATCAGCGAGCGGTGAGCCAGGAAGTCCACTTTCGACATATTCACCAGAAACTGGCGCAAGTTGTTTTCCACCACAATACCCAGTTCCTTTTCCGGAAACGCAGGCTCTTTGATGATTGCCTCCATCACCTCCAGGGTCTGCGGCAGATATTTGTTCAGCGAATAAAGGGTTACATAAGAATACTCCATGCCATTCGACAGCTCCAGCCACGCGCCGTAATAGTCCAGCTTTTCTGCTATTTCGGCCGTTGTCATCCGCTTCGTTCCTTCACGCAGCATCCTGTTGGTAAACAGCGCCTGCAAAGGCTGTGTCTGTCGCCACAGTCCTCCTGCCACCATCACGTCAATGCGTATCACTTCGTTGTCACCGGCATCCAGCACATTCAGTTCTACGCCGTTGGGCATTATTCTGCATACCGGTTCCTGAATGTTCAAGTGTTCCGGACGGCATATCGGAGGTTGTACGTTTCTGTTCAGCATTGTTTCTTCAAGAACTCTTCCGCCCTTTCCAGATCCTGTGGCGTATCAATACCTATTGTTTCCACATTCGTAATACCCGCCTTGATGGTATAGCCGTTTTCCAGCCACCGAAGCTGTTCCAGCGACTCGGCCACTTCCAGCAGCGACTGCGGCAAAGCCGTAATCTCTTTCAGCACTTCTGCCCGGTAGGCATACAGGCCGATATGTTTGTAGTAGACATGATTCTTCAGCCAGTCCTTCTTCTCCGCATTCCGCTGATAAGGTATAATCGAACGGCTGAAGTACAACGCATTCATATTCTTTCCAAGTACCACTTTCGGCGAATTGACATTCTCCAGTGCCTCCCAGCCGTCTTCCACCGTAAAGGGCTTTACCAATGTAGCAATCTGCGTCTTCGGATCGTCAAAACAGGCTTTCACCGTTTCCAGTTGCGAAGGCTGGATGAACGGTTCGTCACCCTGAATGTTCACTACCACGTCAAAGTCTCCGCCTATCTTGGTATAGGCTTCGAAGCAACGGTCGGTGCCACTCTTATGGTTGACCGAAGTCATCACTACCTTGCCGCCAAAAGCCTTTACCACAGCTTCAATCCGTTCGTCATCCGTAGCCACCCAGGCGTCATCCAATACACCTGCTACCTGTTCGTAAACACGCTGTATAACGGTTTTCCCACCCAGCATTGCCAATGGCTTGGCCGGAAAACGTGTCGACGCATAACGCGCCGGTATAATTCCTAAAAACTTCATAAACAAAAAATATTTAAGTCTCGCAGTTAACATTTTGCTGGTAGTTAAGGAATTAAGAAGTTAAGGAGTTAAGCCGATACATTGTGAGCTGTTTGCTTTTCTATTGGCTTTTAACTCCTTTAATTCCTACAAGTTTCGAAATACTCAACTTGTCAGTTGACAAGGCTTCAGTCAACAAGTCCACAAGGCCGGAATGCCCTCATTGACAGAGTGCCGTTTGGAACAGTTCGCCACAAACGCCTTGTCAACTCGTCAACTTGTTTACTCGTCAACTATGAAGTGGGAAGGAATTTAATGAAGAATGAAGAATGAAGAATAACACTAACCATTAACCATTTACCATTAATCATTTACCATTAATCATTAACCATTTATCATTAATCATTAATCATTAACCATTTATCATCATTCCCATTTTATTTCGTATCGTCGCTCAACGCTCCAGTTGCGACAGCCCTCTTCGCACATATTCCCTTTGCATATCTTCCGGTTTGAAGACTGTCTTATCGCATGCCAGCAAGTCTATATCCAGCCGGATGATCTCCCGAGCCTTTTCTTCCGGTTTCCGTCCCGCCTCCCGCTCTATCGCCTTCAGCAAGGCATTCACCTCCTCTGCCGGACAGTCCGACCGGAAACGTGCCACCTGATTGGCAAAAGGCGCCGTCCGCTTGCAGCACAGCGGTTTCGTCTCCTCCTCTTCCGCAAAGCAGATGTCCGGAAACAGTTCTTTCAGCCGCCTGCGTGCCAAGGCCAGATTGTCCCTTCGCTGCTCATTACTCCCTATGCAAATCGTATAAACCAAGGCTGCCACGTATCATTTAAAAGCAACTGACATATTCCTTTTCATTCAGGCACGGACTACACGGAAAAACGCGAAGACTTCCGAAACCGGATTCATCAATTAAACAAGTCATCCAGTCCCTGTATCGGTTCGTCCGTTACAGTGCTGTCCGTCGCCTCCGAATCCTTGCAGGGATCATAACCTTCCGGCAGTTGGAATGTCTCCGTTTCGTCATATCCCAACGTCTTGTCGGCATACACCTTCACCATATATTTGGCCCAGATAGGCAATGCCATCGAAGCACCCTGTCCGTAGAACATGCGGTCGAAGTGGATGTCACGGTCCTCACCGCCTACCCAGCAACCCGAAACCAGCGACGGCGTGAATCCCATGAACCATCCGTCCGAGTTGTTGTTCGTCGTACCCGTCTTACCACCCATATCGGCTTTCACGCCCAAGCGGCGTACCCGTCCGCCCGTACCTTCATTGATCACGGCACGCAGCATCACCAGCATCTTGTAAGCACTCGACACACTGATCACCTCCTGCATTTCCGGCGCAAAGGTAGCCAGCACGTTGCCTTCATTATCCTCGATGCGGGTCACAAAGAGCGGTGCCACGCGGATACCTCTGTTCGGGAACGCCGTATAAGCACTCACCATCTCGCCCACCGAGATTTCGCACGGACCCAGGCAAAGTGCAATCGAAGGCACAATTTCCCTGTTGCGTACGCCGAAGCTGTGCACCAGTCTCTTCAGTTCGTACGGATTCAGCTTGCTCATCAGGTTGGCGGTAATCCAGTTGTCCGAGTTGGCAAGTCCCCATTTCAGGGTCACCATCTCGCCATATCGTTTGTTGTTGGCATTTCTCGGCGACCACGGTGTTCCGTTCTCGTCAAACCCGTGGAACTCTACGTGTCTCATCTGGTCGCAGGGCGAGAATCCGTTCTCCATAGCCAGCGCATACACATAAGGCTTCATGGTCGATCCGATCTGTCTGCGTCCCACCATGCCCATGTCATACTTGAAGTAGTGATGGTTCGGTCCGCCCACATACGCCTTCACATGTCCGTTTCTCGGATCCATCGACATGAATCCGGCTCTCAGGAAGAATTTGTAATAGCGTATCGAGTCCATCGGCGTCATCACCGTATCCTTTTCCCCTTCCCAGCTGAAGACGGTCATCTCTTCCGGTCTGTCAAAAGCCGCTCTGATTTCCTTTTCCGACGCGCCCCCCTCTTTCATCTTCCGGTAGCGGTCCGACTGCTTCATGGCTCTGTCCAGAATAGAGTTTACCTGCTCCTGAGTCAGTTCCCGCGTATAAGGAGCCGTCTTCTGTCCCTTCTTCTCCTTGAAGAAGTAATACTGCAACTCTTTCAGATGTTCCGTCACCGCCTCTTCCGCATACTTCTGCATACGCGAGTCGATGGTGGTATAAATCTTCAGACCGTCCGTATAGAGGTTGTATTTCGATCCGTCTTTCTTCCGGTTCTTCTCACACCAGCCGAAAAGCGGATTGTTTTCCCAGTCCAGCGAATCCTCGTAATACTTCTGCATCTGCCAGCCGCGATATTCCGAACGCACCGGCTTCTTGGCATTCAGTACACCACGCAGATATTCCCGGAAATAAGTAGCCAATCCCTCGTTATGGTCCACCCGGTGATACGTCAGCTTCAGAGGCAATGCCTGCAGCGAGTCACATTCTTCCTGCGTGATGTATCCCGCCTTGCGCATCTGGTCCAGTACCACATTCCGGCGTCCGCGTGTCCGTTCGTTATACCGCACCGGGTTATACAGCGACGGGTTCTTGCACATACCCACCAGCGTAGCCGCCTCTTCTATTTTCAGGTTTTTAGGTTCACACCCGAAGTACGTATAAGCAGCCGTTTTCACACCCACCGCATTGTTCAGGAAGTCAAACTTGTTCAGATACATCGTCAGGATTTCCTCTTTCGTGTAGTAACGTTCCAGTTTCACAGCGATCACCCACTCTATCGGTTTCTGGAACAGACGCTCCATCACGTTGTCCGCGCTGGGCGAATAAAGCTGTTTCGACAGCTGTTGCGTAATCGTACTTCCGCCACCCGCATTCTTCTGCATCAGCACACCACGCTTCAATATCGCGCGAAACAGCGCTTTGGCATCAATTCCCGAGTGTTCGGCAAAGCGCACGTCCTCGGTCGCAATCAGCGCGTTGATGATGTGTGGCGACAAGTCCTGATACCCCACGTACACACGGTTCTCCTTGCTGTACGAGTAAGTACCCAATACCACCCCGTCCTCCGACAGCACTTCGGTGGCAAATTTATAGTTCGGATTTTCCAGGTCTTCCACCGGAGGCATATATCCTATCCAGCCCTTGGCAATGGCGAAAAACACAGCGGCACAAGCCATTATGCCCAATGCCAGCAATATCCAGAGAATTTTTACGATTTTCCTTATCATGACGGATTACAATCTTTCCAATAAACACCAATATTTAGTCCTTTAGTTTTTTAGTTTGTGAGTTTGCGGATTTTTAAATCACTGTATTACTTCAACTTAAAAACTCAAAAACTCACCAACTCACAAACTCACCAACTCAATGGGACAAAGTTACGCAATAATATGGAGAAAATAAAATCTATCTCCAGTGTTTCCACCGGTTCCCCCCTATCAGGTTCACCTTGTACACCAGTCCCGCCGATACGTACTTCCCGTCCTGCAGTTCGAACAGCAGGTTGAAGTGGTCGCTCCACATCGAGTACGTGAATCCCACATTCACCGTTTTCGAGTCATATTCGGCTATCAGGTTCAGTTCCTTATGAAACGCCGGTTTGAAGTTCACCCCCACGGCAGGCCCGTTCAGCGGATAGTCCGTCCGCCTGTTGTACAGCCAGGCAGCATGAACACCCAGCTCCCCTACACGGACATCGAAGTGCTTGGTCATGGCGAGGTACATGCGGTTGAAGTAGCCGTTACCATTGCCTTCAACCGCCATGTTTGTATAGTCTCCCCCACTTCCCGTTGTCGGATCGTTAACGCCTAATACTAGAGCTGGCATGTGCTTCCACCATTCTCCTTCCCTTAGCACCTGAAGCCGGGCTGCAAAATGGCGGTCCTGATTCACAAACTTTCCCCAAGTAATTTCCGGCCAATAACTGTTCTCCTTTTTCCCTTTAAATAAAGTACATACATATGCCAATTCCAGACGTTTGAAAAAAGTCACATTCAGAAAGTAATTGTAACTGTCATATCCCCACCAAAAGTTATTAGGCAGATTATGCCTGTTCAGGAAATTTCCTCCGATCATTAAAGTACCGTCCCGTTGCATGTCTGCGCTGGGCATGTGCAGCAGTCCGGTCACTCCGTTGGTAAGTTGTGCCTTGCAGGTCAATACCCCGAACAGCAGACATACCCATACGGCTGCCATTCTCTTTTTCCGTATACAGTTTTTCTTTCCAACCATCTTTTTCCGCTTAAGTGTTCCAGCTATTTATAAAATACAAATGAACGCAGATTTTCGAAAATCTCCATAAACCGATCCCTGCCGATTACAAGATTTTGCGAAAATCTGCGTTTCTTCACGTTTCCCGTTTATGGTGAACCCTACTTAAACAAGGTAACAATTGTTGCTGCCATGGTTGCTAACGACGAGAACGAAGTGGCATAGCCCAAAATGTTTCCGATATTTGCCTTGCTCTGCTTCTTGTTCGGCACTATGATCTCGCATCCCGGTTCTATCTGCTTGCTACCATTACCTTTCACCTTCGCTACCTGTCCGTTCATGTAGATGATGAACTTCTTACTCTTCTTGGCATGCTGGCTGTATCCTCCTGCCTGACTCAAATAATAACTGACTTTCTCCCCCTTCCGGTACGACACCGTATTGGGCATCATCACAGCCCCGTTTATCTTCACTGTGTTTACATATTCCGGAATATTCAGCACGTCCCCTTCTCTCAACACCAGGTCCGCATCCCCTCCGGGATTGGCCAAAGCCGCCTCCAGGTCAATGCCGACCGAGAACAGGCTGTCTACTTGCAGTCCCAATGAGTCAATGGCATTTTCTCCCAGCTCACGCCCCATCAGTTTCACCACGTCCTGCATCCGTTTCTTTTCCTCGTCATTCGCTACCCGAATCAGTTTTGCGCCCCGTACGTATGCCGAGTTGGTCACTCCTCCCGCTTTCTTCACCAGGTCACTCAGGCGTTCCGCCTTCGAAGTCAGCGTATACGTTCCTCCGAATATCACCTCTCCCTGTATGCTTACGTTCTGCTGGGTCTGATACCCCGGGCTGCGGCGCACAAACACCTGGTCATACGGTTGCAGCACAAAACCCGGCTGTCCGTCAATCACAAATCCGTCCTTCAGTGCGAAGCTGAACATCTGTCCGATGCTGTCCGTGCTGTTCACACTCTTCGTGTCCTTGATGCGTCTCGACACGTCCACCCGCACCGTCGAGGCCGCTTCTTTCAGTCCGCCTGCCTGGATAATCAGATCTTCCAGTGTCATGTTGTCCGCATACGGATACTCATCCGGCTTCGTTACCTCTCCGTAGATGGTCACACTGCCCAGATCCTGCAGATCGTGTATGCTGGGTATGTACAGAATGTCATTCTTGCGCAGCGGTATGTCCGGTATTGTTCCGTTCATCAGCGCTCTCACGTCCACCGACACAATCTCGCTCGTCAGGTCGTCCCGCTGGCGTTGCAGCACAGCCCGGTTGGTAAAGGCATCGTCCATCAGGCCCTGTGCCTTTTCTATCAGGGCGCGCACCGTGTTCACCTTACCGTCCAGTGCATAGATGTCCGGGCGATACACCGCACCTTTTATCTCCACCTTGTTCGTAAAGCGGTTCAGGATGGCACCTACCGTCACCACGTCTCCGTCGCGCAGCTGACACACGCTGTAGTCCATTTCGTCCACCGTCTTCACCTCATATTCCATTCCGTTCTGGCGTACCATGCGCACACTCTTACTGTAAGCGTCCGCGTTGAATCCTCCGGCATACTTGATCAGCGCCGCCAAAGTCTCGTCCTTCTTCATCTCGAATCTCATAGGACGCTTCACGTTTCCGCTCATCTTCACCAGCATGTCGTATGCCGGCACAATGATTACGTCCCCCTCCTGCAAGCGGACATCATCCTTTATCTTTCCCTGCATGATGAAGTCGTACACATCCACCGCTGCAATCTTCTTTCCGTTTCTCACCAGCTGCACGTTACGCAAACTACCGATGTCGTTCACACCACCAGCCCGATACAGTGCATGAAATACCGTCGAGAATGCCGACAACGCATACGTTCCCGGCTGCACCACTTCGCCCATGATGTTGATCTGAATGGTCCGTGTATTTCCCAGCGTCACCTGTATCTGATTATTTTCATTCGAAAACACCGTTCCCAGCTTGTTCTTCAGGAATCGGTTCGCTTCTTCCACCGTCATGCCACTCAGGTAGATCGGTCCCAGTTCCTGCATGTTGATTGTCCCGTCCGGCGTAATGGTCTGCCGGATGCTGGTCTGGCTGGCTCCCCAGATGTCGATGATTACCTCATCGCCCGGTCCCAGCTGATAGTTGGGCGGTGTTGCCATGTTGCTGTTCGGCTCAAACGTCAGGTTCCGGGTATTGAAAATATTTCTTCCAAATACCTGATCCTCCTGTGCCAGCTCCTTCGTGGTCGGCTGATTGCCCGTCAGGGCGGTTGTCTCATCCTGAGTTTCCTCCCGCAGACGTGCTTCGTTCAGTTCCGTCCCCTGCATGTTAGATGCATCCGTTCCCATCTGCTGTTCATACTGTTTTTTGATCCGTTCCGCCTGCTTACGGGTTACTCCTTTCCGAGCTAGTTCCAACGCTATTTGTTTCTGCTCCTTTCCCTCTTGCGTCGCTTGCTTTACATATTCTATCACCTGCTGGTCTGTCATTCTCGTTTGCGCATAAACTTTCGGAGTTGCACAAGTCGTCACTAACAACAAGACAATCAGTAAACGTTTCATTTTCATATTTTTTTATTCTTCAGTTATAGAACTATTTTTAAATTTTCTCCAGATATCTTCTCCAAACAGAATCCACCCGGCTGTGCCTACAAAAGCCAGAAACAGGCATCCTACTAAAATCACCATTTTCCGTGGGGCAGAAGGAGTTAATGGAACTGTCGCAGGCTGTACTACAGCAAACACTGGTTTAGCCTCCTGAAGTTTTCCCTGTGACATCTGTAGTTGCGTTGCCATTTGGTTATAAATCTGATACGCCAAATTCATTTCATTCTGCAAACGTTCTCCTTCTATTTTCGATCGCTGTGTAAACAAGCTCTTGTTTTCATCCATATAATTAGCATATTTTTGCTGGGCTTCATAATACTCTTGTTGCTTCTCTTTATAAAGCTTTTCCCAATATGCACAATCACCAGCTACTTTTTTTGTTCGATAGGCTGTTACATAATCTTGCAACTTCACTACTACACTGTCTGCCACAGTTGCTGCCACTTCAGCATCCTGCATCGTAACAGTAATTGTGGTAACTCCAGTTTTTTTGTCCACATTAGCCTCTAAAGAGTTTTTAATAGCTCCAATTTTTCCGGCTTCTACTTTTGTCAGTCTGAAAGGATTTAAAGCTTCCACTTTTGCTTCCTCATCTTTTGACGAAAATAACGAAGTAATTCCACCTATTACCTTCCCTGGTAATCCCATTACACTGCTCCACCACGGGCGTTTTGCTTGACTCATATACTCATTCAATGCCATTATAGTATCAGAATCAACAGGCTTCACTGGCATTGAATACAACTCCAAAGCAAACGGATTCGATGCTAAAATATCCGGGAAAAGCAGGATATTCAAAGCATCCCGATCACTATTTGTTGCTAAATCACCGAATCCCATCATAGCTGCCATGCTTGCCAAACTACTGCTTGTCTTTCGTGTGGATTCTGGTGCCAATGTCACAGTTACACTGTATTCCTTAGGTATACTAAATGCAATTACCAACCCAACAACCACTGCACCTCCCAATGCCTTATAAAACACTTTTCTCCGTTTCCATAGCTTTTGGGCAAGTTCCAGCAGATCAATTTCCTGCTCTTCTTGCGGAAGTCTGTTCTCCGTATTTTCCATTCCTTTGTTCGCTTATAATCTATTTGTAAGTAACACAATTCATCTTGTATGCATTAACCTTGAGCACTCTCATGTTTATGATCCAGTTCCTCAAATTTCGAGTTCTGGCTGATAAATTCCGGCACCAATTCCTTCATGGCTGCCACTATCTGCATATCGTCATACGTGTAACTGGTCTTTATCAGATTTTCAATCTGCACCTTCACCTGATCGTAATCATATTCCCGCACATTGGCAATCATAATTTTATCATGATAGGTCGGTTTGGTCAGTTCCTTTACGTTCAGCAGTTCTTCGTACAGTTTTTCTCCCGGTCGCAATCCTGTAAATTCTATTTTTACGTCCGTTCTTCCCGACAGGCTGATCATCCGTTTGGCCAGTTCCACAATCTTCACCGGCTTGCCCATGTCGAAAATGTAGATTTCTCCTCCGTTGCCCATGCTACCGGCTTCCAGCACCAATCGGCAGGCTTCCGGAATGGTCATAAAGTAGCGGATAATGTCCGGATGAGTCACCGTCACCGGTCCTCCCCGACGGATCTGTTCCTTGAACCGGGGAATCACCGACCCGTTCGATCCCAACACATTGCCAAAGCGGGTTGTAATAAACTGTGTGCTTTTCCCACCCTGTTTCTGCAATTTCTTGGCCAGACTCTGCACATAGATTTCACAGATGCGTTTCGAGCATCCCATCACATTGGTCGGGTTCACCGCCTTGTCGGTCGAGATCATCACGAATTTCTCCGCCCCGTACTTCACTGCCAGGTCTGCTACCGTCCGCGTACCGTTCACATTCGTCTGAATCGATTCCGACACGTTGTCTTCCATCATCGGCACATGCTTGTAAGCCGCAGCATGAAAGATGTATTGCGGCTTGTATTTCCGGAATATTTCTTCCATCCGGGTAGCGTTCGCGACGTCCGCTACAATAGTCACCGCCTTCAGATCCCGCCATTTGTCCAGCAGTTCCAGCCGGATATCGTGCAGCGGAGTTTCCGCCTGATCCACCAGAATCAGCTGATACGGTGCAAAGGTAGCCACCTGCCGCATAATCTCACTGCCAATCGATCCGGCCGCTCCTGTTATCATCACCCGCTTTCCCTCCAGGTGCGAGGCAATTTTCCGAGTATCTATCACGATAGGTTCCCGCTGTAACAGGTCTTCTATCTGCATCTCCTTCAGTTCCGACTGGTTCAGCATCTGTCCGTTCCATTCACCCAGTGGCGGAGCCGTCATCAGTTTCACACCTCCGCTCAGCAGCTGGTCCAGCATCTTCGAGTTCTTCAGTTCCTCCATCTTGGCAGGCGACACAATAATGGTTCTTGTTCCCTGTTCTGCCATCCGGTCAGCCAGTTCTCCATTGTTGGCATACACCTTTACCCCCATCAGCACCTTGCCGATCAGTTCCGGCTCGTCTGCAATGAAACCGCGCAGGATGTATCGGTTGCTCAAGTTTACCCGCAACGATTTGGCGATGTTCACCCCAATCTCCTTGGCACCGTAGATAAAGACATTCGTCTTATGCTTATAGTCTACATTCAACGATTCGAACAGCTGCTTCGCTATCACACGCGAGATAGCCATCAGCCCGAAGTTAAACATAAACGCTACCAGCAACAGACTGCATCCCGGCAGTCCTACTCTGCCAAAATTGTTCGTCACAATCCGCAGCACCATCAATACGGCATAAGCCACAGCCAATGCCACAAATATCCGCAAAATATCCACGAACGAGGAGTAACGCAGCACCCCCGAATACGTCTTAAATAATTTAAAGAACACCAGGTTCACGCCTACACACCACAAGACAGCAATGTCTATGTGTTCGATATTCGCCAATACCAGCGAAAGATTATACCTTAACACATAAGCAGCCAAACATGAAATGGCTACTATAAACACATCAAACAGCAGAATGGCCCAAATCGGCAAAACCCTGATTGACAGGTAACGTCTGAACGAGAATTTATTGCTCATGTCGATCTACTCTTTTTTATGCACTATACAATTTCGGGCAAAAATAGTTATTTTTGCCCGAAATTATTACATTTTACCTGAAAATATTCATAAAGGACTTTCCTATATCCTTCCTTTTGTTTATTTATTCGTTATCGTTCAGCACTTTACCGTTTTATCCCGTAGCGAAGCTTCATGAAGATGGTAATACTTTTTCATAAAAACCAGATAAACAATTCCCAAAAGCACTACGCATCCTGCCAAGTACAGATACCCATTGTCTCTGCATTGCAAATACCCGATGGCCACCACCGCCTGTACTGCCATGTACAGCAGCGACACAAGCACATGCGGCACATGCAGTTCGTTTGCCATCAGCTGATACAGATGTTTGCGGTGCGGCAGCCCGATATTCTCGTGCAACATCAACCGGTGTACAATGGTCAGCACACTGTCCACCCCGTATACCGCCAGCAGCACAATCCAACTGAAATCCTCTGTCTGCATCACCAGTTTTCCGATCAGAAACAGAAGAATGAAAGCGATGCTCACCGATCCTACATCTCCGGCAAAACATTTGGCCCGTTTGCGGAAATTGAACAGGCAGAAAACGAGCACCGACAGCATCACAATATAGATGAAGTCAGGTTCCACAAATGCCACCACCGTCCGATTGACGTACGCCAGCACCGCCAGTATCACCAGCGAATACCCGCCCGTTATGCCGTTGATGCCATCCATAAAGTTATAGGCATTGATAATGCCTGTACATACCACCAGAGCAACAGCTACCCACCACCAGGGCAATGCATACAGTCCCCACTGGCCAAACATCAATGCCATGGCTGTAAAGTGGAACAGCAACCGGACACCTTGCGACACCGACCGTATATCGTCCGCCATACTGATAAACGCCACCAGCGTCAATGCCAGCATAAACCACGGATACTCCCCGTGATTGGTCACAAAATAAGCCAAAGCTCCCACATAGAAGATAATACCTCCCCCACGCAACGTTATACGCGTATGGCTACTCCGTTCATTCGGTTTATCTATGATATTCAGTTTGTCCGCAATGCGGAAATACAATAGTTCCATCGCCAATAAGGCAATTGCGATTAATATATATTCCATTATTCCTCGTTTTATTGTCGATTGTTCATGTTAAACCTAAAACCAACTACAAAACATCTTCCTTTCCCAATGGTGCATACGGTCCATCCTTCACTTCCAGAATCACCGAGCCGCTTTCCAATACCTCCAATGTATGCCATTGTCCGGCTGGAATGTGTACCCCATAACTGCCTGTTTTCGGATCCAGCACTACCTGTTCCGTTTCCTCTTTCCGGTCGTTATAATACATCACCTTTATTTTTCCTCTCAGCAACACATACGTTTCCGACGTATGCCGATGACGGTGTACAGGTACTACTGTTCCAGGCTCCAGCGCATTCAGCAAGCGTTGTGCCTTTGCATCTAAGCTGTCATGCAGATTATGATTCATACGCAAGCGCGGACTTTCTTTCGCCTGTTGCGTCACTTCATCCAATAGCGTTTCATTAATCAGTCTCATATTTACTTTGTTTTGAATGTTTATTATTGAGGGTTGAGGGATGAGGGTTGAGAGTTGAGGGTTGAGGGTTTAGTGTTGAGTGTTGAGGGTTTAGCGTTGAGGGATGGGCGTTGAGAGTTGAGAGCTCATATTCCCTAAACTCTAAACCTTAAACCCTAAACCCTAAACCATAAACCCTAAACCTTAAACCCTAAACCTTAAACCCTAAACCTTAAACCCTAAACCCTCAACCCTAATCCTTCCTAAACGACAAAATCGTTTTTTTCAATCCATCCTTGGCCCGTACCGGCATCCTTTCTATGCCCAATGCCTTTTTTATCTTTGCATTGCTCGCCACATAATTTTCGGTCAGTTTCCCCAACCGTTCCTCATTCAACGGCAAATGCAAGGTAGTGCCGATGCTTGCCACTCCTTCCATCAGGCTACGGTTTATTTTCCAGATATGAGCTTTCTTTCCCATAGCCTCACACATTACCTCGATCAGTTCGTTGGTCGACAACGCTTCATCATCTGCCATGTGGTATATTCCACTCTGTACGTTCTTTGTCAGCAGTCCTTCCACTACGAAGCACAGGTTATCAATGCTGGTAAACGTACGTCTGTTCTCAAACGCTCCCAGCGGCCAGGGTATTCCTTTACTCACCACCCCATACAGCAGGTTCAGATTTCCTTTGTTGCCCGGTCCGTGAATCATGCAAGGCCGCAAGATAAACACCCGTTTACTTGCCGATTCTTCATTCTTCGTTCTTAATGCTTCATTTTTCAAGATGTACTCTTCCGCCTTTATCTTGCTTTCCCCATAGGGACCTTTCGGTGCGGGTACCACCTCTTCAGTCAGCACATCGCCGGGCACCTTGTCAGCAGCCGCCTTCACCGAACTGAAGAAAATAAAGCGTTTTGCTTCCGACTTCAGGAAGTAATCATATATCTTCTGTGTCAGTCCCGTGTTCACATCAAAATACACCTGTGCTGCCGCCCGGTTCTTGGTATCATGCGCTTTCCCGGCCAGATGAATGATGGCATCCATGGGAGGAATCGCGTTGTCATCCACATCCTTCCAGCTGAATGTTTTCTCCACCCCTTCCTTCACCGGTGCCACAATATCCACTCCATATAGCGTATGTTCCTTTTTCAAAGCGTTCACCAGATTGGAACCCACAAAACCGTGAATTCCGGTAATCAATATTCTCAAAGCCTATGAATTTATATAAAAATTATTTTCCGATACATGTATAATGAAATCCCTGTTCCTGTAGTTCATTTCTATCATAAATATTTCTTCCATCTATTACTACAGGTTGTTTCATTGTCTTTTTCAGTACTCCCCAACTCGGCAAACGAAACTCTTTCCACTCAGTTACTAGTAGTAAAGCATCTGCATCTAAAACCGCATCATACATATCAGTCGCATATTCTATCTTATTACCAATGCGTCTTTGACATTCACACATAGCAATCGGATCATATGCTTTCACCTTTGCCCCTGCTTTTATCAATTTATCTATCAAAATCAATGCTGGAGCCTCACGCATGTCATCAGTTTCCGGTTTGAATGCAAGTCCCCATAACGCAATCTGTTTTCCGTTTAAATCTCCATTAAATAGTTTTACTAATTTCTCAAATAAAATACCCTTTTGAGTTTCATTCACTTCTTCAACAGCTTTCAACACACGCATTGTATATCCGTTTTTTTCCGCAGTTTTTATCAGTGCTTTCACATCTTTCGGGAAACAAGAGCCACCATACCCACATCCCGGATATAAAAACTTACTGCCAATACGGCTGTCTGCTCCAATACCCTTGCGTACCATGTTCACATCAGCTCCCACCAGTTCACACAAATTCGCAATATCATTCATAAAGCTGATGCGTGTGGCCAACATGGAATTAGCTGCATATTTTATCATCTCTGCACTTGGGATATCAGTAAATATCAGCCGATAATTATTCAACATAAAAGGCTTATACAAACGTTCCATCAGTGACTTTGCTTTTTCCGACTCTATCCCTACCACTACACGGTCAGGTTTCATAAAATCGTCAACAGCATTTCCTTCTTTCAGAAATTCAGGATTGGATGCCACATCAAAATCCAAATTTACATTTCGCTTATTCAGTTCTTCCCGAATCACATTTTTAACTTTTTGTGCAGTCCCTACAGGTACCGTACTTTTTGTTACGACCAAAATATATTTATTCATATTCTGTCCAATGGTTCGAGCCACTTCCAGAACATATTTCAAGTCAGCGCTTCCGTCTTCATCCGGTGGCGTACCTACCGCACTGAATACCACGTCAACTTCATTCAGGCATTCCTTTAAATCCGTGGTAAATTTCAAGCGTCCAGCCTTATAATTTCTGTGTACCAAGTCATCCAATCCCGGTTCGTAGATCGGAATAATACCTTTTTTTAAATTATCTATCTTGCTTTCCTGCACATCCACACAGGTTACGTCTACTCCCATTTCAGAAAAACATGTACCTGTCACCAATCCGACATATCCAGTACCTACAATAGCAATTTTCATATTCCCTTTTATTTAATATTATTTCAAATATGATAAAACGAACGATACCATTCTATCGTTTCTTTTACTCCTTCTTTGATGGGTTTATCCGGCTTAAAGCCAAGTTCCTTCTGCAAAGAAGTCGTGTCAGCATTTGTTTGATAAACATCACCGGGCTGCATAGGTAAGAAAATCTTTTCCGCCGGTCTTCCAATAGCTTCCTCAATTGCCTGAATAAAATCCATCAACTTTACAGGTTGCGAATTTCCTATATTATATATTTTATAAGGAGCTGTCGAAGTACTTGGATCCGGATGTTCGGCACACCAATTCGGATTGCCGGCAGGAATATGATCTATCACCCGCAATACACCTTCTACAATATCATCAATATAAGTAAAATCACGCAACATGTCCCCATTATTGAATACTTTAATAGCCCGGTCATGCAAAATGGCATCAGCAAAAAGAAATGGAGACATGTCCGGACGCCCCCATGGACCATAAACAGTAAAAAAACGTAGTCCCGTAGAAGGTATCCCATACAAATGGCTATAAGTATGTGCCATCAACTCATTTGACTTTTTGGTAGCCGCATACAGGCTGACCGTATGTGCGATACTATCCTTTTCAGAGAACGGCACTTTCCCGTTCAATCCATAGACACTACTCGAACTTGCATATATCAAATGCTTTATCCCATTATGTCTGCATCCTTCCAACACATTCAGAAACCCATCTACATTACTTTCCACATATGCATAAGGATTTTCTATCGAATAACGCACTCCTGCCTGTGCAGCAAGATTCATTACTTTGTCAAATCCCTCATTTGCGAATAACATCTGCATGGCTTGCCTGTCTTCCAGATTCATTCGTATAAATCTAAAATTAGGATAGCTTTTGCTTTGTACAAACTTATACCATCCCACTTGTTCCTGTGCAATGCCCAAAGTCTGTAAACGACCATATTTCAGATTAACGTCATAATAGGTATTTATATTATCCAACCCTACCACTTCATCCCCTCTGGAAAGAAGTCGCTTACATACATACGATCCTATAAAACCGGCTGCTCCGGTAACTAAAATTTTCATTATAATTTTGAATTAGCTAACAGACTATAAATATTTAAATGTTTTTCAATAACATTTTCTATCGAAAAATCTCTTTCGGCCAATGTTCTAGAGTTGCGTCCCATCTTTTCACGCAAATCTTTATTCTCGAAGAGAATCTCCAGTTTTTCCGCCAACGCATTACTGTCCTTGACAGGAATCAGATAACCATTATAGCCATCTATCACAGTTTCTTTACATCCAATCGAATTTGTTGTAACAACAGGTCTTCCTATCGCATCTGCTTCAATCAATGATTTAGGAAGTCCCTCTTTGTAATACGAAGGAAAAGCTACGATATGACATTGCTTCAGCAGATCAAGCACATCCGTCCGATACCCTAACCATTGGATATACGAACCGTCACATTTCTCTTCCAGCTCTTCTTTTTTTATTGCTTTCGGATTATCGTCCAGTCCGCCACACAGCAAAAATTCAACTTTGTCCTGATATTTATTCCTTAACTTTTCGGCAGCTTCTACCAAAACCCAAATACCTTTTTCCACAATCATCCGGGCAGTTAATAGCACTTTTATTTTGCCTTCATTCGGTTCTGCCGTATAGCAATACTGTTTTAAATCTACTCCCGACCCTTTTATATAGAAAGCTTGCTGTGAAGTAATAATACGATTTTTCAAAAACAGGTTTTTGTCTTCATCATTCTGAAAAATCACAGCCAGGTTTGAACGGTGATGCGAGAAACGGAGAACTTTAGGAAGCATTTTAGCCACCATCGACTTATTATCCTCCGAAAAGAAAATTCCTAAACCGCTTACAGCATTAACCACACCTTTGACTTGTGCCAGCTTAGCCGCCAACGTCCCCCACAAAATGGTTTTCAACCCTACATGATGAACAATATCCGGTTTCTCTTTTTTATATAAATTGTATAAGAACTTACATGTGTTCAGTTCCTCAACAATATTCTGTCCGGATCGGTTCATCGGCAAATCAATTACCCGTAATCCTAATGCCACAATGTCTTTCAATTTGCCAGTATCCTTAGTAACAATTGTTACATCATACCCTTCTTTGCATGCAGCGATAGCAATATCTTTCCGATGTGAAAGGAAAAACCAATCTACATTGACAACTATAAATAGCTTTGCATTCATTTTATTTCATTTTATTATTTCTCAAATCTTGTGTTTTACACTCATCTATATCAATAACTCTTCCAATCCAAAGCGCGGAAGGCAAAGTACACCCTTTTATGATAATTTCATCACATTTTTGCACCCTGATCGGTATCTTGGTTGTATTAGCTATATAACAGTTTTCGATACAGACCTTACCGATTCGGGCTCCTGACGATTTCCCATAAACCAGGAAACCACCTTTACATCTATCAGCCGATACATTTTTAATCAGCACATCTTCCACTATTCCATTCTTATTCGGTTCGACATCAATGGCATATTCAGGATTTGTCCCCCCTACATTGGATATTTTCAGATCCTGCAACACTATAGCTTTACCCGAAGTCACAGAAATACCTTGCCTTCTTCCATGATCAAGGATACAGTTCTCAACCACTACCGTGTGCGAATTACCTCCAATGTAGACGCAGTCTCCCCAACAGTTCTTGATTGTCAGATCTGATACATGAACATTGTTAGCTCCATATATCATAATGCCCATCCCCCATTCGCCTTTCTTTCCCAAATGGTTATGCTTATCCCCTACAATCATTCCTTTACCAGAAATCTTAATATTATTCCCTTTTACATGAATAATATCATAATTAGTCCACGAGTTAGGCTTCAAAGTTATTTTGCCATTAATGATGAGCTCAGTATTATCGTCAATCACCAGACCTTTTCCATGGTTTTCTGCTATATTCATGGTGTATGCTCCGCTGCCAATGATTACCTTATTGTGGACGTTGGGGTTTGTCAAAGCAATCACATCTCTTAACGCATTGTCATAGCTTAGATCTTGAAACCAATAAGAATAAATAACCGGAATATTCCAAGTTCCTTTTATTGTTACATTCTTAAACGCATGCTTTTTACAGACAATCGTCGAATTATGACCAATCAGCACCCCATTTTTTATAATTCCGCCGTTAAAGATCAGTTTCGAATTCGCATCAAGTCTTAATGTATCCCCCATCAGGTCAATATCTTTAATAACCGTTATATTCTTCTGGCTGCCATTTACAGACTTTTCTGCAGGGTTTATTGCTCCCAGAGCCACTTGACTAAAAGTCAGATACAATAGTACGCATATAAAGCTATATGTATAGGTAGTTTTAATCATAAGCAATCATTTCTAAAACATCTTTAATAATTCCATTTATTGCTTCCATTCGGCAGACAACAATAAATCACGCCAAAAAGCAAGATTCCTGTCATAAGAGAAATTTGTTTCCCACTGCAAATAGGCATTCCTGCTAAGTTGCTGCCAATTTGAGGGATTCACTAATTTAAGAATGGCATCCGTCCATCCTTCGGGTTTATCATAATCTATCAAATAGCCACAATTCTCAGAAATAACCTGCTTATTGTATCCTACGTTTGTTCCAATACAAGGCAAGCCGATCGATAAGTACTGTACCAATTTGAATCCCCCTTTCCCCTTTGAGAAAATGCTGTCATCTAACGGCATAATACCAATATGCGAATCCTTCATAGCCATTACAGCATCCTTCCGGGTCCATTTTATGTTTTCAACTTTCAGATGCTGACATTTATGCAATAGAGGAGCATCACAAACTACCTTTAAAAACAGGTGCTTTCCCCAATCCTTAGCCAATACAAAAGCCGCATTATCCAATTCATCAATGATAGATTCAAGATGTTTCAGATTAACGGATGTAGCAACCCAAACCAGGTATATACATCCCTCATTCAATAAATGGATTCTATGGGCATTAAGATCTTCCGACCTGTACATTTCATACATATCTCCATCTGTAGTCGGCAAAATATGTACTTTGGGCTGATATTGTTCTAAGATCAACGATTTCAAATAGTCATGTGTAACAATTATAGCATTCGCATGTTGGGAAAAAAAGTTAAAAGTTGAAACTGTAACTTCCTTATTATTCAGTATATGGTCATCAAAATCCCAAATCAGCAGCACATTCCGTTTCAAGATCAGTGAAACCAGCCATTTGTATGATAGCGGCATATATCTGCTGATTATTCTTTTGTGAACAACAATTGCATCAGGTCTATCCAGCAGATCGTTAATCAAAGCCCATAGCATTCTAAAATAAACATGAATATAGACTATTGATTTCACCAACAGGTTCTGTTTGGATATAGGCATAAACCGATTATGAATACTTGGAGCCATCATCGAATGATAGCAGCATTTTATGCCCTCTATTCTGTCCAAGTACTGATAAATCCGATAATAAGCAGTCGAATTCCTGTCTCCCTTCACATATATGGATACTTTTACTTGTTTCACTATATTTCCAATAAGCACAGTTAAACATCAAGCCCCCATAATACCATCTTTGATACCACGAAGTGCATTTTTCCAAAACTCTATTTTCCTATCAACATATAAAGGTACTAAAAATAGTTCAGCAATCTTACGAATCAAAGAAGAAATTTTCCATGAGAAGGGAACATAGCACCTTTTCATCAGCCTAATATAGTTTCTGTATTGGTAATAATATCGGTTTGTCGAGGAAATGATAATAGGGTAACCACAAAAAGAAAAATCTTTCTTGCCCACTTTATGCAGCATATTCACATTTTGTGTCATGCAGCAGACATAGCCTTTACTTTCAGCCCTCCAGCACCATTCAAAATCAACATAGTCTATAAATAAATCAGCCTCTAAAAAACCGACTTTTAGAAAATCAGACAATCCAACGATTGAGCCGGAACTTATCAATGCTGGAACTATTTTAAAATGATCCTGTCCATCCAAATGCGATTTATACGATTTGTAAGGCTGTTCATTTGACTGATTCATCAAAGTTGGCCCTACAATTACCATGTTGGGGCATAACCGTTTTATACGGACATATTCAGATAAAATATTATCTACATAATCTTCCCGGATAATGCTATCCTGGTCAAAAAAAACAACGTGTGTAGCCCCTAATTCGATAGCTTTTTTGACACCAATATTTTGGGCATAAGCAATGCCTTTGTTCTCTAACAAAGGTATATAATAAACATTATCTTGAGAAAGATTCGCATCACAGCTAGGAGTGTTATCCACCAATATTACCTCAATACCGGTTTTGCCCAATAATGCAGAATAATTGTGGCTCACAGGATTGAATAATACGATAATAACACCTATTTTATTCTTTTTCATTATTATGATACTAAATTATTATAAAATACTACTACAACACTATGTCTCCTTTTTAAATGAATATACTTTTTATAATAAAGATAAAAACTAAATTAATACCTTATAACCCCTTTTTTCTTTCTATTATCTTTCGCTTCTGTAAGTTGCGGTAAAATCATAACTTGAAGCTACCTGATAGTATAAAAAGAAGAAATATCAAACAGGTTGCCTAAAACAAAGTCAAATTCATCCGGATCAAACTGCACATAACCACTCCATGGATAAAAAGTTAATTCGCCAAAATAAACCTGATGATTCAGATAGTATAAATCGACTCTAACAAAAGGAAAATCAGATGATAGCTTTTCCGCGACCAAAAGCATTTCCTTTAAGCCTTCAGGCTTTACCTTGTCATCAACGAAATTAGGACAATCACTTGATACGTTTAAACAATTCCAATTAGTATCATAGAAATTTCGTTTGTGGCCAATATATCTATCAATATCGTAAACAATGCAATAGGGCTTACCATTAAAACAAAATATTTTATAATCAGAAATTCCAGCTTCGGGATTATTTTCATTAATCAATAATTGCTCAATAATATAGCGGGATTTATCTATTTGAGTGTAAGCCCATTCACGTCCGGCATTAATATCCTTTTTATTCTTCCAACCTTTTAATATTCTTTTTGTTGATTCTATATCAAGTTTTTCTTTATCTTTACAAATTAGGATATTTTCACCCCCCCTCCGTCAGTAGATTTTACCACAAACTTGTTGGGAAGTTTATTGAAATCAATATCTGCAACTTCATCATAAACTCCATACAATGTATTCAATATGTCAGAAAGTCCTTTCGATTCAATATATTTTCTCACATTATATTTGTCTACACATTCACCCAATAACGGATTGCGATAATACATCTTGTATAATTGCAGTTTTTCTGTGTAGCGGTCAGGTTTTTTGAAATTTAAATTCCGTCCCAATTTGATTTTATACTGCCAGCTCAGCATACGCTTATCAGATACAAATGAAAGATATCTTAAAATTAAAAAACGAAGCTTTTGGCTTCTAAAGATTTTTTTATAATTCATTTTTACAATTAAAAATTAACAAACAATAATAATATCATCTAATCGTTTCAATGCCTCTACAAATTAGTTTAATTCTTTACCAAGACAAACTCGTCGCAATATTAATTAATATCGGTTTATCATTATTAGAAAATAGTAAAATATTCTAATTGGGAATATTTCACCTGAAAGCTTAACATAATATAATCTTTTAAAAACGCTAATAATATCCTTTTTTCCAGACGATAACAAAACAAGAAATTGTTTCTTCTTCTCGTCATTAACTTGTATATTCTCCAAAACAGTCTTTGCTACATTTTCCGCATAACGAGGTTTTTCAAATAATCTACGTATAACCAGATTCTTAATTCTCTGTAAAAGGTTTTTTTGAGAAGCAGTAACATTCAAGTTATGCTTTCTATAATGTATCTTTTCTTTTTTATCCGCAAAAATTAGTGTATTTGTAAAATTTGCGACACAGAACATCCATGCATCATGCATAGGAAGGTATCTTTTATCATAAGAAGTGCTTTGAATATAATCCCAAATTTTTATACATTCATGTAACAAATTAAAATTAAAAACCATTGTACAACCTAATGCCGGATTCCTATGGAAACACATCCTATAATCAATATTATTAAAGTATCTTTTGGATGAAGAAGCTATTCTCTTTGAGCTTTCATTGATTATATCACTGGAACAAAAATATAACTTCTTACAAGCGTTTGCATTCTCTTCTGTCGTTTTCATAGTCGATATTGCTGTCAATAATTTATCATTATGCCATATATCATCCTGATCACAAAATGCAAAATAATCATATTGATTATATTTTTCAAAAGCTAACTTCATCAAATTATAAAAACTTAGTGCAGGACCAACATTGTCTCCCTTAAAATAAATATGTTTTGTTCCTTTAAACATTTTTTCAACGATCTCCAATGTATGATCAGAAGAGCCATCATCCCTTATAAGTATTGTAATTTCCACCCCAACTTGGGCTAAAAGACTTTCAATTTGCTGCTCAATATATTTTTCGCCATTGTATGATGACAATAATACAAGTACGCTATTTCCCTCCATAATAATATATTGAATTAAAATCTGTTTAATAGTATTGATGCCACAAAATAGAATCTATATTTTATTGAAGACAGTTTTATTAAAGGAGAAAATAAGATTCTGAACTTACTTTTGACCGACTCCCTATAATTGACTATATTCTGAAGCAAGAAACGATTGTTCATACTCATTTCATTACCATAATACTTCAACAAACACTCACAAGTCCGCAACCTTTCGCCTTGAATCTTGTTAGTCAGTGTTAAATAGCGTCTTTTTACAATTTTTGAGAAACTCTTTTTTCCACCAATAACATTACATTCATGCTGCCTGTACAAAATATGAGGTGTTGAGTCATATATAACCTTTCCCCCCAAAGCAAGACAAACCCTATATGCCCAAGAATCATGCATTGATATATATTCAGGTCTTTGTCCTTTAATTTTTTCGAATAACTTCTTATTCATAACCAAAGTACATCCTGTTGCCGAATTTCGGACTAATGATTCACCAAAACTAAAATTAGAATTTACTCTGTAAACCCCTATTCTCTGCAATTGCTTATCCACCAAAAATGTAGAAGATATATACATACAAGGCATTGCCTCATTTGATTCTCTAATTTTATCTATAGCAACTTTAAGTTTTTCGGGCAACCATACATCATCTTGATCGCAAAATGCATAATAATCAGCCTCAGGTGCATTATAAATTAAATCCATAAAACTTTGGGCTGCTCCCTTATTTTTGCCTTCATACCAATTGATATGACCTCGCTTTTGCCACTTATCCAAGATTTCATGAGTCCGATCTTTCGAGCCATCGTCCCGAACCAATATCCGAAGTTCTACATCCTCTTGCTTAATCAGACTATTTAGTTGTTCTTCAAGATATTTTTCACCATTATAAGTAGATAGCAACACACATACCATAATATTAAAAATCATTTTAAGATTCCAACATAAAATATATTCATTAATAAAAATGCAGTAGCTACCAGCACAACTGCCATCCTTTTAACAAAGGTATTTTCTTTAATTGAATAAATGGCCATTGGCACTATTGCTATTTCTACAATTTGATAGAGTTCACTTACACGAAAAGCCACAACAGGCACACTGGATAATAAAACCAAAGCTATAACAGAAATCGCATATATCTGCACCAAAAGTATAGCAAAAGGATTATACAAACTTATTCTATCAATAGTCAATAATAAATATATAACTATCAATGTTCTTCCTAATTGCATGGCATTAAAAATATTAATTTCCGAGTCAACTGTCGTTTCATACATATCCCATAAGTTTTGTATTCCTTCAATCGGTATATATCCAATTATAGTCTCAATTGGTATTATTCCACCTAATATATATGAAATAAATATTAAACCAATATAGAAGTATTTGTGTGGTTTATGGATATTTAGAAACCATAATGGTAATACTATTATGGCCGAATAATGGAATAACATAGCAAAAAGAGAAACTAAAAGGAACTTCTTTAAATTACGGGTTCCAATATAATACACTGCATGCAACAAAAAGCCTGAAGCAATAGCACATCGCATTTGGATCATGTCATGCAGAATGAATATATTACTTAAATATAAGATTATTGATCCCCAAATTAGAGTAGTTAATTTACATATCGCGTTTATTTTCAGAGTAATAGAGAAAAAAGCGAAAAAGAATAAAAACCAATAAAAACTATCTGATATTTTTCGTATAAGTTCTGATAAAAAAGTGAATCCTATTTCAAACCTCTCTCCTCCCCAATCGTTCCAGAAATCTAAATAATTTTCTCGGTCAGCCATATCCTCTGGCCTAAATGCAGCTATAAATGTTAAAATAACAATTGTAAGAAACAGGATGGGCTTTTTCTTTTTATATGATTGATCTTGTTTATCATTAAGAAACAAGATCGAAAAACACAAAAATAGTACTAATACTGGAATTATCATATTACAAGTTCAATTTTAGTATAAACTAAAATCTTAGTTATTAGATATAGTGACCACAATAAAATTAAACATCTTTTCCTTTCATTCGATACAAGAAACGAAACAACAATGTCATAGGTAAAGGAGCAAGTTTATAAATGCTTGAAATCAATTTCATTTTATAAGGGATATGTTTATCCTTAAAATACATCAATGCCTCCTTAACGAATGCCCCATTCTTCAATGCAATAGCAGCTGGGAGTAACCTACAATAGGCACTTAGATAAACCTTCTCTTCAGTAGTTTCAGAAATGAGTGAACGATATTTTTTTATGTAGTCTTTTTGTATCTGAAATACTCCATTGGTAAAATAAAAACCTTTTTGTAAGGATCGGGAATGACTGGCACTCTCGGATAAATGTCTATATACGGTTGTCGTTTCATTAAAAAAATATACTTTAGATTGCGCCCAAATATCTAAAGCCAAAGGGAATGTACCATCTACATATTGATGAGATTTTTTAGGTAGAAAATCTTTTCTATATACCCACGTACATGGAGCCATATACCCAGCATTTATTAAATGCTCTTCTAAATCATGAGATTGTTTCAATTTTCCAGATGATATGTAATTGCATTTCATTACATCCTTATTCTGGAAATAAAAATTCACATCTGTATATACTAATCCGTAAGCAGGATGGCTTTCAAGAAAGTCCACTTGTTTTTGTAATTTTAGAGGATCTATCCAATAATCATCCCCCTCACACATAGCTACGTATTTTCCGAATGTATTTTGCCGAATAATTTTGCCAATAGTCCCATCATGTTTGGAATATTGGTTTTCTGTTTCAAAAATAGGTTTTATTATATCAGGATATTGTTTCGCATATTCTCTGATTATATCAGCTGTTCCATCTGTTGATGCATCGTCATGAACAATTGCTTCAAAACGAAAATTAGTTTTTTGCATTACAAATCCTTCCAAACATTGACGAATATATTTTTCGTGATTGTAAGTAATGCACTGAATAGTAACCATTAACGGTCTTTGATCTTGATCCATAATTATTTTTGTTTAAAATAAGCATCCATGTACGCATGTAACAGAGCCTTTTTCCCTATCTTTTTATTTGATTGCATTAAACTCCAATCACCATTATCATTCGCTTCAATCATTAACCATCCTTTATTACTGTATGCTATATCCCAAGAAATCAAAGTTGTACCTTTTAGAGTTGTAGCCATATCGTGTATTAGTGATAATGCTTCTTCCCATTTAGGCAATTTATAACCTACTATCTGAATTTTAGAATCTGGATGTATGTTAAAATGTTCCCCTTTATAATTAACAGCATCTGTCTGTACAAAGCCATTTTCTACATCAACACTTGCATACATTCCTCCAGAACCTGCATTATCGGTAATGGCATTACCTGCTCCAATTCTCCAAGTAACCCCAATAATATTCACCTTATTACCTATGACAAAAGTAACGACACGTAACGAATTAACAGATTGGGGATGCATTATAGCTAATTCTTGCCCCTGCTCTATCAATTCTTCAACAACAAATGCTCCCTTGCTTATCATTTCGGAAAAATAAGCATCCGCTTCAATAGCATTTAAAGCAACCTTTTTAATACCATGCCCAGAATGCTCTGTTAATGGCTTAAACATAAACAAATTATGCTCTTTGACAAAAGACAAAAAAGATTCTCGATCTTCTTCTCCGTAGCATCCAATAATATCACGCTTAAAAAACTTTTTATAATTTTTATAACAAAGATACTTATCGGTCATTAAAGACATAACATGTTTCTCATTCAAAATATCACAATAATAATACCGTAGCTTATCTGAAACGAACGAATTTCGGCAACAAAATGTCTTGTCTTTAAAATCATAAATACAGTAATCTTGGAAACTTATACCAAAACGGTGCAAACAATATAGCATATCACATACAATATCTGTTTGGCTGTATTCTGCAAACTTTTTAGGATTCTTTGATATGATATTTTTTATCATTTCAACACCTTTAAGATAATACTTCCTATCGAATAAACTATAATAATAAATATAGATTCTCTTCCAAATAAATGATTTATCAGCCTTCTTACTTAACCAGTTTTCAAGAGATGTGTCAATCTTCCACTTGGCAATACGCGGAGATATACCATAATATTTTTCGTATTTCATTTTTATCCTTACTCTATCTTACTCACATTATTTATAATCCTCTTCTGTCCCCCACAATTTCGCAAACCTCTGAAGTTCTCGTTCTTTTTTAAACCACACACAATAATCTTTCCAAGAATACCGTGGTTCATATCCTAATTCTGACTTTGTTTTACTAATATCAAGGAGAAATTGCATAGCAGATTTCTTTTCGGGCTCATACGAAATGACCGATTTATGTTCGGGAGAAGAGAAAACCTCCACAATATCATGAATACGCTCATCCAAAGTAGAGCCACCACTACCAATATTATATAATCCACCATTATGCTTTGCTTCAGCACATTTTTCAACTATTTGCAAAAAGTCTTGCACACAACATGTTTCAAGAATCCTGTTAGGGTCTCCCCATATAGCTATAGGCTCGCCCTTTTCTGCTTTTTGCATTAGCAAACGATCTGAAATCATAACTTTTTCACCATCAGTATATGTATAGGGATTAGGATGATACACATAAACCCGTGATAAACGAAGAATGAATCTTTTGATGCCATATACTTTATGGTAATGCTCTATCATTTGAACCGCTGCCATTTTAGCTATTACATACATAGCATGATCACCTTCTAAAGGCGCTCTTTTTTCTGCATCTGCAGGAATAGGCTCTTTCGACCCAAATAAATAACTTATATCAAACAAAGTCTGAGGAAAAATCATTTTAGGAATATGTCTTTCCCTCATAAATTCAAGAACATTAAATGTTCCTTTTATAATAGAGTCTATGTACAAAGAAGCATCATATCCTTTCATACTCGCTGGCAATGCCCCCGCAAAATGCGCAACAAGATCAATATTTTCTACAGGTAGTTTCTTAAAATCTCCAGACTTGGTTATATCAACAGAATAATATGGAATCTGGTAATCGGCAAAAAAACCATTATCACTTAATCTATGACCAACAGCAATAACTTTATAGCCCAATTTATGAAAGTGTAAAGATATATACGCTCCCAATGTTCCTGTCGCTCCAAATACTAATATAGTTTTCATTATATTAAAATCTTTTTATTTGAACAATAAAGAATAAAACCATCTCTGTCATAATTAGAACTCGACATCGTTAATTCTTTTTGACTTCTTTCTCTCATTATCATCCAATCTGCTTTTGGTTTTTCAAAAAATGGAAGTAAACGAGATGAATACGCAGATAAAAAATAAATTCCCGAATATGCAATATTATGTATTAACGAAGGATTGTATATATCCAAGGAAATTAATATCATCTGTTTTAAATAATCACAATCAGTGGATAAACTTACCAATTTATTGGAAATCCAGTCACCACCTCCTCTAGGATTTACTTCTATTAAATAGATGTTATCTTCATTATCTATTTTAATTTCAATGTGTGAAGCACCATTTGTAAAACCAATTCTTGTTAGAACTTGAGGAATGAGTCCAATAATTCTATCTTTTATATCTGTAGATAATTCTGCAGGTTGATGATGTTCAAGTTCTACAAAATGAGGTGCGCCTGTTGTTATTTTTTCTGTAATTTGTATTACTTCATGCTGATTATGAAAGGAAAGGCATTCAATAGAATATTCTTTTCCAGAAATAAAAGCTTCTGCCATAAACATCTCATTCTTCAAATCTTCAGGGATAGTGAGATCAGCATTTCCTTTATCAACAAAGTTTACTCCCTTTTTGGCAGCTCCTCTTACCGGTTTAAGAACATAAGGAACAGGAAAAGAAGATAAAATATCTTCTATAGTTCCATATTGAAATCGGACTGGATGAAGACCCGGTATGCTGTTAGTTTGTTCTCTGACAAAAGTTTTATTCTGTATTTTTTTGAATACAGAAAAGGGTGTGGTGTTTTTACCCAGTTTTTCCGCAATATATGCCGATACCAAAGCTGTTGTTTCAGAAGCATTTGATACGACTCCATCAATTTGATTCTCATAGCAATATTGCGAAATCTCTTCCATTTCCATTATGGAAATAGGT
The DNA here is from genome assembly GCF_030518095.1 of Bacteroides sp. ET489. NCBI lineage: Bacteria > Pseudomonadati > Bacteroidota > Bacteroidia > Bacteroidales > Bacteroidaceae > Bacteroides > Bacteroides sp. ET489. Next base: position 78,629 of record NZ_JAULLJ010000001.1, read on the forward strand.
ACAAAATGATCCACATAATCTTTACATACAGCACCTTGTGGCCATGCAAAACAAAAAGTTTCTAATCCCATTTCTTTTGCCTTGAGACATAATGGCAACTGGCCTGTCGAAGCTCCGATAATAGCAATACGTTTATTCATTGTACATTCAAAATAATCCAAGATTTCAAACTCTTTAATGCGTATACTAAATCTGTATCATTCTCAAACTGCACAACAAGAGTACCAATCGCATCATTAGCTCCTTTAAACGCATGAATAGAATCGCCTTTTTTAACCCATAAGTCTGTTTCTACTATTTTAGCATTAACAGCTTCAGGTTTAATCAATAAATGATTAAAAATTCCATCCTTATCAGTATGAAGTATCACCTCTGCCCAATGTCCATTATAAGGTTTCTGTTCTACTGCTACCACTTCATCACCTACTGCAGCACGGACTGCATTGGTTATTAAATCCACACCGGTAGCAAAGCGAAGCATTTCAGCCAGGCGATTACCTCCACCACGTGGAGATACTTCCATAATATAAGGTTTGCCATTCGTTCCTACACGAGTTTCGATATTATAAATAGAAGTACGCATACCCAATAACTTTAACAAACGCTGAATTTCAGATGTCAACTCCGCTTCCTGTTCAGTTGTCATCGTAGAAGGCCAACTGTATGCAGAAGGCGTATAGGGATTAGGGGCATGCTCGTCAAAGCGCTGAGCTGAGAAAGAAACAAATTTCAACTCTCCATCAACTGAAAAACTGTCCGTATCTGAAGAGCATCCAGCTTTTTCAATGAATTCTTCTACAATCACTCGTTTAGATAGCGAATGAGCGAATGCAACCTCTAACGCTGGTCGCAAATCTTCCAAACGATCAACTTTCGTCACTCCTTTACTACCCGCCGAATCTGTAGGTTTGACGATAACCGGCCAAGGATACCAATATTTCTCTGCCATTGCATCCTCAATAGAAGCAAATCCTTTAGCCTTAGGAACATTAAAATCGTGCTGTGTCAAGAAATTACGGAACCTATCCTTATTCTGTAAAATACAAACCGATTCATAGGGGCCAAATGCCGGAAGTCCCATCTGTTCCTGTACATAAGCCGCTGTAACCACTCCCGGATCAACTGCAAACGACATAATACCATCTATTTGCAATTCTTTAGCCAATGCTAAAACAGCTTCTTTATCAATGATACTTACATTGTGATATTCATCCGAATATTTATGGGCTATGTTCCCGGGAATATAATCACAGGTTATCACGTAATACCCTAACTTATGAGCTGCTTCGATAACAGGCGACAGGTAACGTAACCCTCCTAACAACATCAATTTTTTCTGTTTCATTATTTTACAATCTGTTCAATAATTCGTTCGATATCCCCTGCGCTTAAATTATGATACATCGGCAGACAAATCACACTGTCTGCCATTTGGTGCGACACAGGCAGATTCTCTGGCCGTGCCGATTCCAATCCTCGATAGGTTGAGAATTCACTGATCAGCGGGTAGAAATAACGGCGCCCCAATACATCCTGTTCTTTCATCTTGAAATATAGTTCATCGCGCGTCATGCCGTATTCTTCTGCATCGATAAAGATAGGGAAATAAGCATAATTATGACGGACTCCCGGAATATCTTCCATAACACAAATGCCTTTTACATCCCGCAGCGCCTCACGATAGCGAACGGCTACCTGATGGCGGGCTTCGATGGCTGCATCGACTTGTTTTAAGTTCAACAGGCCGTAAGCAGCACGTACCTCATCCATCTTGCCGTTAATGCCCGGAGCTATGACAGTGGTTTCACCGGCAAAACCGAAATTCTTCAGGTAGTCGATGCGCTGCTTTGTCTTTTCATCGTGACAAATCAGGGCACCTCCTTCGATGGTGTTGTATACTTTTGTTGCATGAAAACTCAAAGTAGACATATCCCCCGCATTGAGCACAGACTCTCCGTTCACCTCTACACCAAACGCATGGGCGGCATCGTAAATGACTTTCAAGCCATATTTATCGGCTATCTCCTGAATACGTTGGGTGTCACAGGGATTACCATAGACGTGTACCGGCATGATAGCAGTGGTACGGGGAGTAATGGCTGCTTCAATCTTGTCGGGGTCGATGTTGCCGGTAACCGGATCGATGTCGACAAATACGGGTTTAATGCCGTTCCACCACAAGGAATGGGTCGTTGCCACAAAACTGTAGGGAGTAGTGATGACTTCGCCCGTGATGCGGAGTGCTTGCAAGGCACACATCAAAGGCAACGTACCGTTGGTGAACAGGCTGATATAAGGCACTTTCAGATACTCGCACAAGGCTTTCTCCAGTTCTTTATGATAATGACCGTTGTTGGTCAACCACTTACGGTCCCAAATGTCCTGCAGATAGGGCATAAAATCCTCCAAAGACGGAAGCAAGGGGGAAGTAACAGTAATTACTTTTTTATTTTCCATATCGTTATTTTATTCCTTTTCCAATTCTACTTTTTTATGGTTTAGGGGGTAGAGTTTAGGGTTTAGAGTTTAGGGTTTAGAGTTTAGGGTTTAAGGTTTAGAGTTTAGGGTTTAAGGTTTAGAGGTTAGGGAAATAGTAAATGCTCATCCCTTAACGCAAACACTCAACACTCATCTCTCAACGCTCATCCCTCAACACTCAACGCTCAACCCTCAACCCTCAACACTCAACGCTCAACGCTCAACACTCAACCCTCAACACTCAACCCTCATCCCTCAACCCCACATTTTCATCGAATATCGGTGCAAAAATAGCCTTATCTTTTGAAAATTCCTAACTATCAGGATTTATTTTTAATTTTACGAAAGATAGACAGTGCCATACCGCGGATTTCCATGTATTCGGGCAGCTTGATTCGTTCGTAAATGAGGTATGCCAGAACCAAACCAACTATAAATTGTAACGGTAGAATAATATAGTAAGACAAAGGAAGGAAAGAAAGTCCCCACATACAGCCAGCTACCGTAAACGAAACAAGAAAAGTTGGCGATACATCTTTGATTTGTCGAAGCGTGGGGTAACCAATGAGATCAGCTGAATAATAACTGTTTAAGAAAAATGCTACGAAAGAGGTACACACACTACCCCACAACATAAATTCAATCCCATAAAAAATACCAATGGCAATCGGAATGACCGCTATTATTTTTTTAATAATTTCCAACTTCAGAAACAGATCGGAACGACCTTTCACTTGTAGAATATTCAGATTGATGGCATGAAGCGGATAGAGCATGCCGGAAAAACAGATGATCTGTAAAAAATAGACAGCAGGTAACCATTTTTCTCCAATCAGAATGACGATAAGCGGTTGGGCAACAGCCGCCAGTCCGAGCATACAGGCAAAAGTAATCAGCATCGTTGTCTTGATAACCCGGCGGTAAGCACCTAAGAGACGTTCCGGCTCATTCTGAATGGAACTCAAAACGGGATAGCTGACACGCTGAACAACTGTAGTCAGGTTACTGGAAAAAATTGTATTAAACTGTGAAGCACGAGTATACTGTCCCAGATCAGCAGCCGAATAAAAACGTCCGATAATCAAATAATATATGTCCCGATAAATCGTATCAATCAGCCCAGAAGCCAGCAATTTGGAACCGAATCCAAACAATTCTTTAAAAGATTGGGTAGAAAATTCCCACAACGGCCGCCAACGACAAAAAAACCATAAAAAAACGGTATTCAATAATTGACGGGACAGCTGTTGTCCGACCAGACTCCAGACTCCCCATCCGGTTAGTGCCATACCAATACCGATCACCCCACTGCTGACAGAAGCAATCAGGGAAACCTTAGTTTGCGCCTTGAAATTGATGTTACGGACAAAGATGGTACGAGGGATAATGGCAAGAGCATTGATAATCAGTATCCAGCCAATCACCCGCATGACATCGACCAAAACCGGCTCCTTGAAAAACACACTGATAGCCGGTGCCGACACATAAAGTATCAGATACAAAAAAATACTAACAATCAGATTGAAATAGAATACAGTATTGTAATCGACTGAACGGATATTAATCTTCCGGATCAGGGCATTGGAAAAGCCACTGTCGACAATGGAGTTGGAGACGGCTATAAAAATGGTAACCATCGCCATGATACCGTATTCTTCCGGCGTAAGGATGTTTGCCAAGACAAGTCCCACCAGAAAAGTTATACCCGAATTGGCGATGTTGTCGGCAAAACTCCAACCGACACCTTTGACTGTTTTTTGCTTTAATGATTCTGACACGATATTTGTATTTTTTATTTTACATTACACTTTAATGCTTGACACCCTGCCCCCTTATTATTCTAACATTTCCTCACGCGCGTGCAGGTGAAGTTTAACTTTCCTTCACACTTGTGTTAAACTTCACCTACACGCGCGCGAAGAAAAAGTTGGTTTTTCGGGATACCAAGCTGTCAAGCTGAGGTTGAGAGTGCGCCGGAGTATCTATGGCGCCAGCGCACTCTACCGAGATGGGCATCACTTGTTGAAACGTGCCTGGTAATCAGCTTCCAGGCTGCGCAACAACTCGATGAGGAACTGCTCCAAAGGGAGAACCTTGCTTGTGCGACAAGCTTCCAGGTAGATGCGAAGGACGGCATAGTATCCGTAAAGTTTCGAATTTACCCCTTTTTTATCTGCTGATAGGTGGACTTCGACATGTGAGCCCTGGCTACTATGTCTTCATCACGTAACAGACGACCATCTACTTTGATAACACTTTGTAACTGTGCTATATAGCAACCTAAATTTGAATTATAATAATCTTCTGTCTTCATAATTGTTTTTTTTTAGAGTTAATAATTATTTTAGGCGAGTGCGTAACAGCAATATCTAAAAAGTGTTTAAAATCTGTTATTTTTATGCTCCTACAGTACCGACATGTAAGTACTGGGGTGTTTGGCGGTTCCAAAAACTTTGTGCTCCTTTGCGCCAACGGAAGTGTGCGAAGAACTATCGGGACACGGCTTTCGTATTATTTTGTTTAACCAAGAATCAACAATGATTATGAAAAACATGATCATCAGCCTGTTTAACGGCTACTCCGGCACTCAGCCGACAGAGACAACCCTGGAAACCATCGTGGAAATGATCCGTAACGACGCCAGCACGGCGGAACACACCGAACGCCACCGCTACTACCGGCAGCAACACATGAATACTGCCGCCGCACGCGAGAAGGCTGCCTGCCCGTGTTTCGCTGTAGCTGTGCGCTTCGAAGGCGGAAAGCGGAAAGAACACATCGCCGGATATACCTTGCTGTGTCTGGCTGACTTTGACCATGTGCCCGAAGAGCGGATGGCCGAATGCCTGCAACTGATCCGGCAGGATGGGCATACCCTGATGGCGTACACCACCATGAGCGGCACAGGCATACGTGTCATCAGCCGCTATGAAAGAAAGGAGCCTTGTGCTACAAGATCGGACGAGGAACTGCACACCCTGGCTTTTGAGACGATGAACCGCCACTACCACGAACTGACTGGGCTGGAGGCCGACGCCAAATGCCGGAACCTTACCCGGCTGAGCGGACTGGCTCACGACCCGGAGGTGTTCTTCAATCCGGAAGCAATCCCCTTCGGCATACAGAAAGTGCGGCAAACAGCTTCGGCGAAGCTGACAGCGGGAAACAACCGGCTGAAACGGGCGGTGAAGGCTGCCGAAAAACAACTGGCGGAAGAGGGCATCGCTTACGTGGAACATCATCACAACGAGTACATCATGCGGATGGGCTACCTGCTGAATGCCTACGGCGTGGACCGGACAATGGCCACACAGTGGGCCACGGAACGTTTCGCCGGCTACGACGGCGATGTGGAGGGCATCTTTCACTCGTGTTACCGCCAGACGGACGAGTTTGGAACACGGCGTCTGCCTTCGAAGAAGAAGGAAGGAGGTGAAAGCGACCGCGACTATGCCTCGGTGAAAGACATCGAGGAGTTTCTGACCGGTCAGGGGAAGTTCCGTAAAAACACCGTGACCGGAAAATGTGAGTTCGCTCCTGCTGAAAACCTGGTGTTTGCCGACCTGACGGACCGCGATGTGAACACCTTGTGGTGCCGCATGTGCAAGGAGAAGAAGGCGGTACGCATCGCCGACCTGCGGTCTGTGCTCCAGTCGGAGTTTGTGGAGCTGTTCAATCCTTTCCTGAACTACATGAGTCAGCTGCCTGCCTGGGACGGCCATACGGACTACATCGGAAAGCTGGCCGCACAGGTGCATGTGAAAGACAATCAGCAGTTGTTTGCCACTCTCTTCAAGAAATGGCTGGTGGCGATGATCGCTTCCTTGCTGAACGAGGAGGTGGTGAACCACGAAATTCTGGTGCTCATCGGCCGTCAGGGCATTTACAAGACTACCTGGCTGAACAACCTGCTTCCGCCCGAGCTGCGGCGTTACTTCTACCTGAAGAGCAACAGCCGGAATATCTCGAAGGACGACATGCTGACCCTGGCGGAGTTTGCCATGGTGTGCCTGGAGGAGCTGGACGAGATGGAGAACAAGGAGCTGAACCAGCTGAAGGCGCTTACCACCATGCGCCACGTGAACGAACGGGCGGCATACGCTCACTTCAAGGAGGTGAGACCGCACATTGCCAGCTTCTGCGGCACCAGCAACAACCCGCACTTCCTGACCGACCTGAGTGGAAACCGTCGCTGGATGCCTTTCGAAGTAGAGAGCATCGACAGCCCGTTTGACCATCCGGTGGATTACGAGGGTGTGTATGCCCAGGCTTTCGCGCTGGCTACCAGCGATTTCCAGTACTGGCTGAGTACTGAAGAGATGGTGACGCTGAATCAACATAACAAGCTGTTTGAAGTGCCCTGTCTGGAACAGGAACTGATACTGACGCACTACCGCCGCCCCTTGGAAGGAGAAGAGTGCATCTTCGTGACCAACGCCCAGATCCTGGCCCGCATCAATGCCGGCTTGCGGCATAAGCTGAATCCCGTAAAAATCGGCATGGTAATGAAACAGGAAGGCTTCAAAAGCGTACGTGCCGGAGGAAAACGGGGCTATCTGGTGATAGAGCTGTCCGGCGACGAGATCTACAGGAACCAGCAGGCGTTGGGGAGGTATTTGTAACAGGTGGGGGCCTCACCCCCATCCCCTCTCCAAAAGAGAGGGGGGAAGGGTTAAGGAGTTAAGCCGATACCTAAAATAATTGATAATTGATAATTGAAAATGGATAATGAATTTTCAATTCGCATTTGTAAGACTTGGGTCAACTTATAATCTAAAGGGAGCAAAGCGATAGAGTCTTGTAAGCACGGATACGGTAAACGTGACGGTCGCACACTTCAAAATCACGCTGTAAACGCTGTGCTAATTCTTCCTTACGCTTAATCATGCCAACAACACTCCTTTCTCCAAAGCTTCGCGCACCACTTCGTTATCTTCATAGTCGCCAATGACATCGATTTTACGTTCGCCCAATAAATACTTCAAACGGGCTATCAGACGAATACGTGCCAATGCACCCTGTTCCTTTCCGACGCTACGAATCAACAAGTCAATATCGCCCCCACGCTTCGTATCGTCAAGACGCGAACCGAATAAATATACCTTCACCCGGCTTCCATAAATCTCGCGAGCCGCCTGAAGGATAGTTTTTATTTCATTGCTGTTCAACCTCATGATGCAAATGTAACGATTTCTATGGGAATAAACAAAAAAATCACTTCCTCCTTGACATCCTGTCCCCTTATTATTCTAACTTTCCTCAGAGGGAGAAAGGGAGAGAGAAGTTACGAACTTAAGGAGTTAAGCCGATAGATAGGCTACTCTAAACGCTCAACACTTTTAATTTTCAACTTTTAATTTTTAATTCCAACCACCCTTAACTATAAACCCTAAACCTTAAACACTAAACACTAAACCCTAAACCTTACACTTTCGCTTGCTAAAGTCCCTCTTTACGGAGCTAAAGTGGATGTTTAGGGGGGCTAAAGTGGGTCTTTGGGGAAGGGATTATCACGGACAACTATTTTTCATTCAATCGGATCAAGCGTCGGATCATCCTATCCAAGCTGTCTGAATTAACTCGTGCTTTCTCTACATCCCATTCATTTTCTATGAAAGGAACTAAAGCCGTATTATATTCTTTTCCTTTGCACCGCCTGCCCTGCGAACCAATCTGTGCCTTTATTTCATCCTTAGACGACTGTAATGCCAGGTTGTGCGTCAGATAATAGGAAGCTTTCAGCGGTAACTGCATTTCTCTCCGTTCTACCCTTCCTCCCTGCTTTTGCATAGCCGATGTCGGCATACTTATTTTTAATTTCGCTCCCTCGGGCCGGAAGTTCCCCTTTCACTGTCAATTCGGGAGTATATACAGCCATTATTTTCCGGATGATGGCCTTTGTTACTTCATCCTCACCAACCAGATATATTTCCCTCATATTCAGTCTAAACTAACATTGCCAATATTTTGTAAATTGTCCGGCCTTGTTACAGGCAACACTGCATCGGCCATAGACAATCCGGCATCCAGAACTTCCTTGACTTCGTCTATCCCATCAACCGTTTTCGCCAATGTTCCTTCATCGCTGTTCAACAGCAGAACCACTTCTGTTTCATCAATGCCTTCATTGGACAAAATATCATAACTGTGAGTAGTAACAATTATCTGTCTCGGCCTATGCCGCTGCATCCGTGCTATGAATTCCGGCAACTGAGCCACCACACCGGGGTGCAGATTGATTTCGGGTTCCTCCAATAAAGCGATTCCCTTACCTGCCAATATGGAGAACAGAAGTCCTATCAATCGCAATGTACCATCCGAGAACTGTGCTTCAGTCTGCTTACTTCCTTGAGCTCTCCAATGTAAATACTTGGCTTCCAAATGGTAAAACCCATTTTCATCTTTTACAAAACTCAGGTTATCTAATTGTGGAACAGCACATTTCAACACTTCGTTCACCTTTCTTAGATAACTGTTGCGTGTAGCTTCGTTCAGCTTACTCAGTTCCGACAAAAAATTCCTGCCATAATAATCTTCTTTTGTCTCCGGTGCCAAACTCGACTCCCTTACCATTTGCGGAACGATATTTAAATATTCAATGTCTGCCAATGCATTCCTCAGTTCCAGGAATTGCTGACTGGTTACCGCTTGCTCCAGATGTGTATATTTCAGCGTATCATCTGTTTCATTCTCCGAATTTTCTGTTCTGTCCAACAAACATCGGTTCTCTGTCAGCAGCCACACACTCTCTCTGTTGACTGTAACCTCATTCTTCCGAATTCCGCCTCCCGTATGTTTGAAATTCAATGTATATTTCCACTTATCAGGGGCATCCGACTTCTCGCGCAGTGTAACTTCTATTTCCACATCTGTCCGAACCCGTGCAGCCAAACATCTTATTTTTGTAATGCCACCCCTGCTTTCTACTGCAGTTTGTAATCCTCCTCCTTTTTTAACAATATCCCGCAAAAAACGAAGTGCATCCAAAAAATTAGATTTGCCCGTCGCATTTGCTCCAACAATGAAACAGCGTTCCGCCAATGCAACAGAACAATTCTGAAAATTTTTCCAATTATGTAGTTTTATGTACGAAATGACCATAATATTATACGTAAATGTGTTTATACAGGTTACTTTGTAATCGCATGATGCAAAAGAAACATTTTTTTCACTAATAAACAAGGGGTTCCCTCGGCTTTATCTTTTTATCACCACGGAAGACACAAGGGTATTTCACTACGGATTATTCACGGATCCAAATTATTGGTGCGTGGGGGACGCAGACGCAAAATTTTGCGTCTCTACGGGTCGGCATCTCTCAACCCTCAACCCTAAACCCTAAACCCTAAACTCTCAACCTTAAACCCTAAACCCTCAACGCTACTCCCTCAACCATTATCATGAATGAGATTCACTGGCACGTAATTCTGACACCAATTCATCAACAATATATAAATCACCCATCATATAAAGATAATCATCAGCATTGTGCAATCGGAGACTTGTTTCCGAACTATAGAACAAATCTAATGCACGTTCTGGAGAAATATTCAGTCGCTTGGCAATAAGTGTCACCACACGCCCAACTTTATTCCACATTAAAATATCACTTAACATATAGGTTATAGTTTAGCTTCGTTAATTTTTCAATGCGCAAGCTCAAGTTGCAGTTGACGAGTAACAAGTTGACGAGTTGACAAGGTCTTTGTACCGAGCTACTTTAAACGACACTTTATCAAACAGCGCATTCAGGCCTTGCAAACTTGTTGACTGAATCCTTGTCAACTAATAAGTTGAGCACTTGAGAATTAAAAATCGTCGAAGTTTTTCATCGGTATTTTTCTTCCAAATATTGATGATAAGCCTCTTTACCATTCTCAAATCATCTTCTGCTACCGGCGTACCGGCACCCAACAGACTTTGAACAATATCAGGTATTTCCTGCTTTTTATCCTCTTGCTTGACCAAACGGGACAAATAATCGGATAGTATACAGACAAGTCCATTCCACGTTGCCTGGCATATATAAGAGCTTTGTCCAAAAGCTGTTTTTCTAACTTAATTTGAATTGTTTCCATACCTTTCGCTATTTTCCGCAAATATAATGAAGCAGGTCATGAAGACAAATGAGGGTATCGTTTTTAAATCGGGTTCGCCACGGAAGACACAAGGGTATTTCACTACGAAATACGCGGATCAGATCAGGACGGATTAAACTAGGAGTATTAAATTTGTAAACTCAAATCAGCATCCAGTTGATGAAGTCTCAACATTGAAGTTTGTTTTTCATTCACATAATCATTAAGCAATGTAATCATATCTTTTGCACTAATGGTATTTAGACCTTGTGCTCCACGTTTAGGATACACATATAGAAAAATCACTTCTTCTCTTTGTTTATGTACTAAATAAATAAGCCTATAACCGTCTTTTTTACTCAAATTCTGATAACTATTAGGCATTCTTAATTTTATGATTGAAAAAGTCTTTTCATCCCGTACCATATCCCGATTGATACGGATTTCATCGACTGATTTTCCACAGAAAGAGCTATAAATATCATTTTTAACACTTATATAACCTTCCTTTCTCTTAGAACACAACTTAGAAACAGCATCTCTGAATCGTTGGATAGAATAAAATTTTAGCACGTTACAAAATATTTATCCGGTCAGCCAGAGCCTTATATTCATTATTCCGACCTAATTCAACAATAAAGACTTCTATATCGTTACTCATCTCCTCTAGATTCTGAATATTACTTTTTAAATTCATTAAGTCAGTCTTAATACCTGAAAAAAACTCAGACTTTCGATAAGTGGCATAAAGTTTTATCAAATTACGAACTAGATTCTTATACATACCACTAATTTGGTCATAATCATCAGTTGTCAATTCTGTAAAATTAGAATGAAGTATATCATAAAGTTCTAATATCACTTTATTCAAATCACAAAGATTTTTTCTGATATCAATAATAATATCCAAATATTGATTGATAGCTTGTTCCTGATTTATAAATTTACTATTATTATCGAATTCCTCTTGAGCTGCAATAATAGTATCTTTTATTTCTTCAACACAACACATGATTAGCTTATTTTTTAAGTTTTCCCATGCAAATTTAAGCATTTAATTGCAATCATACAAAAGTTTTAGTTTTTAAAGCTTTAACCCGAATTTCCCCGATTTTGCAAGGATTAGAAAATCTGTTTTCCGTTTCTCAAACCGAAAATATTATTTTCAGTCACGAATAATATGGGAAACACGGACCAGATTATTGGTGCGTGGGGGATGGAGACGCAAAATTTTGCGTCTCTACGAGAGTCGGCATCTCTCAACCCTCAACCCTCAACCCTCAACTCTCAACCTTAAACCCTCAACCTTACGGTTCCCCTATCGCCTCCACGATCATGCGGACGTGGACGGGCATATAGACGCGGCTGCGAGGGTGCATGCCGGCAGCATTGAGACGTTCGCGCAGGTTGGGATAATAGTTGATCCAGCCCTGCAGTTTGCGGTGGGCTACCTGCGGATTGAGATCGGGGAAATAGCACTGGGCCAATTCGGTGCGGCCGTATGAACGGATGGTAAAGTTCTCCATAGTCTTTTCGGTTTTTCTATCTTTCGTCCGTAAAGATACTGAAAATCAGTGAGAATACCATACATGTGCCTTACTTTAATCAACTATAATCAACCACAATCAACTGTAACCGATATTTACGGATTTTCAGCAATCGCGGTGATGTATCTTTGTAGTGTTCACCACAAGGGAACTCTTATTTATTAACTTTTAATTTTTCAATTATCTATGATTACCTACAAAAAAATCCAAATCGTGGGCGAGAACCATCCTTGCAATGGATTGTGGTACGCACGCCCGGTGATCAGCGAAACGCTGGACATTGAAGCCTTGTCGAAACACATGTCGAAGCACAACACGCCATTCTCGCCCGGTGTGATCAAGGGGGTACTGGCCGACATGGTGACTTGCATCAAGGAGCTGATTCTGGACGGCAAGAATGTGAAACTGGACGACCTTGCCATCTTCTCGGTGGGCATCGTCAGCGACCACGGCGCCGCCTCGGCTCAGGAATTCAAGGTGGCGGACCACGTGAAGGGCTTGAAGCTGCGTGCCCGCGCTACCGGCGAGCTGAGCAATGCCCGCATCAACCTGGAAGCCACACTGCGCGAACTGACTCCCTACTCCATTGAAGGTGGCGGAACCTCCGGAGGTGGCGGAGGAAGCACCGTGACCGATCCGGATGAGGGAGGCGGTGGCGAAGATCCGTTAGGATAAACAGCTACGGGTAACTGACTTATTTTACTCAAGTTTCGGATTTACCGAATTGAAAATCGGCGAAGCCAAACTTGAAGAAGTTAAAGAAGTTAGAAGGAGTTATCGCCCGCCAAGGTGGGCTAGGAGTTAAAGCCAATAGATTAAGTGTATGGCCTGTATCCTTTTCACAAAGGTATTGGCTTAACTCCTTAACTTCTTAACTCCTTAACTTCTTAACTCCTCAACTACAAGCGATTAATAAACTTGCAAAACTTAAATCATTAACCATTAATCATTCATCATTATCATGAGCAATTCCAATTCGAAAAAGTCGTCGGTCTGGGGCATTGTGCTCAAGGCCATTGTGGCTGTGGCAACCGCCCTGGCCGGAGTGTTTGGCTTCACATCGTGCATGGGGCGATGAGGACTGTTACGCTGATTATCGTTCATTGCTCTGCCACCTCCGAGGGGCAGAGCTTTGATTTTGAACAATGTCGCCGGGACCACATCCGGCACCGGGGCTTCCGCGACATCGGGTATCACTTCTACATCACCCGCGACGGAGAGATTCACCGGGGCAGACCGATCGAGCAAATCGGGGCTCACTGCCAGCATCACAACCGGCACAGTGTCGGCATCTGTTACGAAGGCGGACTGGACCGCAACCGACAACCTTGTGACACCCGTACGCTGGAGCAAAAGGCCAGCCTGCTGGCGCTGATACGTGAACTGAAAAAACTGTTTCCGAATGCTTTAGTCGTAGGACACCGGGATTTGAATCCTATGAAAGCTTGTCCATGCTTCGATGCCGTTGCTGAATACAGGTGAAGGTGGGTTTAGGGTTGAGGGATGAGGGTTGAGGGATGAGGGTTTATGGTTGAGGGTTGAGAGTTGAGGGTTAAAGTCGACTATTTCCAAAAGCTTTAGAGGGTGTGTCAGAACTAAAAGTAACTGATATCTTGTTGTTTTTAGGCACGGATTACACGGAATTTCGCGGATGATTATTCTTCTATCTCTGCGTTTTTCCGCGTAATCCGTGCCTAAAAGAAAGCGGTTCCTTAATTTGATACACTTACTCTATTATCACCCTCAACCATAAACCGTATACGCTCAACCATAAACCTTCCCTACTTTCCTACTCCCCTAAACCATAAACCCTCAACCCTCAACGCTAAACCCTACACCATCACCCTACACCATGTCCCAGCACCCGGTCGTAATCGTCGAGAAAACGAAGAAGGCGTTGTTTGCTCTTCTTGAGCTGCGGCTCGCGTCGCCAAGGGTCAATCAGCGCGTGGGCACGGTCGTAATAGATACTGCTGTCGGTGCAACCGTAAAGGGTGACAAGCAACAGTGCCTGCGACTGCTCGGCCTTGACCAAAGGCAGAAAGGCTGAAACGGCAGCCAACAGCTGACGGCACTCGTCGCGTTGCCCCAAAACGGTGCGTGCACACAACAACAAACAGTAGAGCTTGCTGCGCAGTATGTCGGTATCCATCTGCAATTCGGCATACTGACGTAATACGTCGTCGGCCAGGGCACGGTCGGCATCGGTCACTCCGGCGGGAGTGTGATAGCGGCACACGGCATCGTGCAGACCTGTAAAAAGGCGGTCGTTGTCGAGGCGGGTATAGACGTGCTTACCAGCGGTGTTCAGCGCGATGACTTCGTACTGGCCCGGTTGCACGTGCAGCAGGGGTACCCACATCCATTGGTCGACACAGACCACAATCTCTTTACGTCCGGCGCCCGGCTGGATAACGACTTCGGCTTCTACTCCCTGAAAACGTCCTTCGGTGATACGAACGCGGTCGCCCTTACGCAACTGCTCGGCCTGAGGGACGTAAAGGGGAAGCACATCGCTATAGGAGCGTGCCACCCATTTCAGATTGGCCATGGCGGCGTCGGACAGGTAGGGATAATGACTTCCCTTACGGTCGCGAACACGGGGCAGGAAGTTGTACAGGGGAAATTGACGTTTCAAACGAAATATTTCGACTTCGGAAGCATGTACAAACACATAATTGTACAGCAGGGGACGCTCGGTGTTGACCAGCTTGCCTCCGGACTCTTTCACTTCGACATAGGAAGGAGCAAAAAAGTCGAACAAAGTACCACCTTCGCGAATACGGCGATTCAGCTCGGTCTGCAACCCTTGCGCAGGTCCCCGATGACAGGACGGCAAGGAAAGTACGTACCAGCGAACCTGATGACCGTTGCGGACTCCCTCCAGCATTCCGGCATCGACCGTACCAGCGTTTACTTCATTCATAGTCAAATCTCGGCCATATCAGCCTATTGTTATAACAAGCTAATACACAGTGGTTTACAATTTAAAATCCGTACATTGCTGAAAATTTCAAGTTCTCCTGTTCTTTCACAACCGAAACAAACAGCCATGTTGGAATTTTCAGTTTTTATACCTTTCCCAATTTACAAATGTCTATCAGTAAGAGAACGCAACGGGAGCTCAAATACTGCATGAACCGGCAAGAAAAAGAATTATTTTCCTCCTACTGCCCGACTGCATCCGAAATGAACCAATATGAACTTCCGAAGCCCATCTTACTAGTTGCAAAGATGCATATAATTTTATTAACGAGCAACTAAAACAGGAGGTAAAATCGAATTTTTTCTTAACAAGGGGAAGGAAGAAGAGCAATATTCACCACAGAAAATACGGAGTAACACGGAAGGCGCTGGTTTTCAGGAAGGATGACACGAATTGACAGAAACAGGGAAACGGTATGGCGTTATCTGAATTGCAAGTGTGTCATTTTGTCACAAACAACCGAATTTACTTAAGTTTAACTTCGTTGATTTTCAATTCGCAAGTACTCAACTTATTAGTTGACAAGGCTTCAGTTAACAAGTCTACTAGGCTGGAACTCCCTGTTTGATAAAGTGCCTCTTGAAACGGCTCGCTACAAACACCTTGTTAACCCGTCAACTTGTTGCTTGTCAACTGCAACCTGAGCTTACGACATCATCGCCTATGCAGTTCGGTAAGATCGAAACTTGAGTGATAAAAAAATGCCCCGCCTATTGTTATTGAGATAATTAGTGGTATCTTCGCATGTAGAAAACATATACTGTCAGTTATGAAATACCTCAATCCGAAAGCCGACCTCACTTTCAAGAAAGTGTTCAGCGAACACCCCGACTTAGTAATCAGCTTCCTGAATGCGCTGTTACCATTTAAAGATGCCGACGAGGAAATCACCTGGGTAGAATATCTCAACCCAGAACTGATACAGTTCAACCCTTTTAGTTGGGACAACATTGTTGACGTACGTTGCCGTAATCACATGGGCCGTCAGTTCATCGTAGAAATGCAAATGATGTGGACTTCGGCTTACAAGCAACGCGTACTGTTCAATGCTTCTAAAGCTTACGTCAGCCAGTTGGACAAGGGAGGTGATTACGAAATATTACAGCCTGTGTATTCGCTTAATCTGGTGAATGACACTTTTTCGGAAAGTGAAGAATTTTATCATGATTTTCAAATTGTAGAATCGGCCGAAACCAAAGAGGTGATTGAAGGGTTGCGCTTCATCTTCATTGAACTCCCTAAGTTTACACCCCACAGTTATAGCGATAAGAAGATGCAGGTTCTCTGGTTGCGCTATTTGACGGAAATTAACGAGAAAACACGTGAAGTGCCGCAAGAACTAATGAATAACCCCGAAATATGCAAAGCTGTCAGCCAACTGGAAGAGTCAGCTTTCTCAGAAGCACAATTGCTTGGTTATGAAAAATTTTGGGATATCATCAGCACCGCGAAGATGCACATCAGTAGTGCCACAAGAGAAGGAAGAGAGAAAGGTTTTAAGGAAGGTATGGAACAAGGCATAGAGAAAGGCATAGAGAAAGGCATAGAGAAAGGCATAGAAAAAGGCATAGAAAAGGAACGCATAAGGAATGCCACTGCCATGAAACATGCAGGCATTCCGACGAAAACAATTGCTCAAATTACAGGGCTTACAGAAAAAGAAGTTGAAGCATTGTAATGAAAGTTTTGCATATTTATTAGAGGGTGTGTCAGATACCATTACTTAGGTTTGACACGCCCTCGTTTTTTATAGAAAAACGCATTATCTTTGCAATAGCGAAACAGCTATTTCCGAAATGGGCGTTTCGGAAGCATAAAAAGAAAGGAAGCAAAGATAGAAAAAGGTGAGCGCAGAGACAAATGAAAACTAAAGTTTTCAATTTGGCTATGCCGAACCGCATCCTATCTTATCCAAAGATATAAAATATCCTGCAAAGGGCTGTCTATGGACGATATGTAGTTTTTTTGCCGCAAAAAAATGGAGCCGATTGTTTTCAGCTACCGCATTTTTTATCTACCTTTACACTCTCGGAAAATAAGAATTGGAGTCCCGTAAAGTAACTTACCCGTACGGGACCTATCAAAAAAAGTATTCAACAATATGGAAAACAGAAGTTTAGTGACCATTGCCGAACACAGCAGAGAGAAAATTCTCTACATGCTTGAGATGGCAAAACAGTTTGAAGAACGTCCGAACCGACACCTGCTGGACGGAAAAGTCGTAGCAACCCTATTTTTCGAGCCTTCTACACGTACACGGCTCAGCTTTGAGACGGCTGCCAACCGGCTGGGAGCACGCGTCATCGGATTCAGCGACCCGAAAGCGACCAGTTCGTCGAAAGGTGAAACACTGAAGGATACCATCAAGATGGTGAGCAACTATGCAGACATCATCGTGATGAGACATTATCTGGAGGGAGCTGCCCGATATGCCAGCGAGGTGACCAACGTGCCCATCGTGAATGCAGGAGACGGTGCCAACCAGCATCCTTCGCAGACGATGCTCGACCTGTACTCGATCTACAAGACGCAGGGAACACTGGAAAACCTGAACATCTTCCTGGTGGGTGACCTGAAATACGGACGTACCGTACACTCGCTGCTGATGGCCATGAGACACTTTAACCCGACTTTCCACTTCATCGCACCCGATGAGCTGAAGATGCCGGAAGAATACAAAATATACTGCCGCGAACACGGTATAAAATATGTGGAACATACCGACTTCACGGAAGAGACGATAGCGGATGCCGACATCCTGTACATGACACGCGTACAGCGGGAGCGTTTCACGGATCTGATGGAGTACGAACGGGTGAAGAACGTATACATCCTGCGCAACAAGATGCTGGAACATACGCGTCCGAACCTGCGCATCCTGCATCCCCTGCCCCGCGTGAACGAAATTGCCTACGACGTGGACGACAATCCGAAGGCTTATTACTTCCAGCAGGCACAGAACGGACTGTATGCCCGTGAAGCGATCCTGTGCGACGTGCTGGGCATCACGCTGGAGGAGGTGAAAATGGAGCATGAATAATGGGAAATCAGTGAATCATTTCCATTGCCAATCCCCCAATTATCAATTTTCAATTATCAATTTTCAATTAAAAAAATGAACGATAAGAAAGAACTGCAGGTGGCCGCTTTGGAGAACGGCACTGTAATCGACCATATTCCTTCCGAGAAGCTGTTTACCGTGGTGTCGTTGCTGGGACTGGAACACATGAACAACAACATTACCATCGGATTCAACCTGAACAGCAAGAAACTGGGTAAGAAAGGCATTATCAAGATTGCCGACAAATTCTTCTGCGACGACGAGATAAACCGTATCGCCGTAGTGGCTCCGAACGTGAAACTGAACATCATCCGCAACTACGAAGTGGTGGAGAAACGGGAAGTGTGTCTGCCCGACGAACTGCACGGCATCGTGAAATGTGCCAATCCGAAGTGCATCACCAACAACGAGCCGATGCCTACCCGCTTCCACGTGATAGACAAGGAGCATTGCGTCATCAAATGCCACTATTGCGAGAAGGAACAGAAGAGAGAGGAAATTGAGATTATTTAACTCAAGTTTCGCAAGTTCGAAACTTGTAGAAGTTAAAGAAGTTAAAAGAAGTTATCGCCCACTATGGTGGGCTAGGAGTTAAAGCCAATAGATTAAGTATATGGCTTGTATCCTTATCACAAAGGTATCGGCTTAACTACTTAACTTCTTAACTCCTTAACTACAACCGATTAATAAACTTGCGAAACTTAAATTATTTAATTAATAGAGAATTGATAATGACGAGAGATAACCTCAACCACTAATTATCAATTATCAATTCTCCATTATCAATTATCAATTATCAATTAAATAAAATGAAAGAAGACTGGAAACCGGGGACGATGATCTATCCGCTGCCGGCTGTGCTGGTGAGCTGCGGAAGTTGTCCCGAAGAATACAACATACTGACAGTGGCATGGACGGGGACCATCTGTTCGAACCCGCCAATGTGCTACATTTCGGTACGGCCGGAACGGTACTCGTACGACATCATCAAGCGGAACATGGAGTTTGTGATCAACCTGACCACCAAAGACATGGCACGGGCTACGGACTGGTGTGGCGTGCGTTCGGGCAGGGATTACAACAAATTCGAAGAAATGCACCTGACACCGGGAAAATGTACGGTTGTGAAGGCTCCCCTGATCGAAGAATCGCCGCTGTGCATCGAATGCCGGGTGAAAGAAATCGTGTCGCTGGGGTCGCACGACATGTTCGTGGCAGACGTGGTAAACGTACGGGCGGAAACAAACCACCTGAACCCGGAAACGGGAAAACTGGAACTGGCCGAGACAAATCCGCTGGTGTATGTGCATGGCGGATACTATGAACTGGGAGATAAGATAGGAAAATTCGGCTGGTCGGTAGAAAAGAAGAAAAAATGAAACGAAGATTTTGGCACTGCTGTATGCTGCTCTGCGCATGTCTGTTCCCAGCAGGAATGTGGGGACAGGATCTGGTTGTGCCCGGAACTCCGGAAACGGAGGAGGTAAAGGAAAAGCCCGAACACGACCATACGGTGAACTTTGGCGCGAAGGGCGGATTTACTTCTTCCCTGTTCCTGGTGCCGCACCTGAACGTGAACGGTGTCAGCATCCAGGAGATACAGAACAATTACCGGATAGGCTACTTCGGGTCGCTGTTTATGCGCATCAACTTCGGGAAGCATTTCCTGCAACCGGAAGTATCGTACACGGTGAACAGCTGCGACATCAGCTTCGACAAACCGTTGCCGGAAAGCAGCAATGCCAATGACATCCCGGAAAAGGCCTCCATCGCATCGACGATACACAGTGTGGACGTCCCGGTGATATACGGCTACAACATCATCAAGGAGGGGCCGTACAGCCTGGCCATTTTCGGAGGACCCAAGATACGTTTCATGCTGCAGCAACAGAGCGATATCACTTTCGAGAACTTTGACCAGACGGACATACAGGAGACGTTGCGCCCGCTGAACATTTGTGCCACGTTAGGGGTGGCGGTCACCATCTCGCGCGTCTTTTTCGACTTCCGGTACGACGTCGGACTGCATAACATGTCGAAGCGGATTGAATATACCGTTCCTCCCGTTGAAGGAATGCCCGGAACAGTAGAGCCAGACAAAGGCATCTACTTCCACCGCAAAGACAACGTGATGAGCTTCTCGCTGGGGGTGTTCTTCTGAAGGGGATGGGATTTCGCTTATGAGCCTACGGGTTAAAGGGTTAAATACTTAAAAACAAAAAAACTTACTTTGTTATGAGACTGACGATACGTAACTTCGGACCTATCAGGGAGGCAGAGATGGACTTCGGCGACTTGACTTTTCTGATCGGACCTCAGGCTAGTGGCAAAAGTCTGTCATTGGAGTTACTAAAACTAATCATAGACCAGCAACATATTATTTCCACACTCAGAAATTATAATTATATACTGAATAAAAAGGATGCGACCAATTTGCTGGAAGGATATTTCGGTGAAGGACTATCGCAATTGTTCAAGAAAGATACGGAAATAACTTCTGATGGGAAAAATTTTTCCCCCAGGACATTGCTGGATACACTCGCCCAGCAAAAGGCATCGGAAATGCCTAAGGAATCTGTATTCTATATTCCTGCCCAAAGAATATTGAGTATCGCAGACGGACGTCCTAAAAACTTCATGGAATTTGATTGGGATACGCCGTATGTCTTAAGAAGATTCAGCGAAACACTCCGAGTATTCATGCAGGGAGGACTGGGAAACCCAGATATTATTTTCCCCATGAGAAACAGGCTGAAAGGAGCGGTGAGAAATTCGATTACACAGACCATCTTTCATAACGGAAAAGTAATCATAGACCAAGCTGGCAACCAACGGAAGATGAAACTGGAAATTGATGACATGAAAATACCATTTATGGCCTGGAGTGCAGGACAAAAAGAATTCATGCCGTTATTGCTAGGCATCTATTGTTTGTCCGGTCCTCCTACACAGGTAGTAAACAGAGAGGATTATGAATGGGTAATTATTGAAGAACCAGAAATGGGATTGCACCCACAGGCCATCCAGTCGGTATTGCTGGAGATCATCGAATTGATAAAAAACGGATATAAGGTTATCGTATCGACACACTCTACCACATTTCCAGAGTTTGTATGGGCTTTCAACAATCTTCAGAATTTACCGGAAGAAGACTTTAAAACGGCGATGAGCGAGATATTCGGTATCTCTATGCACTCGACAGCAGCCAACCTGTTTGATAACCTGAAAGGTAAAAATATCAAGACATTCTATTCGGGCAAGCAAACAAACTCTCAAGGAGTGACCTTTGCAGATATATCTACCCTGGACGCACTGAGCAATGATGCAGATGTAGCTGAATGGGGAGGACTGTCCAGCTTTGCCGGCAAATCATCAGAGATCGTCAGTCGCTATGGAGAATAAAACTATTAAAAGTCAAACTGACAATGCTTTTAGAAAAGCTGTTGAGAACACTCCCGAAGTATGCGGAGGGTACAGAGCCGGACTGCAGGCATTGAAAGAAGGAGAAAGCCAACTGATAGCCGTAAATAACACACGACTATTGGAAGGGAGTGTGGACATTGATGCGTGTACACTGAAGAATCATCCTAACGAAGCACGCTGGGACTATGCCATCGGATATGAAAGTAAGGCCTATTTCGTTGAAATTCATCCGGCTGATACTAGTAATGTAAACGAAGTGATCAAGAAAGCAGAATGGCTGAAACAATGGTTAAAAACAAAAGCGCCGAACCTGAAAGCACTGGCTCCAAACCATACTTATTATTGGATTCCGTCAGGAAGATGCAACATTCTGAAAAATTCACCTCAATATAAACGATTGGCACAAAGTAACGTATTGCTGATAAGCAGGTTCAGAATGCCTGTAAAAGATTGAATCCGGGGAATCCAAACTGATTTCACCTCTGTGAAACCCTGTGTTCTCTGTGGTAAAAACAAGTATACGCCCATCTGTACCGTCCGTATCTGAAAAATATTCTCTGCAACCGAAAAAACGGGGTCCTGCTTTGCGAAACTTAATTTATTTGCCTACTTTTGCGAACCTATACTATAGCAAACAAATGCGGATTTATCAATTTATCTTATAAGAAATGAAAAGAGACGATTTGATTTTCGACATTATCGAAAAAGAACATCAACGCCAGCTGAAAGGCATTGAACTGATTGCATCAGAGAACTTTGTAAGTGACGAAGTGATGCAGGCAATGGGATCCTGCCTGACCAACAAGTATGCGGAAGGATACCCCGGTAAGCGTTACTACGGAGGCTGCGAGGTAGTAGACCAGAGCGAACAGATCGCCATTGACCGCGTCAAGAAGATCTTCGGTGCGGAATGGGCCAACGTACAACCGCACTCAGGCGCACAGGCCAATGCTGCCGTTTTCCTGGCCGTACTGAATCCGGGAGACAAATTCATGGGTCTGAACCTGGCACACGGCGGTCACCTGTCACACGGTTCGCTGGTGAATACTTCGGGAATCATCTATCATCCCTGCGAATACAACCTGAATAAAGAAACCGGACGTGTAGACTACGACCAGATGGAAGAAGTGGCTCTGCGCGAAAAACCGAAAATGATTATCGGTGGTGGTTCGGCTTACTCACGTGAATGGGACTACAAGCGCATGCGTGAAATTGCCGACAAGGTAGGCGCTATCCTGATGATCGACATGGCTCACCCTGCCGGTCTGATTGCTGCCGGACTGCTGGACAACCCGGTGAAGTATGCACACATCGTGACTTCGACAACTCATAAGACCCTGCGCGGTCCGCGTGGAGGTATCATCCTGATGGGTAAGGACTTCCCCAACCCTTGGGGCAAGACAACGCCGAAGGGTGAAATCAAGATGATGTCGCAGCTGCTTGACTCGGCCGTATTCCCCGGTATCCAGGGAGGTCCGCTGGAGCATGTCATCGCTGCCAAGGCTGTGGCTTTCGGTGAGATTCTGCAACCCGAATGGAAAGAATATGCTACACAGGTGAAGAAGAACGCCGCCGTACTGGCACAGGCTTTGATCGACCGTGGATTTACCATCGTAAGCGGCGGTACGGACAACCACTCTATGCTGGTAGACCTGCGTTCGAAATATCCTGACCTGACCGGTAAGGTAGCAGAAAAGGCACTGGTTTCGGCCGACATCACCGTGAACAAGAACATGGTGCCGTTCGACAGCCGTTCGGCCTTCCAGACTTCGGGTATCCGTCTGGGTACACCGGCCATCACTACACGCGGTGCCAAGGAAGACCTGATGCTGGAAATCGCAGAAATGATCGAAACAGTATTGTCGAACGTGGACAACGAAGAGGTAATCGCCAAGGTTCGTGCCCGCGTAAACGAGACGATGAAGAATTATCCGATCTTTGCTTATTGATTGAAGTAGGCTTATAACGTATCATAAAAATCCGTGTAATCTGTGTGTGATCTGTGGTGAAAGCCATCGGATACGCGGATTGCACGGATTTTTTATGTTTTGACAGAAAGTAAAATTTGTCCGTCCAAATACAGACTATAATCAAAATTATTGTAACTTTAGCCCGATAATACGTTGCAGATATGATTTTTAAAGAAGTTGAAATTAATAATTTCAGGGGGATCAAGCATCTTTTTCTGCCTAACTTAAAGCAGGTCAATCTGCTGGTAGGCAAGAACAACTGCGGAAAGTCGAGTGTGCTTGACGCACTGTTCCTGCTGTCCGGCTTTTCAAATCCTCTCCTGATTTTGAGAATCAACCAGTTCAGGGATTACGATTCTTTCACTCAGGAAGATATCAGCCTGAACTTTTACAATATGGCATCGGAAAATCATATTCTGATACAGGGACAAAAACAAGACGGTACTGTAAGGACACTGGAAATTGCTCCTATCATCTCAGAGTCTGCGCGCATCGTGTTATCGGGGGAACAGATTTCGACACAGGCCCTTTCGAATCAGGAAGCGAATATCATTACCGGACTATCCATGAACTTCAGCTATACCCTAACGAATGGAGATACGATAAGCGACCGCTCGGCCATCCTTATTGACCCTAAAGAAAAAGGGGGAAACATCCGGATAGAAACGTCGAAACAATACAAGGAAACACTGTCGGGAGTTTACATCAATTCGAAATTCGCATTCAGTATCGCCGTCGAAAACCTGACACGCATCATTGAAGCGAAACAAGAGCCGGTCATCGTAGAGATACTACAGCACGTAGAGCCCAAAATAAAATCCATTCATGTACTGAAATCGGGAGTCAGCGTAGACATCGGACTAAACAGATTGGTTCCTATCAACATGTTAGGAGATGGGATAAGAAAATTACTGGCGATTATCACTTCACTTTATGGCTGCAAAGAAGGGATTATCTTTATTGATGAAATAGATAACGGCATGCATTTCTCTTCATTGGCTTCGCTATGGAAAGCAATCCTGAAAACCGCCCGAATGCTCGACGTACAGGTATTTGCTACTACACACAATATCGAATCACTCCAGGCGCTCAATAAGATACTGAGTGAAATCGATGACAAAGAAATGCAGGATGAAATCATGTGCTATTCCTTAAGGCATCTGCCAACAGATGAAATGAAGGCCTATGAATATCCTTATGAGAAATTTCAATATGTCATTAATCAAGAAATTGAAATAAGATGATCAGAATCTTTGTCGAAGGGAGAGATGCACAGTTTTTAGAGAAATACCTTGTTTTTCTCTGGGGAGAAAACCGGGAAAGGTGGGAAATCCTGCAAACCAAATGTTTTGAAGGATATGAGAAATGCGTTGCCGGACACGTAAATCCAGATGGAAGCCTCAAATACATTTCGCCCAACAGAAAGGCTAAGATATATGCTTATATAGAATCTTTTAAAAAATCGAGAAAGGAAACCGAACGCTTAAAAAAACAAAAAGATTTCTTCTTTGACAACCCTAAGTATTGGAATCTGGAAACAGAATATTTATCCCCTTTGAAAAACTTTCTGCAAAGTGCAGAAAACAAGCATTCAAACTCAGCTTTATGAAAACCGAAAAACAGAAAGCGGCCGAAGGGCTGCTGTACGATGCCAATAACGACCCGCAGCTGCAACAGGAAATGCTGGAGACGCGCTATCTGTTGCACGAATACAATCTGCTGCCGCCCGACCGTGGCGAGGAACGGGACCGGCTGATACGCCGCATTGTGAACATGGGCGAAGGAGGATGCATCATTTCGCCTTTCTACTGCGACTATGGTTACCACATCCACATCGGAAAGAATTTCTTTGCAAACACCAACCTGGTGATTCTGGACGGAGCGGACGTCAGCATCGGCGACAATGTATTCATCGCTCCCAATGTGGGCATCTATACCGCCGGTCATCCGCTGGACGTGGAACAGCGCAATGCCGGACTGGAGTATGCTTACCCCATCCGCATCGGCAACAACGTGTGGATCGGAGGGAACGTAGTCATCCTGCCGGGAGTGAGCATCGGCGACGGTGCCGTGATCGGAGCAGGCAGTGTGGTGACAAAGGATATCCCGGCTCATACGGTGGCGGCGGGGAATCCGTGCAGGGAAATAAAGAAAATTAAGAATGAAGAATTAAGAATGAAGAATGAGGAATGAAGAATGAAGAATGAGGAATGAAGAATGAGGAATGAGGAATGAAGAATGAAGAATTTACTTCTATGTGAAAAATCAAAAGAGGTTTTGAGCGAAGTTAATGAAGAATTTACCATTCAGCACAAACCATAAACTCTAAACCATAAACCCTAAACTCTAAACCCTAAAATATGGCAAAGAAAGATTATATACAAGCCAACAAAGACTGGCTGGCGGCAAAGGCTGCCGAAGAAGGAGTGATGCCACTGCCGAAAGGCATCTACTACAAGGTGCTGGTTTCCGGAAATAGTGACGGTCCCCACCCTACTCCCAGAAGCATCGTAACGGCCCACTATACGGGATGGACCATCAATGGCAAGAAGTTTGACAGCAGCCGTGGCGGTGTGCCCATCGCTTTCCGACTGAACGAACTGATAGAAGGATGGATTGTAGCCATGCAACAGATGCATGTGGGCGACAAATGGGAAATCTACATCCCTGCCGAAATGGGTTACGGAAAGTTTTCGCAACCGGGTATTCCAGGAGGTTCGACACTGATTTTCGAAATAGAGTTGTTGGGAATAGGATAGAAAATGAAGAATGAAGAATGAAAAATGAAGAATGAAAAATGAAGAATGAAGAATGAAGAATGAAAAGTGAAGAATGAAAAGTGAAGAATGAAAAGTGAAGAATGAGGAATGAAGAACGAGGAACAGAGAATGAAAAATAACCTGTTGTCCGAACGGCTCACCTACAACGGTGACAACGGAACGCATACCCATGTACACCTGATCTGCTATTCGGCGGAGCACTGCGATGAGATTGTCTGTCAGGACTTCGACAAGATTGCTTCACTGACTGCTCCTGATGACAAACTGTGGATAAGAGTGCACGGACTGAAAGACACGGAGTACATCAGAAACCTGTGTACTTACTTCAACATCAACTTCCTGATGATGCAGGATATCCTGAATGTGGACCATCCCAGCAAGATAGAGAAAAACGGTGACTTTAACTTTGTCGTGACACGTATCTTCCATGACGATACAGCCATCGCCATCCGGCTGATACAAGGCAACAACGTGGTGCTGACCTTCACCGAAGGAGAAGCCCGGTTCTTCGACGATGCAGCCAAGGCCCTGGAAAACAATGTGCTGAAGATACGGACACGCTCGTCGGACTATCTGTTTTCGGTACTCTTCAACGAGGTGGTGTCGAGCTACGTTTCGCAGGCCATTGAGATAGGTGACCAGCTGGACGATCTTGAAACGGAACTGCTGGCCGCCACTACCAGCTACAACATACGCATGCAGCTGCAATTGCTCAGGAAACGCTATATGGAGATAAAACGTACCGTCGTGCCGCTGAAAGACCAGTACTCGCGCATCGTGCATCCCGACTCGGAACTGATCAACGAGACGAACCGGCCGTTCTTCAACGACGTCAACGACCATCTGCTGAATGCCGTACAGCTGACCGAAGGATGCCGCGAAACCTTGTCATCGCTCATGGACCTGTATATTTCGAACAGCGACATGCGCATGAACTACATCATGAAACGGCTTACCATCGTATCTACCATCTTCATCCCCCTTACCTTCCTGGTAGGCGTATGGGGAATGAACTTCAAATTCATGCCCGAGCTGGACTGGAAGTACGGTTACCTCATGGCATGGGGAATCATGCTGGCTGCCGGACTGGCTTCGTTCCTGATACTGAGGTCGCGGAAGTGGCAATAAGCAAATCTTTGTAAAAAGCATCGGAGATTGTGATTAAATACGTACCTTTAACGCCCGAAAAAAATTAGTAATTAAAAATTAATAATTAAAAGTGAAGAATGGAGGGAGGATGAAGAATTTATGCAGTTCTTTGACTATTTACCATTAACCATTCATTATTAATCATTATCCATTTACTATTAACCATTAAAATAAGCAAATGATGAAAAAACTGACTTATGTATTGGCAGCGACTCTGCTGGCTGCCTGTAACAGTGGAAACAACGGTTATACCATCACCGGAACCGTAGAAGGCGCCAACGACGGCGACATGGTGTACCTGCAGGGAGTGGAAGGCCGCCAACTGGTTAAACTTGACTCGGCCGTCATCAAAAACGGAACATTTACCTTTACCGGAAAGCAGGATACGGCCGTTAACCGCTACCTGACGTACAAGAACAACGAGGACAACGGTATGGCTATGGACTTCTTCCTGGAGAACGGAAAAATTGCCATCCAGCTGACGAAGGACAGCGACGCCGCTACCGGTACGCCCAACAATGATGCTTATCAGGAAATCAGAACACAGCTAAATAGCCTGATGAAACAGATGGAGACACTGTACAGCGCACTTTCGGACACTACCCTGACTGACGAACAACGTGAGGCCAAAGGGAAGGAAATTGAAGGTCTGCAGGAAAAAATGATAGGTGTGGCCAAAGACGGTATCGCCAAGAATATCACCAATCCGGTAGGTATTCACCTGCTGAAGCAGAATTACTACTACATGGACGTCAACGAGCTGGATCCGCTGATGCCGCAGATTCCTGCCATGTACGAACAGGACGAAAGAATCGTTCAGATCAAGGCTAACGTGAAGCAGATGAAAGCAACTGCCGTTGGACAGAAATTCACCGACTTCGAAATGCAGACTCCTGAAGGCGAAAAGGTAAAACTGTCGGACTATGTAGGCAAAGGTAAGGTAGTGCTTGTAGACTTCTGGGCAAGCTGGTGCGGACCATGCCGTCGCGAAATGCCGAACCTGGTAGACCTGTATGCCAAATACAAAAACAAGAACTTCGAGATTGTAGGTGTTTCGCTGGATCAGAGCGGAGAAGCCTGGAAGAACGCCATCAAACAGCTGAACATCAGCTGGCCGCAAATGTCGGACCTGAAATACTGGGATTGTGAAGGCGCCAAACTGTATGCCGTAAGCAGCATTCCTCACACAGTGCTCATCGACAAGGACGGTACGATTCTGGCCCGTGGCCTGGCAGGCGAAGCATTGCAAGAAAAACTGGCTGAGGTAATTAAATAAATATACCTGATTTTAGAATTTTCCGGCAACGGGAAGGGATGTCAAAGAAGGAGGAACCACCCGACTTCGCAAGGACAAACCTTCCCGTTACTTTTTTAAGGGTGTGTCAACACCCGACATACAAAAAAGAGCCCTCTCCCATTTCTTACCATTTGATAATTTCTGGTGGCTGGATTTGTTATACCTTTGCGCGCTCAAAAAGAAGATCAGAAATGGAAAACAACAAGCAGACATTGAAAGACAGTATCGACTTTGGCAGCATGCACATTCCTACTCTGTTCAGGAAGCTGCTGATTCCTACCGTACTGGGTATGGTATTTTCGGCCATCTTCATCATCACGGATGGTATTTTTGTGGGCAAAGGTATTGGCAGCGATGCGCTGGCAGCGGTCAACATCACAGCCCCGTTGTTCCTTATCAACACAGGAGTGGCGCTGATGTTCGGCATCGGAGCATCGGTGGTGGCATCTATCCACCTGTCGCACGGCAAACCGAAGGTGGCACGCATCAACGTGACACAGGCCATCATCGTTTCGTCCCTGCTGCTTATTGCCTATGCCGTGGCCATCCTGTGCAACGTGGAGCAGGTGGCACGCCTGCTGGGCAGCAGCGAACGGTTGCTGCCGCTGGCTGTGGAATACATGCACTGGTTTGTGCCGTTCCTGGTGTTCAGCGCCCTGCTCAGCTCGGGCATGTTTTTCGTCAGACTGGACGGCTCGCCCAACTACGCCATGACATGCAACATCATCCCGGCACTGATCAACATCTTCCTCGACTGGCTGTTTATCTACGTCTTCCGGTGGGGTATGTTCGGAGCAGCACTGGCTACCAGCCTGGGATATATTGTAGGAGCACTGATGATACTGGTCTACCTGATGCAACGGCAGCATGTGATCCGGCTGGAGCGCATCAAGCTGAGTCTGAAAAGCCTGCGGCTGACCGTGCGCAACGTGGGCTACATGATGCGGCTGGGGCTTTCGACCTTCCTGTGTGAAGCGGCCATCGCTACCATGATGTTTGTGGGTAACTATGTCTTTATCCGCTATCTGGGCGAAGACGGAGTGGCAGCCTTCAGCATAGCCTGTTATTTCTTCCCCATCATCTTCATGGTGTACAACGCCATTGCCCAGTCGGCCCAGCCGATACTGAGCTACAACTACGGAGCCTCGCAGCCCGACCGGGTACGGTCGGCCTTCCGCCTGGCACTGTGGACGGCAGTGACCTGCGGTGTGGTGGTATTCATCATCACGGAACTGTTTACCGAAGGAATTGTGGGGTTGTTCGTCGATCGGGGCTGTGCGGCATACGACATTGCCCTGCACGGACTTCCGCTCTTTGCAGCCGGCTTCGTGTGCTTCGGAATCAACATTGTATCGATCGGCTATTTCCAGAGTGTAGAGCGAGACCGTCCGGCCATGGCTGTCACCCTGTTGCGCGGCTTCATCCTTGTGTTGCTGTGCTTCTGGCTGATGCCCATCATGATGGGGGTACCCGGCATCTGGCTGGCCGTACCTGCCGCCGAGACACTGACGCTGCTCTTCGTACTGACCATTTACTGCCGGGGAAGAAAGAGGAAAGAGAAACTTGAAAATTACCTCCTACGGAAACCGAAGATAAAAAGACATGGAAAAATTCGTTGACATATTCAGCAAGAAATACAACCTGGACAGCAAGGATGCAGCTGCCCTGCTGGCCCTGATGGAACCAGTGACTTACCGCAGGGGCGAAGTACTGGTGCACGAAGGAGAACTTAATACCTCGTTCTACCTGATAGGCCAGGGCATCTGGCGCGGCTATTACCTGCGCAATGGCGTAGACGTGAGTATCTGGTTTGCCACCACCGGCGAATCGCTCTTCTCGACCCGGGGATACATGGGCGGAAGACCATCCGGAACTTCGATCGAAGCCATGAGCGACAGCCTGCTATACCGCATCGGGCGGCAGGAACTGGAAGCCTTCTTCCACTCGTCGGCAGCAGCTGCCAACCTGGGCAGGCGGATGTTTGAACGGGAGTTTCTGATGTTTGAAGAAAGGCTGATCAACGAAGGAGCGACACAGGCCAAAGAACGGTACCTGTCGCTGCTGGAACGGATGCCCGAACTGCTGCAACACGTACCGCTGAAGCACATTGCTTCGTACCTGTACATCACTCCTCAGTCGCTGAGCCGTATCCGTGCCGAACTGGCACGAAAAGCCGGAAGCGAAATCAGTCGCCCACGCGAATGATCTGCTGCACTTCGACCACTCCGTCGTAATCGGCAGCAAAGCCTTCGGAGGAAGGCCCCATCATCTTCACCTTCAGTTCGGCTGAAACAGGAGTATAGGGTTGGGAACCGGCGGGCAAAGCTGCCTCGTAACGTTTCTTCAGTTCGCCCGAACGGTCGACTACCCAATAGGACAAGGTATCGCCTTCGGGGGTAAAGGAATAGGCTTCGTGGCCCATAATGAGTCGCCCCTTACAGGTCTGCACGGAATCGGAAACCGTCGTTTCCTCATGCACATCCGTTGCTTCCGACGTTCGGGAAGAGGGACGGCAGGAGAACAAGCACAAGGTTGTCCCCATCAAGAAAAAGAATACCTGTTTTTTCATGCTTCTATTATTGATTTAGTAATGAATCTGTGTCGAAGATAGACATTTTTCTTTCATAAACGTATTTTCACCAGACAAAAGTTTGCCGGATTCATTTAAATTAGTACATTGTGCCGCCATAATACAAAATGTACAAATACAACCTAATAATCATGAAACGCACCGACCTCTACTTCATCGTGATTGTCGCGGCTCTGTTCGCGCCGTTCTTCGTATCCGAAAGCCTGTATGCAGGCTATCAGTCGTTCAATGCCGCACACGGCATGGTGATGAGCTTCCTGAAATTTGCCTTTCTTTCTACGCTGGGTGAACTGCTGGGCCTGCGCATCAGTACAGGAAAATACCTGCGCAAAGGCTTCGGCGTATGCCCCCGTGCCGTAGTATGGGGTGTGCTGGGTATGGGCATCAACCTGGCTTTTATCGTGTTCTCGACAGGTGTGCCTGCCGCAGCCGCTTACCTGGGAGTGGACAATCCGGCGGGCATCATGGCGGGGCCTTTCTGTATGGAAAAGATTGGGCTAGCATTTGCCATCTCCGTCTGCCTGAACAGCATCTTTGCCCCTGTATTCATGACCTTCCACAAGATAACGGACACACACATCCTGGCTACAGGCGGAACGCTGCGCGGTCTGTTCACCCCCATTCCGATGGGTGAGATCATGCAGAACCTGAACTGGCGAGTACAGTGGGGATTCGTGTTCAAGAAGACCATTCCCCTGTTCTGGTTTCCTGCACACACCATCACCTTCCTGCTGCCGGGCGAGATGCGGGTGCTGTTCGCTGCGTTGCTGGGAGTAGCGCTGGGGGTGATACTGGCTATCGCTGCACGTAAAAAATAAAGCGTCTTTTGGGAAGGGACGGATGGCACGGAAATGCAGGGATAGCCGATACGCTTTCCCCGTGTTGTTCCGTGCCATCCGTGCCTGAAAAGGAACAGCCCTTGACCTAGCACAGTTTCTTCGGATTACTGCGGTTGCTGCTGTAGCGTATAGTTCAGTTCTGAATCGATAGGCTTCAGGTCGCGATCAAGCATTGTCAGTTTGTCACCAAGGAAAAGGAAGTTCATCGTCTCTTCCTCTTTGTCGAAAGGAACGAACTGGAAGACGGTGGCATCCTTGTCTACCGCATTGCCGCGCAAGGTATACTGACGTCCGCAATACTCGAAGGTGCGGTCCTGTCCGTTCTCGGCTTCCAGATAGGTGAGCCGTGCCCTGAACACGCCATCGCCACTATGCTCGTAGTTGTAAAGGGTTATGTCGTACACAATGCCGGGACAGGAGGCAGCCGGCAAGGTGCCCCGATAGATGCGCGTCTGCAATTCTCCGGTACCCTCGGCTTTCTTCAGGGAGTCGAGCAAAGCCTTGTCCTGAGGAGCGACAATGACTTCGGCTGTACGGTAGTAGTCGATGCGATACGATCCGGAGCGTCCCAGCGTCATGGAGTCGGGAGTCAGCTTCACGACATCCAGCGTGTCCGAGAAGTCAATGGTTTGTCCGTTTCCGATGCTCTTTCCGTTGAGTATCAGGCGGTCGCCCGACAGGCTCCACGATTCATACTTCAGCGTAGCCATACCGATGGAAGATGCAGTGCCATCGGCATTCAGGGTCACTCCCTGCACAATCTGAGGATTGGCAGGCATGACTTCAATCCAGTTTCCGGTAAAATCTCTCTCGTTTTTCTGAGTGGCTGTGTGGCACGAAGCCAGTAAGCCGGCAGCCACCACCAGCATCATTGATTTTCTCATGGTTGATTTACGTTTTATAGATAACAGTATGCTTATTTCTTTTCGGTGAAAGCGATGGATTTGCCCTCTGCCGAGAAAGTCAGTGTCATATCCTGTCCCTTACCGCGAATGTCGACAAACGGATTTTTGTATCCGTAGCCCGAAGCGGTCACATATTGGCGAAGCAGGTAGTCGACACCGTCGTAACGGATCTGAGCCAGCCCTGCCGTAGTGAAGAAAATGGCAGAAAGAGCTTCACCCTGTTTGCCTGCAAACTCGGCCTGACGTTTGTTTTCGCATCCGGTAGTGGCATACAGCACTTTTCCTCTTCGTGACACCAGCCACTCGTCAGCGCACCGTTCGAACATGTATGTATCATCGTCTTCTATATTCCACACTGCGGTGCCGTCGGGGCGGACACGTTTTTCCAGTACGACCGTCTCTTCGGGCATGAACAGTTCGACCTTGGATGAGTCGGACGGAAATACCGCAAAGGCAGCCGTCGTAGCCTGCGGATCGACAGCAGACAGCATACGCATCCCGTCTTCGAAAATCCGGATTTTCTTGTCGAGTACCTTGGAGTATGTGTACCCCATGGCCGCATCGCTTCCGCCGATGGGAGCTGTTTCGGTATCAGTGTTTTTCGCCTGTTTGCTGCCACACGAAATCAGCAGGAGTGAAGCAGCCAGAAAGAAATAGTGTCTTTTCATAAAATAATGGTTGTTTGTTAGTTTATAAAATAATTGCATAACACAAGTATCAGCCAAAAGCAGACTTCCACTTGTCCGGTCCACACAAATGTAAGCAAAAACCGGCAGGGCAGAAAGCCATCAAGCAGCGTCTGTTACGAAATATAACAAATAATGTATGAAATGGTGCACTGCGCATACGAAATATCATTTATGGAAGACCAGATAACTGGTATTCGGATAGACATGCTCCTGCGAAGTGCCCAGCCATAAGATTTCTTGGGGTGTACGGCAAAATGCATAGGCATCGCCACCGGGCAGGTAAAGGGCATCGAACATACCATAATCGGCCAGGGCTTCCGAGAAATCGTAGAGCGACTCACGCTGACGGCTCAAGACGACGTAGACACGGGGATCGTCCTTCTTGCGGGCCACTGCTCTGCGCAGGGATTTTCCTTTCAGGCGGTTCGGCCAGATCTTTCCACCGATGACCAGCGGATATTGCCTGAAAAACGAACCCTGACGCTCGGCACAGTAGTTCATCACCGTGTCCGAGGCCGAAACACCCAGAAACAACTGCCCTTGCAGCAAGGCACCATAGCCTTCCTTCCGCTTGCCATTGCCGTAACGGCAACCATCCAATACAAAATCGCCCACAATGCCCAGATTGTCCTTGCGTACATCGGCAGCAGGCAGAGCCATCAGCAACGTTGTGTCCTGCACAGAGGGCAAGCCGATACACAGCCGGACATCGGTTCCTTCCAGTACAAACAGTTGCATCGGGACATCGTTCACCGTATCGGCCAGCAGGCTGACCCGGGCATGTGTCGCACTGTCCGTCAAAGGCTGCTGTTTTTTGTCTAACTGGAGAATATTTTTTTCCCAGTTAGGAAAAACTTTTTCCCCAACTGGGCGATTATTTCTGTCGGGTAAACACCACCAGCATACGATACAGGCAACGGCTACCAACAACAGTACGACGATTCCCCAAAGCCACCTGTTCCGCACGGGTCTTTTGCCACCGGCCGGCGAGCCCAATACCTGTATTTCGTCTTCTTCATGTTTCGTCATAATCCTGCCTCCTTTTCCAACAGTTCCTTCAGCTGCCGCAACGCTTCCCGCGAAGCCGACAATCTGAAAGTACCGTCCAGATCCATATCTGCTAGGACAAGCTCCTGCCTGGTCAGATTGATTTTATAAATGTAATTGCGATTAATGATCAGACTCTTTCCGATGCGGATGAAACAGGCCGCCGCTTCACCCAGCTGCGTCTCTACCAGCTTCTGCATACGCAGCAGGTTGAAGGCAAAGACGTGCTCCGTGCGGTTGTGGAGTACAACCGTCACATAATTACCGTCCGAGGAGATGTAAGCTATCCGCTCCGGCTTCATTCTGACCAGTTCGTTCGAGTTTGATACGACTAAGACCCTTTCCATGCGGCCTGCAATAAAAAATAATTGTGGGCAAAATTATGCCTTTTCCTCAGATCAGCATTCATTCTGCCCACAAAAGTTTTTAAATAAACCCGATATTTGCTAATTGCCCTACATCGAACTTTCAGTCAGTATCACCCCGTCCATCATGCGGATGATGCGGCGGGCCTCGCGAGCATTCTCTTCGGAGTGCGTCACCATGACTACCGTGGCACCGTCGGCATTGAGTTCCTTCAGCAGGGACATCACTTCGTTGCCATTGGCGGAGTCGAGGTTACCGGTAGGCTCGTCGGCCAGGATGATTTTGGGGTTGGTGACGATGGCGCGGGCAATGGCCACACGCTGTTGCTGACCGCCGCTGAGCTGCTGCGGATAGTGCTCCGAACGATGGGCTATCTGCATGCGGTCGAGGGCACGGTTCACCCGTTCCACCCGTTCGCGGACGGGTACGCCGGCATAGAGCAGCGGCAGCTCGACGTTCTCGAACACTGTCAGTTCGTCTATCAGGTTGAAGCTCTGGAAGACGAAACCTAAGTTACCATTGCGCAGATCGGTGCGGTCGTTCTCCTTCCATTGGGACACTTCCTGTCCCATGAACCACAGTTCGCCCGAGGTGGGATTGTCCAGCAGGCCTATGATGTTGAGCAACGTGGACTTGCCACAGCCCGATGGGCCCATGATGGCTACAAACTCACCCGAATGTATCTCCAGGTTCACTTCGTTCAATGCGATTGTCTGCACGCTTTCGGTGCGGAATATTTTGGTAAGGGCCACGGCCTTGATTACGTTATCTGTTTTCATATTGTTATTTTAGGAATTAAGGAGTGAAGAAATTAAACCGATACTTTAAATTCTTCATTCTTCATTTTTCATTCTTCATTTACTCGTATCTCAACGACTCCACCGGATTCTGCGACGCTTTGCGCCACGTCTGTCCTACGACCGTCAGCAGGGTGATGAGCACCGTCAGCAGACCGGCCAGCAGGAAGAGCCACCAGCTGATGGGCGTCTGATAAGCAAACTCGCTGAGCCAGCTACGCATCAGCCAGTAGCCTATAGGGCAGGCCACGACGAAGGCGATGCCGACCCACACTAAATACTCGCGGCAGAACATGCGCACGATGCGGTCGGAGTGTGCACCGTTCACCTTGCGGATGCCTACCTCCTTGGTGCGCTGTTCGGTGGAGAGTGCCACCAGGCCGAACACACCCATCATGGCAATGAGGATGGCCAGCACGGTGAAGAACAACAACATGCGGCTCTGCTGATGCTCGCGGGCGTAGTTCTGGTTCAGCTTGTCGGAGAAGAACTGGTAGCTGAAATCCTTAATGAAGGCATCGTCGCGCTTGGCAAACTCCTCAAACTTCTCCTTGATGAAGGCCAAGGTCTGCTGCCGCCGTTCGGGAGCTATCTTGATGTACAGATAGCTCAGAGCCTCGGGGTTGTACCAGATGTAGGCAGGCTTGATCTGCTCGCGCATGGACTGGAAGTTGAAGTCCTTCACCACACCCACGATGCGCAGCGGCATTCCCCACTCCGAACGGATTTCCATCCCGATGGGGTCGGCCACCTTCATGGCGCGCCAGGCCGTTTCGTTGATGACGGCGGTCTTGGTCTCACCCTGATCCCAGTAGTTGTTGAAGTCGTCATCCATCAGCTTGCCCTTCACCAACTGCATGCCGAAGGTCTTCACGAAGTCGCCGTCGGCCCACAGCTGCACCATGCGCACAGAGTCGGTGCGTCCGTCCACATCGGTCCATTCCACCTTGCTGCCGTCCTTGTAATTAGTGCCTTCGCCGAAGTTCTCGATGGGCGACGACATGGAGACGCCTTTGATGTCGGGATTGCGCAGGAGTTCTTGCTTGAAGTCGCCTACGTTGTACCACAAGCTGGTATAAATGCAAACAATGTTTTCCTTGTCCAGCCCCATGTCCTTGTTCTGCATGTAGTGCAGCTGCTTGAAGACGATGCCCGTCAGCAGCATCAGCACCAAGGCGATGACAAACTGCACGCACACTAATCCGCGTATCAGTCCGCCCTTGCGCCCCGTCTTGCGCCCGCCCTTGAAGGCCAGCAACGGATTGACGGACGAGAGATAGAAAGCCGGATAGCTGCCAGCCAGGCAACCCACCCCCACGATGCCGAAGAGCATGTAGAGCACCACGCTCCAACTCGCCTCCAATCGCAGGTCGGTCTCCATCACCCGATTGAACAAGGGCAGTGTCAGCTCGGTCAATGCCATGGCCAACACCAAGGCGATGCATGCCTGCACCATTCCTTCGGACAGGAACTGCCCGATGAGCACACGGCGTTTGGCTCCCGTCACCTTGCGCACGCCCACCTCCTTGTAGCGCAGCGAGGCGCGGGCGGTGGACAGGGTGGTGAAGTTGAACGCCCCCATGAAGATGACAAGCACCGCTAAGGCGATGAACAGATAGACGGTGGAGAGGTTACCGTGCTTCTCCACGTCGGGGTCGGCAAAACGGGTATGCAGATAGATGTCGTGCAAGGGCTGGAAGCCGAGACGTACGTTCTTCTCGCCACGGTCGGCCAGCAGGCGGCTCATGGCCTGCGCCTCGCTGCGGAGCATGGTCGATCCTTGCTTCATCTTGACATAGACGTGCATGCTTTCCGTGAAGGTATCCCAATCGATGCTTACGCCTCCCCTGCCATATGCATCCATCGACATGGCCATTTCAAAGCGGATGTGACTTTTGCGGGGAATGTCCACCACGGCCACCACCGTATAGACGTCGTTGGTGGAGTTGCCGAACGAAAAGGTCAGCTTCTGCCCGACGGCAGGGCCCGAACCGAAGAACTTGCGGGCCAGTTCGGAGGAGATAACCACGTTGTTCGGATTATCGTTGATGCGTTGGAGGGTACCTTCCACCACGGGGAAGGTGAAGAAACGGAAGAAGGTGCTGTCCACGTAAACTTCGGTCACCGTCATCTTCTTTCCGTCTTCTGCCTCGTAAGAGTGCCGGTCGCCGTACTTGATGGCCGTCGCGTCCTCCACCTGCGGGAACTTCTGCCGGAAGTCCATGGCCAGCGTGCGTGGCAGGCGGGGGGACTCCTTCACCTCTCCGCCCGCTTCGCGGCGAAGCTCCGTCACACGATAGATGCGGCTGCCGTCGCGGAAGCAGTCGTCGTGCGTCAGTTCGTCCACCACCCACAGGTAGATGAGGAAGGCAGCCGTCAGGCCCAGCACAAAGCCCATCAGGTTGATGGAGGAGAACAGCAGGCTCCGGCGGATGAGCCGAAGCGCCACTTTGATGTAATGTCTTAGCATAATTCTGTTGTTATTCGGGTTTTACAAATATACTGTTTTCTACCACTTTCGCCAAGGAGAAGTTTTGGTGTCACTCCATCCGTACAATGACCAATTCCTCTTCCTTTACCTGCTTCGACAGGGGCAGGTCGGGCAGCATCTCCTTCAGCCGCTTTCCTTTGAAGAGGATGGCGGCCTGGTCGCCTGCCGTCAGCGAAGGCAGTAGGGAGATGTCTTTCCCTTCTACCCGGAAAGGCAGGTTGGCGTATGTATAACGACCTTCTTTGTCGGTCTGTCCGGGCAGGCTGAAGAAGTCGCCCGTACGCTTGTCATAGATTAAGGTGTAGAGCGTCACCTTCCCCTGGCTGCGGGCATTGGGCGAATCGTAGCCATACGACAGCTGGATCAGCAGGTGTCGGGTTGTTTCTATCCAGCTGTCGACCAGGTAATAGCCGTCGAGACTATTATTCAGACTGCCTGTCACGTACTTGCCCGTGGGGCGCTTTAGTGTGCCGAAGTCCAGCCGCCAGACGGCCTTGAGCGTAGAGGCATCCGCCAGCTCGTAGACGGTGTTGTCGTATGCCATAAGCAGGCGGAGCTTCCCGTCATAATGATATACGGCGGTGTTTTCGCCACTGCGGTAGGTGGAGGTGGGCACGTAGTCCTCGGCATCGTTCACCGTAAATCGGCACAGCGTGTCGCCCTTCTGCCCGAAGGTATAGAGTCGCGAGCTGAAAGCCTCGGTCATCAGCCAGCCGCCTTCCGTAACGGCAAAGGCATTACCCTGTGTCCTGGCGATGGGCAACTTGCTGGGCAGTTGGTCGGGTGTCCACGGTTCGGCGGCTTCCGCAAGTGCGTCCCAAGGCAAGGTGGCGACAGCATACTCGTAGCCGTTATGTTCCTTCTGCTCCGTCTTTCCTCCATAGAGGCCACGGAGCTGGCGGACGGAAGGATCGTAGCCCACGCTGCGGAGGGTGCGGTTCATACGCATGCTATATCCGGTCTGTCCGTTACCCATCTTCATTTCACTGATTTCCACGTCATTCCTGAAGAGGACTTTGCGCAGTTTCATGTCTTTGTCCAGCAAGCAAAAGCCTTCGTAGTCCGTCATCAGCCAGCCGTCGTCCACGGGTCTCAACTCCGCACCGAGGCCGTGTCCCTCGTAACCGGTGGGATGGAAAGAAAGGGTGCCCAATACGTTGGACTCCAGTGGACGTACATTCTTCAGGGCAGCGGGTACGTTGAGCACCTTGGCACCCGCACGGATAACAGTCGGCTGATGCTTGATGCCTGCGGGTGGGCGATAGTCGGCGGCAAAAGTATCCAAAGTAGCAGCAGCCTGTTGGCGACGGGCGGCCTGTTCGGCAGCCTGCGCCTCCAGTTCGGCTGTCGCTTCCTCGCGGCTCATGCCCGGACGACGTTGTCGGCACGAGGTTCCTATTGCCAGTAGAAACAATGTTAGTAAAAGTAAAGAGAGTCTGTTCATCACGATATACATTCGATTTACACAGAAAACAGGACAACATCTGTGCCAAACCATCAAGTTGCTATCCATCAGAATATTATCATCAAAAAGGAAGATAAAAAACGTCCGAATCCGTACACCAATCGCACGCTACCGTACAGCGTTTATCGGAAAAGAATACGTATCTTTGTAGGCACCACGGAGGACACAGAGTTACACGGAGTTTTTTATTGATGACTCCCATTAAACTCTGTGACACTCTGTGTCCTCTGTGGTGAAAAACAAAGCCCCATGAAAAAAGGAAAAATACTCATCGTAGACGACAACGAAGACATCCTCTTCACCCTGAAAATGCTGCTGCGCCCGCTGGCCGAACAGGTAACTACCCTCGACGATCCGCGCGAGATGCTGCCCCTGCTGTCGCGCGTCAGGCACGACGTCATCCTGCTGGACATGAACTTCCGCCGCGATGCTGTCAGCGGACGCGAAGGCTTTGCCTGGCTGGAGGAGATATTGAAACTTGACCCGCAGGCAGTGGTCATCTTCATCACCGCCTACAGTGATACGGAGAAAGCTGTGCAGGCTATCAAGCAGGGAGCCACGGACTTCATCCCCAAGCCCTGGCAGAACGACAAACTGCTGGCCACCGTATCTGCTGGCCTGCAACTCAGCTTCAGCCGACACGAGGTAACAGTGCTGAAAGAACAAAAGAAGACCCTCGAACAACGTGCCGAAGCGCTGGCCACGCCTGCCGAACCGACACGCATCATCGGCGAATCGGCCGCTATGCAAGCCCTGCTACAGACCGTGCGCAAGTGCTCGGACACCGATGCCAATCTTCTGCTCTTGGGCGAAAACGGTACGGGCAAGGACCTGCTGGCCCGCTACATCTACGAGCAGTCGCCCCGCCACAGTAAGCCCTACGTAGCCATCGACTTGGGCAGCATCCCCGAACCGCTGTTCGAAAGTGAGCTGTTCGGTTACGAAAAGGGTGCCTTTACCGATGCCCGCCGCCCCAAGCCGGGACGCATGGAAGCAGCCACGGGCGGCACGCTCTTCTTGAACGAGATAGGCAACCTCAGTCTGCCCATGCAGGCCAAACTGCTCTCCGTCATCGAGCAACGACGTGCCTCGCGCCTGGGTTCCACAACCACTTATCCCGTGGACGTACGACTGATATGCGCCACCAACACCGACCTGTATGCCGCCATCGACCGACGCGAGTTCCGCCAGGACCTCCTCTATCGTATCAATACCATCGAACTGCGTCTGCCTCCTCTGCGCGAACGGGGCGACGACCTCTTCCTGCTGGCCGACTTCTTCGTGCAGCGCTATGCCCGCAAATATCACAAAGAGATAAAGGGCATCGGCCGTGAAGCACGCCGTCAGCTACAGCAATACCGCTGGCCGGGCAATGTACGCGAACTGGAGCATGCCGTGGAGCGGGCAGTTATCCTGACCTCCGGGCCGATGCTGGCCGCACGCGACTTCCACTTGCAAAGCCGCCTGACGCACGAGCCGATAGACGAAAAGGAACGATACAACCTAGAGCGCATCGAACGTGAAAGCATTGACGAAGTGCTCCGCCTGTGCAACGGCAACATTACCCTGGCCGCCGAGATGCTGGGCATCACGCGGACGTCGCTGTACCGGAGGATTGAGAAGTATAAATTGTAGTTGACAAGGAGACAAGGGAACAAGTTGACGAGTCTTTAGAAACCGCCTTGTAG
This sequence comes from Bacteroides sp. ET489, assembly GCF_030518095.1. NCBI lineage: Bacteria > Pseudomonadati > Bacteroidota > Bacteroidia > Bacteroidales > Bacteroidaceae > Bacteroides > Bacteroides sp. ET489. The sequence goes on from NZ_JAULLJ010000001.1 coordinate 120,275, forward strand.
TCTTGTTAACTTGTCAACTCGTCAACTTGTCAACTCCTAAAAAACAACAATATGAAAACCCACTGGACCCGTACCCCCTTGCTGCTTACCGCCGCCCTGCTGGCATCGTGCCTCCTTACAGCCTGGATGACAGTACACGGTTTCTATATCAACATGTGTCTGGCCGCCCTGCTGACACTGGGCATTGCCTGGGCTGTCTGCCAGTATATGAAGCGTACGTCACGCCTCATGGAGCAGTTCATTCAGTCGGTGCGCTACTCCGAATTTCCCGAAACCTTCGGCAGCAACCAGGCAAGCGGTCATCGTGGCCTGCCACCCGAACTGCTGGACAGCATGCAGGAGGCACTGGAACACTACCGCACCAACCTGCAACGCAAGGAAGGGCGCCTGCTTTACTTTCAGGCACTGGCCAACCACATTGACACCGCCATACTGGTCTATACACCACAGGGCAACATCGAATGGAAGAACGAGGCCGCTACACGTCTGCTGGCCACTGCCGTAAACGAACTGCAAGCAGAAACCTGGATATTGAAAGCCCCCAAGACTGTAGATGATTTACGCCTTTTCCATCCCGATCTGCCCCGCCTGCTACGTGACTTGCGTCCCGGCTCGCTGCACGTAATACAGGTTCACCAACAGGAAGAAGGAACGCAACTGGCCTTGTCGGGCATGGAATTCATCCTGCAAGGAAGAAAGCTGGTCATTGCCAGCCTGAAGAACATCCATTCGGCACTGGACACCCAAGAGACACTGGCCTGGCAGAAGCTGATACGGGTACTGACCCACGAAATCATGAACTCCGTCACCCCCATTGTCTCCCTGGCCGAATTGTTAGGCAAGCAAGTAGACGGGCTGAAAGGCAACCAACAAGACAAGGAAGACATGCGACAGATGCTTGCCACCATTGCCCGACGAGGGAATGCGTTGACCCGCTTCGTAGGCAGTTATCGGGAAGTATCACACCTGCCCTCGCCCCTGCTGCAGCCTCTTGACGCTGCCACACTGTTGGAAGACGTCCTCCGATTCATGCAAACTGACAAGAACGACTTGCGTCTCATGCCACCTCCTGCCCCGCTCCGCCTCTTGGCCGACAAAGGACAGGTGGAACAGGTACTTATCAATCTGATCAAAAATGCCCGCGAAAACGATGCCAAATGTATCACCCTATCGGCAGGTGTCACTCCTACCGGCCGTATCTTCCTTCGCGTGGCAGACGATGGTACAGGCATTGAACCCGAAGTGCAGGAACGTATCTTCGTTCCCTTCTTCACTACCAAGCCCAGAGGTTCGGGCATCGGCCTCACGCTGGCCCGGCAGATTATGCACCAACACAGTGGCAGCATCGACATCCGTTCCTGTCCCGGTGAAGGGAGTGTATTTACGCTGCTGTTTCCGTACAACTATTGATTATAATGCAGACATTTATAATAATTATACCAACATTTTCAACCTATAGGTTTGATATGATACAAACGTTCAATTTCTGTCGGAGCATGTAAATCAAGAATTGTAGGATGAGCAGTATCCATCGTAGCAATGGTCTCCATATCTTCCTGACTCAATACGAAATCATTGATGGCAAAATTCTCTTCTATGCGTTCTTTGTGAACCGACTTCGGAATAGCAACTGTCCCACGCTGCTGATGCCAGCGCAACACAACTTGTGCTGCCGATTTGCCATACTTGTGCCCAATAGCGGTTAAAAGAGGGTTTGTGAACAATCCGTTCATACCCTCAGCCAAAGGGCCCCATGCCTCCATCTGTACGCCAAGTGATTGCATAATTTTCATTGCTTCTATCTGTTGGGTATAAGGATGTACTTCAATCTGGTTAACGGCCGGAACAGTTTTTACATTCAAACATAAGTCTATTAAGCGATCCGGCTCGAAATTACAAACTCCAATAGCACGTACATGTCCTGACGCATAGAGTTCCTCCATGGCCCTCCATGCTCCATAATAGTCATTAAAAGGCATATGAATCAGATAAAGATCAATATAGTCCATTCCTAAACGGATAAGCGAATCTTTAAAAGCTTGCATGGTTTGCTTGTATCCCATTTCTGATATCCATGCTTTGGTTGTAATGAATAAATTCTGCCGCGGAATACCACTTTTTTGAACAGCAGCACCAACAGCCCGTTCGTTCCCATACACAGATGCCGTATCAATAAGCCGGTAACCGACCTTAATGGCATCGGAAACAGCCTGTTCGCACATAAATGCATCTGACACCTGAAAAACTCCGAATCCCTGCATCGGCATCTGTACACCATTATTCAATGTTACATAATCCATTGCTTATTCTTATTTATCAATTTGACTTTCAGTAAACGGATCGGCACGATGCCCCATCAGATCAATTTGGGCATATTCCTTATCGAATTCCTCCATTTCCCAAGCCGACAGACGAATGATTCCTGCACCAAGGAAGTCATCCAAGTGACCGGGATGGGTAGTTCCCGGTATCGGAACAATCCATGGCTTACGCGAAAGTATCCAAACAAGTGCGAACTGAGCAGGTGTCAATCCTTTACGTTGCGCCCATTTACGGACAAGTGCCACAAGTGGCATATTATATTTCAAAGCCTCGGGAGTAAATCGTGGCAAATTCCACCGCCGATCTCCCTGTTTGAAACGGCTGTTTTCATCAATCGTACCAGTAAGAAATGCACGTCCTAACGGACAATAGGGAACAAAACCGATGCCAAGCTCTTCGAGTGTAGGAAATATTTTTGTTTCAGGTTCGCGCCACCAAATGGCATATTCACTTTGCACAACCGAAACAGGACATATTGCATGAGCACGTCGAATAGAAGAAGCACTCGCTTCGGACATTCCCCAATGCAACACTTTTCCTTCCTGTATCAAATCTTTTACTACACCTGCAACTTCTTCCATCGGCACATTCGGATCGACACGATGTTGGTACAACAAGTCAACATGATCCGTACGCAAACGTTTTAACGATCCCTCCACTGCACGGCGGATATGATCGGGATGACTATTAAGTGCAGTTGGTTGCCTTTCTTCAACACCGAATCCGAACTTTGTGGCGATCTTAACCTCCTTCCGAAACGGAGCCAGTGCTTCACCAACCCACTCCTCACTGGTATAAGGCCCATACACTTCTGCCGTATCGAAAAAAGTTACTCCTTTATCATATGCCCGACGTATCAAGGCAATCATGTCACGCTTGTCAAACTTTCCACCATAATAACCTACCATCGGCAAACAACCAAGCCCGATAGCAGAAACATCCAAACCTTTCAGCTTTCTATGCTCCATGCTACTGTCCGACTGATAACTACCATTTGAATATCCGCTTACCGACTTCGATGGAAATTGTGCAAATACGTTAGACAGTCCCATCCATTCTCCTGCTGCCAACAGAGTCGATATGGATGTCATTTTCAAAAAATCTCTTCTTTTCATAATTGTATATCATTATTTTAATGCAAAATTAGAAAGCACTCACAAGACAAAAGTGACAATAAGTGGGATGTTTGTATCCATTTCACTGATATAAACCCGTTTTTTACTTCTCTCTCTAACAAGAAAGACGTATCTTTGTGATTGAACATCAAATTAGTATAAACTTCATGAGTAAGATACTGAAAGTAAAAAACGTAAGTGATTACAGCCGCTATGTCGGAGCTACAGACTTTCATCCATGTGTCAACGTTATAGACTTTGCAGAAGTTTCGCCTGTACGCCATTGCCTGAATAACTATGGAGTTTATGGAATATTTTTGCACGACGAATCAGAAATAGACTTAGCATACGGACGTGGGAAATACGATTACCATAAAGGGACACTCATTTGTGTAGCTCCCGGCCAGATAGGTGGCAAAGAAGATAACGGTGAAGAAGTCAATCTGACAGGATGGACCTTGCTATTTCACCCAGACCTGCTACACGGAACGCATTTGGAAAAGAAAATCAAGGAATATTCGTTTTTCGACTATCGCGTCAACGAAGCCTTGCACATGACAGACGAAGAACACGATTTATTCATCACACTAATGCAACAGACCCATAAGGAAATCGAGCGCAAGCATGATGCCGTCCAAGATGCAATCATTGTCGGATACATTGAACTGATATTGAATTTTTGCCAACGGTTCTATAACCGACAATTTATGACACGGAAACTGGAAAATTCGGATATACTCATCAAGTTCGAGAATCTGTTGCGGAATTATTTCGATGAGAACTTACAATTATCGTTCGGACTGCCCACAGTTCAGTATTTTGCAGACAAACTTTGCATGTCGTCCAACTATTTTGGCGATCTCATTAAAAAGACAACTGGAGATACGGCAAGCAATCATATCCGTCAGTATATTATTCAAGAAGCGAAAAATCTGCTTGCTGGTGGAACAGGAGTTACCCAAGTAGCATACAGTTTAGGATTTGAATATTCCCAGCATCTGAGTCGGATGTTCAAAAAACAAACAGGAATGACGCCATCGGAATATTGCCTGAGTATCCAGAACAAAAAGTAAACCTATGAAAACAAAGAAGAAAACCATCCTCCGCGTGCTCATCGCTTTGGTAGCAGTGCTCGCCATCGTCTATGCCTCTCTGCCCTATTATGCCCGTCAGGCACTCATCCATTGGATGCCCGTCATCGATGATCTGGAAACCTTCCACCGCCACACGGTACACCACAATCCCAATGACGTATGGCACTGGCCCCTCTCTTCCGACTATAACCGCTACCGGCTGACGGAGAATGATGCGCACTATCTGGACAGTCTGCATACCGTATCCTTCCTCGTCATCCATCACGACAGCATCGTTTTTGAAAGCTATCGCGACGGTTGGAACGACACCCTGACTTCGAACATCTATTCTGCCACGAAAACCATCGTAGGACTGCTGACCGGTATTGCCCTTGACGAAGGAAAGATACACAGTTTGGATGATCCCGTGTCGCGCTACATTCCTGCCTATACGAAAGGAATGCAGGCCGACGTCACTCTGCGCCACCTGCTTACCATGAGCGGCGGCATGGCGTGGGACGAAGCCTATGCCTCGCTTTTCTCCGTCACCACACACGGCTACTACGGCAACGACTTGTACGACTTGGTAACCGGCCTGGAAGTGATTGATAAACCCGGTGTGCAATATTCCTACCGTAGCGGGGAGACACAGCTGTTGGCCTTCGTTATCGAAGCCGCCACTGGGCAGACATTGAGTGACTATGCAGAAGAAAAACTTTGGGAGCCCATGCAAGCCGAACGGGATGCCTACTGGCTGCTGGACAAGAAAGACGGTGACGAGAAGGCTTTCTGCTGCTTCCACACCACGGCACGCGATGTAGCCCGCTTTGCCCGCCTGTTACTGCATCATGGTAACTGGCAAGGCCGCCAATTGGTATCGAAAGCCTACATGAACGAACTGATGCGCCCTGCCTCGTACTTGAAAGACCAATGGGGTAAAGATACGCTCAGCTATTATGGCTTCCAGACGTGGATCATGGATTATCACGGCATGCGTTGCCCCTACCTGCGCGGCATGTTGGGACAGTACATCATCGCCATCCCCGAGATGGATGCCATCGTCGTACGTCTGGGACGCAAACGTTGTGATGTATACGACCGAGAGATTACTACCGACATCACACGGTATATGGACATCGCAATGAAGATACTGAAAAATCAGGAGGCAATCTGACGAACCGGATTCCCGGTTTGCTCCATCTGCAACTCTCCATAACGGATGACCGTCCAGTTGCCGTCTTCATCTTCAGCCAAGGCAGACATAGTCTCTACCCAGTCGCCCGAGTTGAGGTAATGAATGTCATCGTACCACGTATCGGCCGGATGATGAATGTGTCCGCATATTACTCCGTCGCACTTGCGGGCACGGGCAAATTTCACCAACTCCTGTTCGAAGTCGGAAATGTAGGAAACAGCAGTCTTTACCTTCTGCTTGATGGCTTGTGAGAGCGAATAATAAGGCTGACCGTGACGCGTACGATAGTTGTTGTAGATTTTGTTCAGCCACAGCAGGAAGGTATAGCCCAAGTCACCCAACTGTGCCAGCCACTTCATGTTTGTAGTAACGGTATCGAAGATGTCGCCATGCGTCACGTAGTAACGCTTGCCGTGACTTTCGTGAATGAAGTCCTTTACAATGCGGATGTTGTAGAAAGTAAAGGGCACCAGACTGTCCAGAAAGTCATCGTGGTTGCCCCGCACATAGATAACCTCCGTTCCCTGTTTCTCCATCATCTTCATGATAACTTTGAAGAACTCCGTATGGCGTGCCTGCCACTTGCGGGTGCCCCCCTTGCGTAAAGCCCATCCGTCGATAATGTCTCCATCCAATATCAGACGGCGGCAGTTCACCGATTTCAGAAAGTTAGTCACTTCGGTTGTCTTGGAATGTGATGTCCCCAGATGAATGTCGGACAACACAATGGTAGAATAAAATGTACGAAGGCGCATCATGGTTGTGTGTATTTTTATTAGTGCAAAGATGCGTACTGTCTATGTCAGAGGTGTTTCGAGGGGATTACAATTGTGTGTAATAAAGATAAAGAAAGGTTTGCTTCCTCCTTTCATGAAAAAATCTGTATTTTCGCAAGTGGTATTTATCGTTTCATTCAATCGTTTGGTATATACATACTTCATTATAAAGCTATGGAAGATACAGATTATAGACAAGCGCTGGCTGAAGCCCGCAAACAAGCAGCCAATAAACAACCCAATGAGCGAGAAGAAAATCATATGTTAATGGAAATTGTGTGTGGTGATGTACTGGTAGCCGAACAATACACTCGTCAACAGGAAAATGAATGGGAAATAGCTGAGTTGGCCCGTGAACTGTTGCGCCATGCACACACATTGAAACAACGCGGACATGCTTTGGATACCCTTCATGCTGCTGCCTTGCGGATGGCTGAAGTTATTCAGAGGCATCCACGTCTGCAACTGGAGCTGTTACAGTTTGCCAAAGATTTAAGTCAGCCTGCATATTGTGATGATGAAACCGCAACTGAAATATGTACCCAAATTGGCTATCTTAAACAGAACATCAGCTTAGCCGATGAAGGACGGTTACAAGATATCGAACCGTCCAGGAATATGCTTCGGAGAGATCCTGTAGAATGGACAGCCCAATGGGAAGAGGTGATTGACGAAGCCAACAGAAAAGTAGCCGAACAACTGGCAGACATTCCCAAAGGTATGGGATTCTGTCATGCTTATTGGCACAAACTGGCAAGTGTATTGCACGATGATTATGGTATTGCATGGAGTAGTCCTGCCGCGCTGAACCCTCGGGTGATGTTCGATTAGGCATCCGATGGGCTCCCCTTAAGCAGTGGAAAACCTCAGTAGTTCCCCTAGGAGCTATGTAAAAGTTTCTAAGGGAACTGTGCGAGGATACCTAAGGGAACTGGGATATACATTCGCAACCCGCTCAGGAACCATCGGACGGAATATGGTGCAGTTTGTCAGAACACATAGTAGAATCCCAGTGACGCCCCACGCAGCAAGCTGATGAAGAAGGACTTAGATCCTGAATTATATCCCAGCGAACCGACCGAAGTGCTGAGATACATCTTGTCAGAGATAGAAATGAGCAGTCCCGGAACATAGCCAAAACTGAAAGCAAAATCCTTATCTACTGCGCCGAATCCCATGCCTACGGTATTCATCATCCCAATCGTCTTGTTGAACGGCACGTAATAGCCTCCGCTCGGCCCAAGGGTAAATGTGCTTGTCGTGCCCGGCCCGACCGATACTCCCAATTCCCCACCGATATACCAGTTATCCGTAAGCATGTAGGTGACGCCAGGAGTCAGGGAAAAAGTCACGTCAACATCCGTTTCATCGCTAAAGCCTTCCGATTCGCCGATGTTCAGCGTCAGGCCGATGTTTCCACCAACGATGAGGTCTCCTTTTTTCAACTGGGCATTGGCTGCCGATACCATCACTAACAGGCCGATGGCCCACATAATCATTCGTTTCATAATTCGTTATTATTTAAGGGTTAAACAAGTGTCATCCGGTTCCACGCCATCAATGCAGCAGTTGCATCTGCTGGTACTCGATGGTCGACCCGATGTTGGGATTAAAGAAGTAGCTGTCCGACGACAGGATGGTACCCGCATCCGAAGTGCTCCACACCTGCGTGCCGCTTCCGATGGGGATGTCCACCACTGTGCCGTCGCTGCTCACGTAAGGGTTCACGCCCCGTATGGCCTCGCTGTGCAGCTGCGTCACGCGGTCCTGCATGGCACTGGTGCTCTCGTACATGGACATCTGTATGTCGCTGATTTCGGCGGCATTCTGCCGGAGCTGCTCACTGATGCGGGCGGCCTGCTGCTGGTTACGGATGATGCCCGCCCGCACATTCTGCTTGATTTGCTCGATTCTTCCCTGCTGCATGGAAACGATGGCTTGCGAATACTGGGGATTGAGCTGAATTGACCCTTTCATGCGCGAGGCTTCGGTGCCGGCCACGTCCAGGCTCTTTTCGTCGGCAGCCGTGAAAGTGGTCAGTTCAAGTACGTTCCATAGACGGCGGTCGATGGTGCGCATTGTGCCGTAAGGCATCCTCACGTCGAGGATGAAGAAGCAGGCCGTCGCCACGTGGTACACCTCCTTGCCATTTTCCAGCTTGATGACACAGCCGATGGCCGCCGCATCTGCTTTGGCACCGCGTATCTGGGTAAAGCTACTGCCCATCACCGAGTTGGCCAGACCCTGTTGGAAATTCCGCAGGAGTATTTGGCCGTATTTGTCAGCGTATTGTCTCATCGCGTCCGGCAGTTTGTCGTAAGTCTGCACATCCTTCAGTTCGATGGACTGTGCATGGGGAAACTGCGTCCTTACCACGTATTGCAGGTAGTCTTCGGCGGTGGTATATGGCCACTTCATGCTGCGCAGCAGGGGGTGGCGTTGTCCGGTAGCCACACCGTCGTTCTCGTCGTAGTAGGAACGGGCCATTTCGGTGTAGAAGCCCAGTTGCCTGGCTCCGTCGCTTCCTTTGATTTGGGCGTTGGGAGTGCCGTTGGCCTGCTGGAAGTCTTCCATATCCACCTTGCCCACCAACTGCCAGCCAGGCAGGCACTCGATGGTGAGCACCTGGGCGTTCTGCATGTAGGGGTCATTCAGGCTGACCGTCCTTGTCTCATTGTACACGGTGGCGGTGGGCTTGCGCTCGTCCGTCCCTGCCGGGGTCGTCCCCTCGGCAGCGCTTTCGCTTCCTCCCGCCCCTCCGCACCCGGCGGTGAGGCAGGCAGTCAACAATAGTATGGGATACATGTTCATACGGTTGGTATTTATCATATTAGGGGAAATCAAGAATCAGAAAGCCAGAACAGGACGTACATAAGGGCCCTCAGCAGCATTCCCTCCACATGCTTTATATTTCATTTGATAATATCTACCGGCCTTATATTCCTCTTCTTCAGTCGAGGTGGCAATACCTCGACGCCTCCATATATTCGAGTCAATCCAACCAGGATGATTTGGGTCATCCCTACTTTCCCGAGGAGAATATCTATAAACTGCACGTATATATTCTTTCAAATCATCTCGCGTGGTCGCGTTCTTGACTTTCTCGAATTGTCCATCCATAAATTCCCAAATACCGTACGATTCATAGTATTCGTAACCATCACTCCAATAGGCGCATTCGGCGTAACGTATTTGTCCGTATGATGGCAGGAACCATCCGCTGCTATTCTGAGGAGCAGCGAGCGAAAGTTGCCAGTCGCAAACGTCTCCGACATCCATACCAACTAAAAGGTTTTTTACCCCCCTCGATGTACCATAAGCTGAACTTTCCCTTATGCCGTAATATGTCTTTTTCCATCCAAGGCTTTTTTTACCATAGTTGATGGCAAGCATCAAGGCTGGGTATTCACAACAAGTATGGTTTGTAGCGGGTATATATTCCAGCATAGCCATGCAGTTGTAATAGCCGTTGAAATCATCATAGCTATTATAGATGGTACCCATATACGCTTTCGTATGCTCTATTCGCGTGTTATTGTCTGCTTCCATAATCAATGCCTCGCTTTGTATTAATGCGTTACACCACCGGGTGTAGGTCGCCCATTCATTAATGTAGGGCTCATCTTCCGGTTTATAGAAATCATGAAGTCGGGTCGGTACATGCGTCAGCGATACGGCATAGCCGTGGACGGTGCTGTCCAGCACGGGGCCGCCTGCGGTGAGCGGTCGGGTATAGTCGGACTGGTCGGTCTCATGCCTTCCGGCGTAGAACACGATGCCGATGCAGGCATCCGCCAGTTCCGCGCTCAGCTCGCTGTCGCCACGCAGCAGGGAACCGTCGTTGAGGTAGAAGTCGCCCAAGCGTGCATGGTCGAGCGGCTTGTTGCCCAGCATGCCGGGCAGCGGCTCGTCGGTGATGGTGAAGGTGTACACCTCGCTCCAGTCGGACGATGCCACCGCTGTCACCGCCTTGACGCTTGCGCTGCGTCCGGTCGGAGCATCGCCTTCAGCCAGTGCCTTGACGCTCACGCTGTGCTCGCCCGGAGCGTAGTCGAAGAGGCTGAAGCTGATTCCGGGTTCGGAAACGGGCACTTCCTTCCCGTCGTCTATCTTGTAGAGATAGGAAGCGGCATTCGCGACGGGCGCCCACGAGACGGTCACGGTGCAGCTCTCCTTATTCACATCGGCATTCAGCGCATCGGGCGCCTGCAGCTTCGTGCTTTCCACGGAGAAGTCTGCCTTGCCCCACTCCGAAGGGCTGAACAAATCGGGCTGGGCGTTGCTGACCGCCTGCACCGTGATGGAGTGGCTGCCTCCCTCGAATTTACTGTACGGCTGGAGTTCGAGGCGCGTCTCCCCGGTTTTGTACAGGGTTTCGTCGCCGGAAATCTTGTAATGGTAGTTGTCCGCATGCTCCACCGCCTGCCACGAGGCGGTGATGGTCTGTGCGTTCATATCCACATTCACGGTGACGACCGGAGTGGCGAGTTGCATCTGGCCGATGGAGGGCTGGTCATCCTTGTCGCAGGCCGTCATCAGCAGGATGGCCGCGAACATCTGCATTGCTGCGTAGTATAGTTTCGTTTTCATAAGCTTATAAGTCCTTTGAGTTATATCCATTCTTAGTCTTACTGCCCTCCAACCATCGTAGGAGTGACGATTCCTTTCCAGGCGAAGGCCACTTCATTTCCGTCGGTGAAGGTCATCGTTCCGGTGATTTCGTATTCCTGGCCCAAGTGGCCACGCTTTACTTCGACGGTACATGCCGTTACATCGTAATCGTTATAGAGATCTGTCCGTTTATTATTCTCGTAAGCCCGGAGTTGGGCATAGGTAATATTCAAGTGTCCGGAATCCTCGCTGACGTCCCAAGTGTAAGTGCCGGGGACAATCCTGTCATACGTTTGCCAATCATCATCTCTATCCAGTTTATGCACCTCTTCGGTCAGATTGCAAAGATTCAGGCGGATGACCCGACCGGTTCCCATTTCCCCAGATCCGGTGATGTACTCATTGGAGGGATTGATTCCTTTCTCAAAGAGGTACATCTCGTGTGTATAGTACTTGCTACCCGGGCTCGTCGCGTTCCAAGAGTGTGCACAGGCAGCAATGATTTCCACAGAGTTCTGAGGCGTGGGCCCGTTATCATCGTCCTTGCTGCAAGAGGCCATTGTCATCGTCAATGCTGCCAGCATCGCGAGGCAGAAGTAGAAATTCGTTTTCATAACATTCAAGTTTTTGGGTGAGTGTATAATCATGAAGCGGATGTCCGAAGAGGACGGCAGGAAGCGTCAGCCCAACGGGAATTCTTCCTCGCCGCCTTCTTCTTCGCCCCCGCCGGAGGGTAGCCCCTTTGCCTTGCGGTAGGCCGCCAGCGAGGCATAGTCGATGCCATCGGCCAGCACACCGGCATTCTCGAAGGTGAGCTGCTGGATGATGGCGTTGCGGAACGCCCTCTTCGGCACGAAGCGCAGGCGGGCTTCATAAATCATGGTATTGGGGTTGAACTCGTTGATGTCGGCCACGCCCTTGCTGCGGAAGGTGATACGGAGGTCGCCCATCTCGCCCAGGGGCACCGGTTCGCCCTTGCTCAGCTTGCTGATGGCGTATTCGGAGAGGTGCACCAGCCCGGCCATCAGTTCGACGGGAGCGGTGGTGGTGTTTTCGGTAGCAGCACGGGTGGTAGCGTCAGCACCTTCCGACTCGCCTGTAATAGGGGTGGCATACCACTGGGGCGGGTCGTCCCGGCGATTGGGGTTCACTTTCTGAATCAATTTGTACTTCATAATTCGGTTCCTCCTTGTTATATAGGTTAAACAAATGGCTTGTCTGGACAGCCTTGCGGGGAGACTGGTTGCCTGCCTGCGGGAAGATCGGCTGCCTGCCTGCGGGGAGATCAGCAGTCTGCCTGCGGGGAGATTAGCTACTCCGCCGAGGCTCACAGGAGCCCCGGTTCCTGTTCCGGCTGTTTCAAAGATAAAGGTCAGGAGGCTAATCTGCAATAGGTTGAACACCCCCTATACACGAACACCCCCGCCGTTTACACGAACGGGCGAACGGCATACACGAACGCGTATTTATCCTTTTCTGTCCCGTTTGGCATTGGATTAGTTCTTGGGAAAAGCTATATTTGCGGACAGCTATATTTACCACACATGCAGAAGATGGATCACATACGCCGCATACTTGCCTGCCTGCTCCTGCCACTGGGGTTGCTGGTATGGCCGGCCATTGGCACTGCCGCGCAGGAGGCAACAGCCGTTACCTCGAAATACGCCTACCGCCACTACACCACGCTTGACGGCCTGCCGCAGATGCTCACCGAGTGCATCTACCAGGACAAGAAGGGGTACATCTGGATAGGCACCCTCTCCGGCTTCGTGCGCTACGACGGCTTCGAGTTCGTGCCCTACCTGAAGGGGGGAAGGCCGGAAAACATCGTCGGCTTCCACGAAGACGCGCGCGGAGTGACCGCCTTGGGCTTCCGCCGCAGGCACCTGGCCGGAAAAGACGGGCAGACGGACACCCGTCCGCTGGACGACCGGGGACTGCTGCTGAACAACTTCAACTCGTCCGCGTTGCCGCCCGGCTACCTGCTATTGGAAAACGAACAGGAACAAGAGCGTGAAATCTGCCGCTTCACCGACGACGGGACGGAAACCGTGCTGCGCTCGCCCCTGCTCGACGAGATGGATGCCTGCCGCCGCGTGTTTGCCGACACGACAGACGGTATCTTCTACATCCCCACCGCCGAACGCACCTACCGCCTCAAGGCCGACGGCACCGCTTTGCCCGCCCTGCTCGTACCACAAGGCTATGCGCTGCTCCGCACGGACAGCACGCTCTACCTCTTTGCCGCCGACGGAGTGTACCGTTGCCACGGGGCTTCGGCCCAGCGGGTGGCACCGTTCCGCTTCACGGCACCCGACTACGGCGTGGAGGCCTGCGCCGACCGCAAGGGCAACATCTACCTGCACGACGCGCACAGCCTGTACCGTTTCAACCCCGATACGAGGAAGGTGGAGCTCCTGGTGGACGGCATCAACCTCATCCGGCAGATGTTCATCGACCGCGAAGGCAACATCTGGCTCGCCACCTACCAGGGCGTGTACAATTTCTTCCAACTGAACTTCATGAACCACACGCTGACCGACCACAACGACATCCTGCGCGCCATCGACACCGCCCCCGGGGGATTGCTGACAGTCGGCACACTCAATGGAAAACTGCTGGGCGGCCCTACGGCCCGGGAACTGCGCCCGCTGGCATATCCACGGAGCAAAGACAACTTCTTCCACCCCTATGCCGCCCGCATCGGCCACACCGCCTACCTGCTGGGCAGCGGAGGCGTGCTGGCCTGCGAAGGCAATCGCAGGCAATGGCTCGACTTGCCTATGCTCGACTACCGCTTCCTCTCCGCACACGGCGACAGCCTGCTCGTGGCCACCCGGCAGGAGCTGTTTGTGACCGATTCCCGGGGACATATCCGCTCCACGCACAAAGGGCTGCGCGGCATCTTTTGCGCCAGCCCCGACAGATACGGCAACCTGTACGTGGGCACTGCCTACGGTCCGGTGCGGATTCACGGGAAAGGACAGACGACCATCCACCAGCCAGAAGAGGGCATTCCTTGCACTGCCATGACCGCCACCCTGCAAGGCGAGATACTTCTGGCCTCGGGCGAGAAACTTTACACCGTGCGCAACGACTCAGCCATCCTGCTCCAGCACTACGGAAGTCCCATTCGCTCCATTTGCCAGACACGCGACGGCTACCTCATCGTGGCTGTGGTCAACGGACTGTACATCACAGAAAACCAACTATTGCAGACGATGTTCTTCAACCGCTACAACGGATTCACCGGCATTGAGCCGCTCATTGCCCATATCGCCGAGTCCGACGACGGCACCGTGTGGGTACCGTGCGTAGGCCAAACCGTCTCGTTCCATCCCCGCGACCTTGTGTATCAACACGCCGTGCCCCAGTTGGAGGTGGTCTCGGCCGAAGCCTCGATCGACAATGTAGACTGGCAACTCTTGCCCGTCCCCACCCGGCAGGTAACACTGTCCTATCCCGTGCGTCACCTGCGCTTCTCCTTCATTGCCGTGTCCCACTCGGCCACGGGCAACGTCTGCTACCGTTACCGGTTGAAGGGGCTCCAAGACCAGTGGTCGCAACCGCAGACGGCACGCGAAGTGCAGTTCAACAACCTCCTGCCCGGCCGCTACCGGCTGGAAGTAGAAGCTCAGATAGGCGTCATGACCTCGGCTCCCGTACACATCGACATATACTTGCGCCCGGCCCTGTGGCAACGGCTGTGGTTCTGGGCACTCATCGGACTGCTGCTGGCCGGCGGCATCTGGGCATCGGCCTATCACTATTACAAACGCCGGGAACGCATAAAGATGCACAAGCTGCAACGCGAGACCCGCCTGAACAACCTGCTGGTGAAGTCCATCCGGCTGAAGTCCATCCCGCACTTCAACTCCAACGTGCTGGCAGGCATTGAATACTTCATCATGAACCATTCGGTGGAGGAAGCCAACAAGTACCTTGCACTCTACTCCCGCTTCACCAACACCCTGCTGATGGATGTGGACAAGCCCTCGCGCTCCCTCGACGAGGAGCTGGAGTACGCCCGCCTCTACCTCACCCTGGAGCAACTGCGTTACGGCGAGAACCTGGCCTACGACATCCACACCGACCCCGACGTGAACCTGCACATCCAGGTACCCAACATGATGCTGCACACTTACTGCGAGAACGCCGTGAAACACGGCCTGCGCAACAAGCCCGGACGCGGACACATCCTCATTGAGGTCAAAGCCCGGACGGGAGGCGTCTGCGTCTCCGTCACCGACGACGGAGTGGGACGAGAAGCGGCGGCAAACCTCTCGCCCACTTCCACCAAGCAGGGACTGAGCATCATGGAGCAACAAATCGAACTCTACAACCAATGCAACGCCGAACACATCGTGCAGACCGTCACCGACCTGAAAGATGCGGACGGGAATGCCTGCGGCACGCGCTTCGAGCTATACATTCCTTATCATTATAACTATTTCTAAACCGAACTTGCACATGAAAAACTATCGTGCTATCATCGTCGAAGACGAACGACTGCCCCGCCTGTCGCTCATCCGCAAATTGGAAGACTACCATCCAGAAATCAGCATTGTGGAGAGTTGTGAAGACTACAGTTCGGCATTGAAGGCTATCCTACGTCACCGGCCGGACATCCTCTTCCTCGACATCCAACTTCAAGGACACACCACACTTGAACTGCTGCGCGAACTAAAGGAAGCCATGCCCCTGCCGCACATCATCTTCACCACGGCCTACAACAACTCAGAGTACCTGCTCCAGGCCATCCGCTTTGCCGCAGCCGACTACCTACTAAAGCCGGTGGATGTGTCCGAACTGGCCAAAGCCATCCGCCGCATCGAGGAACGCGACGAGCGCAATGCCCTCCCCTCCCAGCCGACAAAGCCTTCTGCCGACAAAGTTCCTCTCCGAACATTGAACGGTATGCTGTTCACCGGCAGGAACGACATTATCTTTGTGCGTGCCAACGGCAACTATTCGCAGGTCATCCTGACAATGGGTGAGGAAATTGTCCTGGAACGCCTGGGCACCATCGAGACCCGGCTGGGCGAAGCGCACTTCATCCGAGCCGGACGAAACCTGCTGCTCAATCGACAAAAGATTTATAAAGTGGATGTCAAGCATAAATCGTGCATTCTGCGCACGACCGATGGCCGTGAATACAGCGTGGATCTATCGGCTGGCGGAATGGAGTCGGTAGAGAAGTTCATTAAGCAGGGAAATGACGTGAAAAGCTGAACCAAGCCTTACCTGAACCGCGACGTATCCACCGCCTCGCGCTTCTTCTCCTTGTAGCCACCGAATTTCCAGGCAAAGGATAGGCCCACGCTGCGGAAGCTAGAGTACTCGTTTGTCACCCACTGGCGGGCGTAGCGTATCTGCGGGCAAGGCATAGAGGTCTGCAGGATGTCACGACACCAGGCAGTAAGCACGGCATTGCCGCCAAGGAAGGTGTAGCGCAGCGTGGCCGAAAGGTCGCCACACGTGGGAATGTCGTAGATGCCCTGTATGGCACGCCCTTGCAGACGTCCATCGATGGTCAGGCGAATGTCGGGCTTGCGACTCAGGGTGAAAGTGTTGTTCAGTACGGCGATGCCTAACAGGCGATGGCGGTCGAAGGGAAAGTCGTAGAAGTCACTGTCCTTCTGCCGCATCCACAGGCCGATGAGGGTGAGGCGCGAGTTGAGCCAACGCCCCGCCTTGAAGGGGACGGAGGCCTGGAGGCCGGCCTGCTGCTCGAAGTCGAAGTTCAGGTACTTGTACAGCTCCAGCAGCTCGTCGGGCGACTGGTAGAGCGTCTGCACGGCACGGTCCTTGGTATGGTTGAACCAGGCACGGAAGACGTACTTCGACTTCAGGACATAGGTCAACGAAGTGGAATAGTCAATGGCGGGCTTCAACAACGGGTTACCGTGTATCTCGCTGTATCCGCCACCCAGGTAGGAGATGACGTCCTGCACCGCCCAATAGCCGGGATAGCTCTTGTCACTGCTGAAGTTGAGCTGGAGGATGTGTCCGTCAGCAGGCAAATAAGTCAGATTGAGGACGGGATAGACGTCCCACTCGTCCCATACGGGTGTCTTGTAGCGCTCCACGGCCAGTGAGAAATCGGTCATCAGTTTCTGTCCGAAGGATTTGCTGAAACCAGCATACAGATTGAGCGTCTGCTCACGTCGGCGTGACTTGACGTCGTTCGGCAAAACTGATTCTTCATTCTTCATTTGTAATTCTTCATTCTCATACGTCTGGTATGAATGGTCCACGCTCGTGGTGTAGACTGCACCGTAGTTCAGCCCCCAGCCGTTCTTCAGCTGATGTTCCTGCGCAAGAAAGAACTTCCAGGCATTGATGCGCTGTCCGTCTTCGGTATAGAAGTCGAGGGCATCATCACCCATGCGGCTGTGCAGCAGCTGATTGCCCGGTGCGTTGTACCACGTAAACTCCACACCTGCCTTCAGTCCGATGGGTGTCTGATAGTCCAGACGGCCGTTGTGCAGCCACGAGGTCTGTCCGCTCAGGCTTTCGGCTGTCTGCGTGCCCGTAGAATTCTGCCGGGTGTGACTCGTCGCATAGGCACCGTTGTAGACAAAGCTCAGCGAATGGTTTTCGGCCAGCGTGTAGTCCGTGCCTAAGCGGAAGCTGTGAGTATGGCTGCGGCCACGCATCTCCTCGTAGTTATCGATGAGATGCGTCGAACCGTCGGCCTGCTGCCAGTGGCGGGCTTCCTTGTCGGTGGTGTTAAAGCTTTCGCCGTGGGTGTGAGAGTAAAGAAAGTCGGCCGAGAACCGATGCCCGTTGTATAACAAGGAAGCACGTTCCTCGAACGAGGCTTCATGCTCCTGATTGTATTTTCCATAAACTTCGCCCTGCATCACGCCCGGGTCGCCGATGCGGTGGCGCAGGCGGACGTTGATCATCGCTCCGCGTACCTGATAGCGGGCAGGCGCGTTGTACATCACTTCGACGCGTTCGATGCGGTCGGCAGGCAACGATTTCAGCAAGGCGTACAGCTGCGCACCGCTCATGTTGGTCACCTTGCCGTCCAGCACGATGGTGACTGCCTGCATGCCCAACGTCAGTGCACCGTCCTGCTCCATCACGCCGGGCAATTCTTTCAAGGCTTCGTAAACGTTATCCACCGGGCGGTCTTTGATCATCCGCGGCAGGTCGTACTCCAGCTTACCGGCCGAAGCCTTCACGACGGGGCGTTCGCCGGTCACCATCACCTCGGGCAAATGCCGGTAAAGACTGTCCATGCGGGCATCGCCCGTCAGGATGCTGTCGGCCGACAGCGTACGTGTGTTTTCTTTTTCCAGATTCTCCTGGGCGGAGAGCGGCAGAGCCAGCAACAGACAGGCCGCCGATGCCAATAGGTTTTGTCTCTTCATTCTTTTCTTCATTTTTGTACTGCATGATACATCACTCCGAAGTCCGGCCGCCAGTGTCGCAGACAAGGAGCGGTGTATGCCTGCACCCAGCCCTTCTTCCTCATGACCTTAGAGTACAATCATCCGGGATGATTCCCCCAATCAACCGGGATGATTCCTACCATCAACGGGGATGATTGTATCCTTCTGCCGTTCTTTTCGGTGGCACAAAGATAGACAGAGACAAATAAAGCCCGCGTTATCTCAGGCTTATGAAGTCTTATCAAGTGTTATCGGATATAGTAAAAGACGATAAAGTCCTATCGAACCGGTTACGTCCAGTGAATTAGTTCTTCCAAATCACTTTTCAGAAAATCCTCCAATGATACACCGGATGTTCCCACTACAAAGGAACGCTTCGGATGGAAAGCCTTTACAAACTTGGGAAGTCCACTGTTCATTCCTCTGCGGCCGCTTTTTACTTCAATGGCAATGCATTCTCCTCCGTTCACGATAACAAAATCCACTTCATCGGTTCCTTCACGCCAATAATACAACTGATATTCCAATTCCTCGGCCATACTCAGCAGATAAGCCCCGACCGCACTTTCCACCCATCGGCCCCAAACCCTCGGGTCAATTCGATCCTTTTCAAAAGTTCGTCCCTTATAAGCTGTCATCAAGGCATTGTTATATACCTGATATTTGGGAATCGAGTTATATTTACGAGCATCATCCTTGGCATACTTCTGCAAAGCGGCCAGTAAAGAGCATTGATTCAAGATTTCCAAATACCCGGCCAACGTCGTCACATTACCGGCATCCTGCAACTGCCCGATCAGTTTGGTCAACGACAGAACCTCTGCAGAATATCCACATCCCAATTCAAAAAGCCGCTTCATCAATGCAGGTTTATAGATATTGGAAGTCATGATAACATCCTTCTCGATAGCGGGAGCCACAAGCGAATCCTTCACATATTTCTTCCAGCGCCGCTCGTCTTTTATCAAATGGGCCGGACCGGGATAGCCTCCAAAGTAAATATACTCATCCAATGTAAAACCGAATGCTTCCTGCATTTCCAAATAACTCCAATGCCCTAACCTTATCAATTCGTATCTCCCCGCCAAGGACTCTGTAAGGCCTTTCTTCAACAACAGACGCGAACTGCCCAGAAGCACCACCTTCAAATTCAACCCCATCCGGGTATCCTCATCCCATTCTCTTTTAACGGCATCACTCCAGTTGTCAATCTTCTGAATTTCGTCGATAACCAGCAGAAACACTTTTTCCTTGCGAAGCTGCATGGTTGTGCGGGCAGACTCCCACACCCGCCTTATCCAATCCGTATCTTTGGAATCTACCCCATCAGCCACTTCCATCATATAGGCCAACTCTATCTGTCTGAGTACCTGACTGACCAATGTTGACTTTCCGACTTGTCTCGGTCCGGCAATTACCTGTATGAATTTGCGAGGCTCTTCAATACGTTCCTTCAGCGTATTATATTGTTTCCTAAGATATTCCATTATATAAAAACTTTAAAACCTACCACTGAAATGTTCAAAAGTAATCTTGAAAATGTTCAATTCTCATTCCAAAAATACGCAAATACGGTAATTCGTCCAAACTATAGGGAACAAAAAATCACACTTCCTCCGCAATCTCCTTCAGATACTGCTCTATCTTCTGGAAGAACAGCGAAAGGTGAGAGCCATCGACAAAAGCATGGTTCACATAAATGGACAACGGCATCACCAACCGGCCTTCGCGGATGACGGCCTTGCCGGCAGTCATCAAAGGGTAGTTGCAGGCATTGCCCGCTTCGGCCAGCGTATAAGTAACGGATGTGAAATACATGCCGGGCACGGCACTCAGATGCACCACGTCGTAGTCGCCCTGGGCCATCAGCGTCTTCTCGGCACCATAGGGGTCACCGTCGGGCGGGATATTGGTAATCAGTTGATGGGCTTCGGCATAGAAATCGGAAAAACTTTCGTGATAAGGAATACGCAGGGTGAAGAAGGTACGGCCGGGCACAGCAATCGGTGTAATGATGTCCACACGGTCGTGAAAGACAACCTGCTTCTGCTTGTCGATGCGGTAACGCAACTCATCTACTTCGTTGGCAGCACGTACCACAGCATACAGGTAATAGAGAAAGAACGACTGCCCCCGGCGTTTGGCTGCCGCACGGGCTTCGGTACAGTCGATTTCGGTAGCCACAGCATACCACGAACTGACAAAGGTCTCAAAGAAACGATAGTTGTCACGACGGACCCAGGTATCTACATCAATAATATGTTTCATATATTCAGCAATTTTAATTCGGGCAACAAAATTAATACATACAACCGAATATAAGAAGAAATCCAGCCACCGGCCTACCGAAAAAGAAGTGTTATTTAGTCTTACCAGACATCGGGAGATAAAAAGGAAGTGCGTATCTTTATCCCCATGAAACTGCCCTCGAAATACATCGCCCTGCTCGTCATCCTCTCGCTGACGGGCATCTTTGCCTATCAGGCCTACTGGCTGACGGGCCTCTACCGCACCATGCGCACCGACCTGGAACGCAACATCACGGAAGCCATGCGCATCAGCGACTACAACGAGATGCTGGTGCGTATCGAACGCCTACAGGAAAGGAACAGAGAGCATGGCGAAGTCTCCATCTCCACTGGTTTTGACGACGAGGGCAAGCAGTTTGTGCGGAGCAGCACCGTGCTGCATCAGGTATCTGACACTGTGATAGAGGGCTTCACCGCCCGTAACGATACGCTACAGCGGATAGAGACAGATACCGTGCGCCCCGACGCCATGCTTCATGCAAAGGAAGGGCTTGACATGCTGCTGCGCAACCAACGCACCATGACCGGCATGGCCATTTACCTGCAACGCGGACTGCACTCGGGGCTCGACATATTGAGAAGTCCCGATTTCAGTGTATACGACAGCCTGCTCAACGCCCGCTTGCATGAGATGAATATCCCCATACGCTACCGCCTGCAATACCTGTACTCTGGCTACGACGCCCAAGACCGCTGGGTCTATACCGACACCCTGGCTACGGGCGGCACTCCCGGCTATGTGCCCGGTCCCAATGCCGTCAGCTACCAATACGCCTTCTCCTCTTCGGAACACGACGTCTATCGTCTTACCACCGAACCGTTGGGCGGCCTCGTGTTGCGGCAGATGGCAGGCATACTGATAACTTCGCTGGTCATCCTCCTCATCCTCGGCTTCTCCTTCTGGTACCTCATCCACACCATCCTGCGGCAGAAGACGCTGGAGGAAATGAAAAGCGACTTTACCAACAACATCACCCACGAACTGAAGACACCCATTGCCGTGGCCTATGCCGCCATCGATGCCTTACTCAACTTCCACCAAGCTGACGACCCCAACAAGCGCGAACGTTACCTGCGCATCTGCCAGGAGCAGTTGCAACGCCTCGGCGGGCTGGTAGAGCAGATACTTTCCATGTCGATGGAACGACGCAAGACCTTCCGCCTCCATTGGGAAGAAGTACACTTAGCTACCCTCCTGCCCTCCCTCGTCGAACAGCATAAGCTGAAAGCCGGCAAGCCTGTCCACATCACGCTTGACATCGTTCCCGAAGACCTGACCGTACCTGCTGACCGTACCCATCTGTCTAACATCGTGAGCAATCTGCTGGACAATGCCGTGAAGTATTCACGCAACCAGGCTGACATTACCGTCCGTTGCAGCAATCATACAGCCACAAACGGACAAGTATATACAGAAATCTGTGTCAGCGACCACGGCATCGGCATTGCCCGCGACCGCCTGCCCCATGTGTTCGACAAGTTCTACCGTGTACCCACCGGCAACCTGCACGAAGTGAAAGGCTACGGCCTCGGTCTGTTCTATGTGAAGACAATGGTAGAGAAGCATGGCGGTACGGTGGAAGTGAAAAGCGAACCGGGGAAAGGAAGTGAGTTTAAAGTGAGATTGAGGGCAGGCAAGGCCTCACCCCCGACCCCTCTCCCAGAGAGAGGGAAGGAAATGGATGTATCTGATAATAAATATATATAATGAATATTATCCAACTTTTGATTAATACAAAAAACAGAAACAATAAAAATGATAACCAAAGATAGTAAACACACCCCCTCCCCCCTCTCTCAGGGAGAGGGGCCGGGGGTGAGGCTCGATAGTTCTATATCCGTCCTCCTCGTCGAAGACGAACAGACCCTTGCCATGATCATCAAGGACACCCTCGAAGGTCAGGGCTTCCTTATCCATACCGCTGTAGATGGGGAAGAAGGCCTGCGCCTCTTTTTCGAACTTCATCCCGACATAGTGGTAGCCGACATCATGATGCCCCGCATGGACGGTTTCGAAATGGTACGCCGCATCCGGCAAAGCGACCGCCGTACGCCTGTCATTTTCCTCACTGCCCGCTCGGCCGTAAACGACGTTGTCGAAGGCTTCGAACTGGGTGCCAACGACTACCTGAAGAAACCATTCGGCATGCAGGAACTCATCATACGCATCAAGGCACTGATGGGCCGTGCCTGTACCTACACAACAGCCGAAGTGGAAGCCCCCTCCCTCTACCCGATTGGCAGTTACCAGCTCGACATCCGACGTCAACTCCTCCTTCATGAAGGCGGCCAACAGGAACTGTCGCACCGTGAGACCGAAATACTGCGCCGCCTCTGCCAGAACCGCAACTGTGTGGTGAACATGCGCGACATCCTCCTCGACCTCTGGGGCGATGACTCCTTCTTCAACCAACGAAGCCTGCACGTCTTCATCACCAAACTGCGCCACAAACTGGCCAAGGACAAAAACATACGTATCATCAATGTACGCGGCATCGGGTATAAACTGATTACCCAATAGAAATGTCGCTAAGTCATCTTTCACGCAATATTGAAAAAACAGATAAATAGTCTTAAGACACGCGAAAGGGTCGGCAGAAAAGCATTATCTTTGAAGCAGACAAAATGTGTAGATAAAATGAAACGTTTTTTATTTCTATTCACGATCATTGCCTTGTACAGCAGCATGGCCTTTGCCCAAAACGAAGTGGCAACCGATACGTTGCGCCAGGAGACAGGCAACATTCCCCCTGCTGAAGAGCAACTTCTACCCGACGGAACCCGAAACTACGGAGGCTTCCTGATAGATATGAACAGCCTGATCAAAATGCCGACTCCCGACCTGAGCAAGTCTTTCAAGATTGTCATTCCCAATGCAAGCAAAGACTACAGCCAGCTATTCCGGCTCAATCCGGACGTCACCTACTCGTCGGGGCTTAGCAACATGTTCAGCAGCGGTTCGTCCTTCTATCTCAATCCTTTTGGTCTGAACTCTGTAGGCAGCCTGATGGACAACCTGCAAATGGGCAGCTTTAAACTGAAGAACGGCATGCGTATCAACACCTACGGCGAATACAACAAGGAAGGACGAAAGGTATTCAATCCTTCTGCCCTTCCCTGGGAAAAAAATAATTTTAAAGGTGCTTTCGAACTGAAATCGCAGGACGGTTCGTTCGGCTTCCGTATAGAAGTGCAGCAAGGACGAAACTCTCCTTACTGACCCTCTGCCGACACTGCTCAATCAAGCGATACCCGAAGTCCCATCTCGTAAGCGTTGCGCATGGCTTCGGGTTTTGCTTTTATCTCACCCGGATGCCATACCCCGCCACAGAACACGGTACCTTTCAGCATCGGATTTTCCAAACAGTCGAGAAATCCGCTGAAACTGTCAACGATGCGTTCCATAATCGAAGGATAGTCTTCGGCCGCGGTAGCGATAAAGTAGAATTCTTTGTTCTTCATTTCGGTATACGGACCGCAACAACGGTCTATCAGCGTCTTCATCTGCGCACTCATCGCATAAAAATAGACAGGAGTGCCCATTACAATCACGTCGGCTTCCAGCATTTTCTGAATCACTTCAACCGCATCGTCTTTCTGCGGGCAGGGTTTCTTTTCGTAACTGCACACGCTGCATCCCAGACAAGGGTGAATATTCTTGTCGCGCAAGAACACCTTTTCAACCTCGTTACCGCCTTCGATGGCTCCACGCATAAACTCATCACAAAGCGTATCCGAATTTCCTCTCCGACGAGGACTGGATGATAAAATCAACACTTTTTTTGCCATTGCTTCTATATTTTAATGATTATGATACATTCGTTTTTCCATCCGACCAGCATCAGACAGATCTGTTATCTCCTCCCTCCAATGCACAAACAACCGGAAAAACACCTTGCAAAATAAGGAAGAAAAATCTGTCAGCGCAACAAACTATTTACTGATTTCAGTACCAAAATTACAGAAGCGGGGGTATCAAAAATTAGCGGGACAGACTTTCCGTTATACTTAGGCATGGATTGCTCGCATTTACGGACCCAATCAGCTCCTCTGCAACCGTAACAAAGATAACAGAATCCGTAATAATGTTTATCCGGATACAGCCATAAGTCACTATTTTTGCCGGCAGATATGACAACAGAATGACACATGCTGAAGCTAAAAAACATATATGAGTGTAACCTATGCCTGGGAAGCCGGACCTTGCATCCCGAAATAAGCATTATCAATCTGTCGGACTCCTGCATGCAGCAAACAAGCATAAAGTTTGGAGTATATGCCATCATTCTGGCTGAGAAATGCGAAAAGAACCATTGCTGTTGCGGAAAAGGAAGCTGCGACTACTCGTATGCCACTATGATATTTTTGCCTCCCGAACAGACCTTCCGCATGGACAAGGAACACTCGCTTCCCTCGAAAGGTTATCTGCTCGTTTTTCAGCCCGACCAGTTCGACACATCACTGAGCAAACGAATCAAAAAATACTCGTTCTTCGACTACGCCAAGAGCGAGGCCCTGCACTTGTCCCAACGCGAAACCGAACAAATCGTATGCTGCCTCAGAAACCTCGAAAACGAGCTGCGCTATCCGGCCGACGTTCATAGCAGTGTCATCCTATCGTACCACATCGAGTTGATGCTTGAATATTGCACACGCTATTACGAACGTCAGTTCATCACCCGCGACAACCAGAACAAAGCCATCGTCTGCAAAACCGAAAGATGGATTGACCGCTACACCGAAGGCTGTCATCCGGATAAGATACAGGTCCCTCCTCCGGCCACCTGCGCCGCCACCCTGAAACTGTCAGCAGCCTATTTCAATGACTTGCTGAAGTTCGAAACCGGAAAAAACTGGAATGAATATTTCCAACTATATCTGCACGAAAAAGAGCAGACAAACGCCATCCATCACGCTGTAGGCTTAATCTAACGAAAGCGCATCATCGGGCATTCCCTGTTCTCTCCGATAAGCCTTCACCATCTCCAGAATAGCATCTCCGTGCTTTTCAACCCCTTTCTTGCCCATGTACGGAATGCACAGCAACGAGGCTTCATCAGTAGGCAGCAGGTTGCTGATTCCCAATATTGCTTTCTGCTGCAGCACCGTATATACCGGCATCCCCTGCTTGCCCGCTTCGGCATTGCGCCATGCCACCAGGCGGTTATATAGTTCCGGATGAAGAATATCGGCAGGCACATCGGCTTTTCCGCCTCCGGCAGCTGCCTTCTGCCTGCCTTTAGCCGCCTGCTTGCCGGCTGCCTGTTGAAGGTCTGTGATGGACAACAGTGCTTTCTGCTTCAGATACGGTGCTGTATGAAAACCCTCCTGAACGACAAACTTCAGCAATCCTGTTTTTTGCAATATACCTTCCACCAGTTCATCTGCTGCATCGCGCAGTTTTTTCTTCAGTTCTTTGTTGTCCGATTGCAGTATCAGGTTCTTCCGAAGTTCCTCCAGCGGCTGAAGCTGCTCACCAAAGTACAAGGCAGCCTGATGAATGCGTTCCTGCAGATGCTGGTCCGTCATATAATCGGCAGAGGCACCTACCAGACGCGTGTACTGCTGCTTAAACTTCTGCCCCACCATCACCACTTTTTCATGTACCTGCTCCACCACCTCTTTATAGGAAGCAAGCTGTTTGGGATAAAGTTTATACAAGTGCTCGTCTATCAGACGCACATACTTGCGCAAGCTTTGCTCCAGCGGGAAGAAGTCGAACAACCCCGTCAGCAGTTCCAGGAAATAAGCCTGTTGCAGCGTATGTACCCGCATCGCATCCGGACGACTGTCACGGGCTTTCAATGTAAAGGCTTCTACCGCCTCGTCATTGATAATGGCCCGTTCCGACAACGGAGCACTCAGCACCACGCCTTCCAGCGTGCGGCAACGACTCAAAGCCACATAAGCCTGTCCATGGGCAAACGATGCACTGGCATCAATCACCGCACGGTCGAAAGTCAACCCCTGACTCTTATGAATCGTGATGGCCCATGCCAGCTTTACAGGATATTGCTTGAAGGTTCCTTCAATGTCCTCGGTGATCTCTTTTGTCTCTTCGTCGAGCACATATTTCGCATTGGCCCATTCTTCTTCCTGCAATACAAAAGGTTGCGGATTCTCCAGCGTACGCACAACAATGCCCTGCTGCGAAATATCCGTCACTTCGCCGATCATACCGTTGTAATAACGGTGTTCGCCCGACGTATCGTTCTTCACAAACATGATCTGGGCATTCTTTTTCAGCTCCAGCAGTTCGTCGGTAGGATAAGAATATTCGGGAAACTTGCCATCGATGGTAGCACGATAAGTATATACCCTCCCGGGCAGTTGCTCCAGCTCGTGCTCATTGATGCGCTGTGCCTGATAGTTATGGGTCACCAGCCGGATGTACCCGTCCTCTTTCCGCGGATGAAAATCGGGAATATACCGACGGTTCAACGCATCGAGCACAGTCTTGTCGCAACGGTTCTCGCGAATGCGATTCAGCAGTTCCAGAAAATCTCCGTCGCTCTGACGGTATACTTTCTGCAATTCGATGGTGCAATATTCGGTCTGTTTCAGCGCATGGCTCGAAAAGAAGTAAGGCGTGTCATAGAACTTGCCCAGCAGTTGCCATTCGTCCTCTTTCACCACCGGCGACAACTGTTGCAAGTCGCCTATCATCAGCAGCTGTACGCCACCAAACGGTTTTGTCCGGTCGCGAAAACGGCGCAGCACATTGTCAATGGCATCCAGCAAGTCGGCACGTACCATACTGATTTCATCAATCACCAGCAAGTCGATGCTGCGCATGATGTTCAGCTTTTCTTTCCCAAAGCGAAAACGGTACGAAGCCTTTCCGTCGGCATTGAAAGACGTTTCGGGCACGTAAGGTGCAAACGGAAGCTGGAAAAAGGAATGGATGGTCACCCCTCCGGCATTGATGGCGGCTATCCCCGTAGGAGCCAGCACGATCATCCGCTTCGGGCTGTCTTCCTTCAGTTTCCTTAAAAACGTCGTCTTCCCCGTACCCGCCTTTCCTGTAAGAAAAAGATGAGTACCGGTATTTTCTATAAACTCCCATGCCAATGCCAATTCCTGATTCTGCTCCATGACCGTATGCGTATTTTCAATTGGGGGTAAAGATAAATAAAAAAGCCTATATTCCTACACCGAAAGAGGCACTTTACGATCGTAAAGAGGGAGTTTAGGGAGGGAAAGAGGGAGTTTAGGGATGCCCAAGAGGGACTCTTGACTAATGCTGTTCACAAAAAATCGTTATTTAATGAATGGAAAGTCTGATATTTTTTTCATTTATGCAGAAAATCTGCACAGTTTAAAGATAACTTTGCACTAAAAATAAATCAAATTCTAAATTTTAAATTTATAATGCGTATGAAAGAACTGAAATGCCCCAATTGCGGAAGTGTATTTTCCGTAGATGAAGCAGACTATGCTTCCATTGTTAGCCAAGTGAAAACACTGGAATTTGATGCTGAAGTTGAATCTCGCCTCAAAGAGATAATGAAACAAAACAAAATCCAGCAAGAAGCGGATTCGATGAAAATCAGTCAGAAATATCAGGAACAATTAAATTCAAAAGAAATCGAATTATCGAAAAAAGAAAACGAGATCGTTAAACTTCAAGCCCGCTTAGACAGCTTCAATCAAGCTAAGCAACTGGAATTGGAAACAGAACGTGCAAAAACCAATGAAGAAATTGTACGATTGAAATCGATTATTAAACAAAACGAAAGCAACATACAGGTTGCCATTCTTGAAGAGCGCAATAAAGTAAAAGACCTCATTCAAACAAAAGAAAATTCTTTAATTGAGTTGAGGAGTCAAATTGATTTGAAACAAAAGGAAGCCACCATCCGAGAAGCCAGCATTAAAGAAGACTATGAGCGTCAACTCAAGCAAAAGCAAGAACTCGTTGACTACTATAAAGACCTGAAAGCGAAACTATCGACAAAGATGATAGGTGAATCGCTTGAGGTTCATTGCAGTAATGAATTCAATCGTGTGCGTACAAGTATGTACCCCAATGCATACTTTGATAAGGACAACGATGCCAGCCATGGAAGTAAAGGAGATTTCATTTTCCGCGATTATATCGACAATATTGAATATATCTCAATGATGTTCGAAATGAAGAATGAGATGGACGAAACTGCCACTAAACACAAGAATGAAGATTTTTTCGCCAAACTGGATAAAGACCGGAGAGACAAAGGATGCGAATACGCTATTCTTGTTTCGCTGTTGGAGCCCGACAACGACCTGTACAATGAGGGTATCGTGGATGTGTCCTACCGCTATCCCAAAATGTTTGTCATTCGTCCACAATTCTTTATGCCACTGATATCCCTACTGACCCAGGCCTCAAAAAAGAGCATCGAATATCAAAAGGAGCTGATTATAGCCCGCCAGCAATCGGTGGATGTAACTAATTTTGAAAACAAGTTGAATGACTTCAGGGACAAATTCGGCTACCACTACCAACATGCAAGCGCAAAGTTCAACAAAGCGATTGAAGATATTGACAAAGCGATCATATCTCTTCAAAAAATGAAAGAAGATCTTATGAGCTCTGCAAATTATCTCAGACTTGCCAACAATGACACTGAAGCCCTTTCGATCAAAAGACTTACACGCGGCAATCCAACGATGAAAAAAATGTTTGATGATGCAAGAACGGTTGGAAGTGACAACCCATCCGACGATAACTAAATTAAGGTTAGTTACTCAAGTTTCGCAAATGCGAAACTTGAGCCTTAAGCACACATCCCAATTTGTTGACAAAATTTCACCAAACTTGTTTGCAAATTCTAAAAAATATTACGAATATTGCAAGAACTTTGTATATGTGCCTATTTATTAGGCAAACAGAGCCTCGAACCTGAATACCTCAGAGAAGAAATGAGGAAAAAGGTCGAAAATATGTATATGAAGTACGCACAGAAATAGTACCGTTAATCCTTTATACACATTTCACATTGTATTATGAATGACACTATTACCATAAGAGCAACCAAAAAATCTCTTAGCACCGCAATAAAGGCATTATTTGCAGGATATAAGAAACATGCAAAGTACTCGGACGCTTACAAACTATCTTTAAGCGTCGCAACTCCGGGTCTTGTCACAGCGAAAGTCCTTGGAGGAGAATACACGTTTGAAGCCGAAACAGAGGGTACTGGCAGTTTCTCCGTTTCCTACAGGTGGTTCAGATTGTTTGTAAAAGACTGCAAAACGAAGCAAATCTGTATGGCGGTCAATGGCGGATCCTTATGTTTGAACAATACCGCTACAATTAAAGTAGAATATACAACCGCCGACATAAATGTTCCCTTGTCACTGTTCTACACACCAGGCGAGATAACGAGGGTTGACTGGCCTAATATCAACGAACTGATTATAGATTACTGGGGACTTAAGCCTCAAATTGAAGAAGCAGAAAATCGCATTAAGGATGTGATCAATACCGTATATATCAAGTTGGCCGACTACTTACCGCCAAATTCAACAGAAAGCAAAATAAAAGAGAAGATTCGGGAAATTATAGCAGGAAAATGATGTGTTAACCAAATAGTGAATGATGATAACGAAAGAAGATTTATACAGTATAGCCGGCGTTTCAAGTAAAATGCTTGACAATGGTATGGAGTGTGTTACCCTGAATGGTGATGTTACAGATAGTTTGCCATCTCAACTCAAACTATATGGACTGACTTTAAAAGGTTGCTTTTCACTTAAATCATTACCTGAGGATCTGGACATCAAATATCTTTCCATACAGCAATGCCCCAACATAGTCCGTTTGCCGGAATCGCTTCAACTGGAGCAAATATATCTATTCCAGTCAGAGATAGATACTTTACCCGTCCATTCATCTTGCTGGAAAGAATTAGTATTGATAGATTGTCCCCATATAAAGAAAATTCCAGATACCTGTACGGCCTTTGCAGGAGATTTATTCCTGGAGGGTTGTAAGAATCTTGAATCACTTCCCGACATTAAGTCCGTTTATGGCAATCTGAATATAGCAAAGACAGCCATACGTCAATTGCCGGAAAACATCATCATAGGAAATGATTTGGAAGCATATTGCAGCTACATAGAAACGTTGCCGAAAAATATCCGCATTGGCAGAAATATATATTTATCCAATTGTAAGAATCTGAAATCTTTGCCTGATGGTCTGGTCGTCAATGGAGATCTGGACTTGAGTGAGTCTGGCCTGACAGAACTTCCTGACAAATTGATCGTTGGCGGAAATATAGATATCAGGTCCACCCGCATTCAAGAACTCCCCGACAACTTGATTGTAGGAGGAAAGATAATGATGGATGAAAATCAGGCAAACGCTTCGAATGTAAGAACAGAGCTTCCGGCCGACCTGCCCCATCTAATTTGGAAGGACAGCGGATACATGTATGTCAAGGACAATTTGTATAAAGTGATTGAGCAGCACGACGATTATTGGATTGTTATTGCCCCCATCCTCGACGTGTATCGGGAGATAACTGGCTCTAATAGCATAGATAGTGAATACCGATTTTATGTAGTGAAAAAAGGTACTCATTATGGCATTGGAAATAGTTTGAAAGAGGCACAAGAAGATTTGAGTTATTCTTTGTAGAATCTGTAGCGTTAAAACAGTGAACTTCCAATAATAAGAGTAATATTGATTAAATAATATCATGCTAATTTATTATTAAAAAAGACTGATAGATATTATAACTGTTTTGTAATTCTTGATTAGTCACAAAATAAATACAATATGATAAATATCCACATTAAGAGTTTTGCTAAAGATACTACCCTTCTTTCACAAGAGGATGAAGCCGCAAACCAATTGAAGAACAAACTCCAAGAGGATTTAGCTCAATATCCTAATGCGAAGGGTACAATATATATCATGACAAGCATACGTATTTTCGGCCAGAAACGGAATGACATAGATATACTTGTTATGGGATTTATAGAAAATCTAACCCTAAAGAACATCAATACCAAGAATTACAGCGTAGTAAAAGAGTTGGACATTAAAAGTTTCATTTGTAACATAGAACTTAAATCGCACTCTGCAAATTGCGTAAAACGTGAAGGCACAGATTATATAGTCTATTATTCCGATATTCCTCATAATGCCTCCCAACAATGTTGTGAAGCGAAGTTTTCATTATTCAACCATCTAAATGACCAATTGAATATCAAACCGTTTATTTGCGATGTACTTTGGTTCAATGGATTGTCAAAGACAGATTTGTCATACATGAGAGGCTGCACAATTGACAACGCATTGCACAGAGGATTCAAATTCAGAGATCTTGTTAACGTAATTCTCCAACAAGCCAATGTTATCAAAACCGAGATGTCAAGATACTGTTTGGATAGCTTTAATGATGGTGCAAAGGAGTATAAGTCTATTGTTGACCTGTTTACAGTAGAGAGAAAGCCACAAGGTTTGACCAAACAAAAATTCGAATTGTTAAGTCAAAAAAATACAGAAGTTGAAAAGCTTTTGTCAGACGTTGGCAATAAGCTTACTATTGTCACTGGAAGAGCAGGGACAGGGAAAACTGTTCAGTTACTGCAATTAGCATTTCTTCTTGCGAATGAAAATTATGCAAAACGTTGCTTGATTCTTACTTACAACAACGCCTTGGTGAGTGACATCAAACGTTTGATCGACTATACCCCAATGCCATCGAAAGTTGACGGACGTACAGTATCAATCAAGACTATACATTCTTTCTTCCAAACATTGATGAAAGAGATTGGCGTTGATGTCAATCACCTGAACCCACTGAAAATAACCTATGACAATGACTATAATCTTGCATTAGAACAACTTTATGATTTTATAGTAAAAACATGCGAGAAAGAAGATATTGATGCTCTGAAGGACATGGCAGAAAACACAATCGATTGGGACTATATCCTGATAGACGAAGCGCAAGACTTCTCAGATTTAGAGAAAAAAATACTTTTCAAGATTTATGGTGCAAACAGATTGGTGGTTGCTGATGGCGTGGATCAATTCATGAGAGCAGGTAACCGTCAAATTTGGGAGAAAGGGGTTGAGAAGTCTCTTGTACATAAACCGAAAGCTATGGAATTGGAACGAAGACAGAAAACCAATCTTGTATCATTTGTTAATGCTTTTGCGCGTTTAGCCAATCTTGATTGGAAAGTCAAGCCAAATGATGAATTGCCAGGTGGAGAGATTAAAATCTACTCAAAATTCATGAAATCAACATACGACATGCTCAAAACTAATTGCGAGAGGAACAACTGTGAGAATTACGACATACTTATCCTTGAACCTCCAACTTTGGTTAAAACAGATGATAAAGGTAATAAATCCTTTTCTAAAGCAGAAACATACGCCCTGGCTGGCATACCTATATTTGATGGCATTAACAACAGGAATAGAACTACCTACCCGACAAAAGATCAATGCCGTGTGTTTCAATATGATTCATGCAGAGGGCTTGAGGGATGGTGTGTTGTATGTGCCAACTTTGATGAACTTATTCAATATAAATTAAATATATACAAGCCTACTGAAGATGAATTATGTTTTGATCCGGAAGTGGCTAAGAAACGGAATGTACTATTATGGGCGCTTATGCCATTGACACGACCGATAGACACATTGGTAATAACGTTGTCTGATACGAATTCGAAGATTGGAAAAATGCTTAAGCAACTTGCTGATACATATCCAGACTTCATTGAATGGAATATTATTTAAATTAAATTAGATATGGACAGTTTCTTTTATAAAAATTATTATGAGTACTTCCTTTGGAATAATGGTCTGATTGAACACTTTTTTAAGAAAGGAAAGAGCGAGATTTTACTCCACATAGACAAACAACTCTTGGAAGAAATTGGTAAAAGCAAAGGTATTGAGGCAGATGATTATCAGAACGAGTTTATTTCAAGTGTAGAGAATTTCTGCGCTCATTACAATAGATATATTTGCACAACAAATGACCCAAATGGAAATAATGTTTGCGGTCATTTTGATTGCAAATATTATTCTAGTATTTTCTGTCTGAAGAGCAATAGGCGTTTAGATGTGCTTGCAGTTGCAAACCATATTTATTCAAAGGATATAAAATACTTTGATAAATACGAAGATAACGAAGGTTGTATAAGAATTCGTGTATCAGAAGGTAAAAAACCATCAGTGCATAGCATGCCATTCTTTGCCATAATAATCTATGTTATCTTGAAATTCGATAATGGCAAAACGCAAGAATGGAATAATGTCGGAGAAAATATTTCTCCTAAATCGAGAACTTTCATTCCTGAATTATGGGAGAAGATAAACCTATTTGACAATAGGTTTGACAAAGATGCCAGTGTATATGACCATTCTAATTCAGAATATGGAGACTATGCTGGAAGAATCTTATATCATCTACCGCTTTCTGCATCTACACGTAACAAAATACAAGATGCCATATATAAGTCGAGTATCTGGAAATTAGTTGACTCAAAATCATTCGTTGATATCATTGGCCTTATAATAAATTCTCTAAAAGATATTAAAGCTAATGAGGAACTAAAAAATATCTTGTTAAGTTGTTACTCGTCAAACGATTATAAAGGAATATCAGCCCGTAAGATTCAGTCCGTAATAGACGATTTTGATATTGATGTTTATGAAAGCAATTTAGCTCAACGGAAGGAGACGAAAGATTACAAAGAAACTATAGTAAACGGTGAGTTTGCATTGGGTGTATATATTCCAGATGATGAAGAACAAACGAACTCAATCGTCTTACTCACTACTGTACAGCAATATGTGAATGAAGGTGGTTTCTGCATAAATGAAGGGAAATCAGGAACACTGGCTGGTTATAATACATCATTTGTAAAATTGCAAAACCAGTCAGAAGAAATAGAACTGAAGGATTATGCTTTAAAGAAAAACTGTTATCATATCACACCATTGCCTACTGAAAATGTAATCTTTTTTTATGAGTATGATGATAGCTTATTTATTCAAACTAGAACGATTAAACCTGCAAAATCTTATATCATAGCTGTCCGTAATGGTTCTGAGTCTGTTTTTAACCAATGGTGTATAGATAATAGGAACACGCTGGTGCAATGGCCCAATGAAGATACAAGAGATTTGTTTGGAGAGAACTGGACTATCTTCTATACAGAGAATAAGTTGAATGGCCAATACTATCAAAACGTAGCTACTAACTCAGAACGGCAAGAGTCATCAACCATAATTATGAAGGGAGGCATTAAGAAGAGCAATGGCTGCTATTTCATTAATGCACTTCCTTACTTTGAAATTCCAACTATTTATAATCCTGAAGACATAAAAGTCTTTATGAATCTTAATGGGGGCGATAGGGAAGACATATTTACTTATAAAGTGATAGATAATAGAATTATTTTGAATATCAAGGAAATGCCTATCGGAAGTTCTGAAATTGCTTACATGGATATCCGTCTTGAGCACAATGGTAACACAAATTATTGTTACAGTATAGATGTCTGCGGTCAAAGTATAATTTACGATCCGTCATATGCATACAGATTTGACCAATTCGGCACTAAGACAGAAAATGACCATACTTACTATGGCAATCATGTTGATATCAAATATCAATCAGCAAATGTCAGAGGCTTGTTTCAAATCAACAAAGAAGATTTCAACTCTATTTCGGATGACCTATATTTCACAAATTTGCTCGCCGCATGTTGTTACGATTCAAAGTACTCTGAAATAGCACATGCAAAGTTCAGAAAGTGTATTAGCTATGCAGCAACCCGTTTGAACATTAATATACAACAAAAAGAATTCATAAGTAATACAAAGAGAATTCTCAGTAAGGCAGGTTTGTTACACATTGACTATTCTACCGGCAAATGTCAAGCTATAGTACCTTCATTTATGCGAGTGCCATTTTCACTGTATCAGACCCAAGGATCTCAATTACTGATGTTGGGAGGTTGTTACACACGGGCATTTGTTGCAGATCTGATTAAGTATTGTGACGGACATCAGGTAAACATGTTTTGTATCAAGAATAAGAGCCAAAAAGATGAAGAAAAACTGTTGCCACCAATTATACTTCTTGGCCCCAATTTCTCTCCAAGTGAGTTTAGCAAAGAGTCTGGACAGCAGTGTGATGTGCTTGATAACCACGATTTTGCTTTGTCGTTACTCAATATAATACCTTCATATTCATATAACGATATCTACTCTAAATTCCAATTTAACGTTGGTTCGTCCAATTTTATTTCTCAACTCGAACCAGCCACAACTGTTGCTATACCAAGAATAAGGTCAATGAGAAGCACTGGCACACATAAAACCTGGTACATTGAAAAAGCAAATAATAAGTTTGCCAAAATTGAGCAAGGTATGTTACCGTGGGCATCAATCATTTGCCACCATGAGATGAATGCACCTATGGTAATTAAACAAAAAGATTATTCTGTCTATCTTCCAGCTACATTGCTGCTACCTAATTATGTTGACAGAGCTTTGTACTTAATGAATTTAGGGTTGCCTGAAACCCAAAAAGTATTTGTGTGCGGAACTCCTGGTAATACATACTACACATTAATGAATCAGTATAAGCTTCATGATCAAGATAGATGCAACATACTTGCCTCAAAGATGAGCAATAACCACAGTAATCTTGTAAGAGATGCTGTCCAAACTACACATAGAATGGAACTCTATAAATCCCAATTTAATGGGCGTAGATGTCTGGAGACGTATATGATATTAAAAAACCGTAAGGGCGCCGATGATATTTTGGCTGTAGCCCATAAACATAAAATATACTTAAATTGTCAAGGGAAATTTTACAGATTAGATACAAGAACCGTTAACGAGGCGATGTCATTCCTCATCCAAAACAAAAACAGATGGAAGTTTGAACCAAAAGGGGCATCGATTGGATATACAAAAAATGGCGGACTAACGTTTGAATCCGTTTTCACTTTGACCGATGAAGTAATTAAATTGCCTGACTTATCGCAATTTCATAAAGAAGATATTCAAATTATATAAGTTACTATGAAGAAATTTGAACATTTGTTTTCACAAGATCCAATTGGAGCTTTTGAAAAGATAGAAGAAGACTATAGACGTTATTTCAAAGCAGCGTATAAAATCAGCAATGAAAGGCTGGATGAAGAACGAATGGAAGCATTAGGCAACAACCTCAGCAAGGAACCTTATTTAGAAGTACTTCCTGAATATGCCCCTGCTACAAAGTTATCTACAATGGATGACCTGATAAATCGCTTCTCCGACTTTTTAGGCGGGAGAGAACACGCTAAAGAATTCTTCGAAGACTTCATCTCAAAAGGATTGATGCAAGGCCTGATGGATAGGTATATCCCTTACGGCCATCAGATAGGAATGCTGGAGAAAGCATTTGCTGGAATAGACGAAAATGGCAAAACACTTAAATACAAAAACACAGTCATCACTTCAGGCACAGGTTCAGGAAAGACAGAATCATTCCTGCTACCGCTGTTAGCAGATATATACAAAGAGTATATTAACAATAATTGGGGACAAGCCACTTCACACACCAATTGGTATGAAGGTGTTGTAGAAGGGCGAACCAATATAAGACGATATACACCTAATCAACGGTCAGGCGATCCGCGACCTGCAGCCATCAGAGCCCTTGTGCTCTATCCGATGAATGCCTTGGTCGAGGATCAGATGGCACGTCTTAGGGAAGCACTCGACAGTGATGATGTACGTAAATTTATGCAAGAAAAGATGAATGGAAACCGCATCTATTTCGGCAGGTACAACGGTGCGACTATTGCTCCGAAAAGTTATGATTTACTCAACGATCTTGATCACCGGAATACTTTTAACAGAAAGAGACAAGAAGTAGCAGAACAGTTGAAAGAGATTCATGATAATTTTGAATTTATCAATAATTACGTAAACAATCATCCGGATAAAAGAGATGCTCTGTACATTGAACCGAGACTTGGAGGAGATTTGACTACCAGCGAGATGATAACCCGCTGGGATATGCAGTATTGGGCACCTGATATTATGATTACCAATACTTCGATGCTCAGCATTATGCTTATGCGACGGGCAGAAAGCCAAATGTTTGAAGATACCAGACGTTGGCTGGCAGCAGAAGACCTTCCTATGGAACAGCGCGAAGAAGCCCAAAAGAACAGAATTTTTCACATCATTGTCGATGAACTCCACCTGTACCGGGGAACTGCGGGTAGCGAGGTGGCTTGTCTGTTGCGTATGTTGTATAATGCCATTGGTCTTGAACCTGTAGTAGATGACGGTCATGGAAACAAAATTCCGAATCCCCAGATCAAAATACTTGCTTCATCCGCTTCTTTAGGGGATGAGACTACAACACAAAAATTCATGGAAGAATTCTTTGGTATATACAGTACCATTGAAAGAGAAACGGTATTCAATGTTCAGGCTGGTTCCAATTACACAGGAAGCGAACAAAATATTA
Source organism: Bacteroides sp. ET489 (assembly GCF_030518095.1). NCBI lineage: Bacteria > Pseudomonadati > Bacteroidota > Bacteroidia > Bacteroidales > Bacteroidaceae > Bacteroides > Bacteroides sp. ET489. Next base: position 158,580 of record NZ_JAULLJ010000001.1, read on the forward strand.
CTATTGATTATACACTGTTTTCTGAGTTTAATCATGAAAACTTTATTGCGATTGAACTCGAAACAAATAATGCAAGTAATGTAGAAGATATACGCACGAATAAAGTAAAACGATTTATAAAGGAAAAATTCAATTGTGATTCCATAGCAGAATTCTGTGAAAAGTATGAAGAGCAGATCTTTAATGACTTTTTCAATTGCCTGCCTTCAAATAAAGATAGATCAAAAAGGCCGATTGCCCAATCTGAACTAATTAAATCTTTATTTAAAGGTAATAAGGAAGCTTATCGCGGATTCCTTATCTTTAGAGGTTATATAGATACTCTTTACAGAAATCATAAATTGCCAAGATTCCGTTTTCATAAGTTCTTTAAGTATATCGAAGGGCTATGGGGTGAATTGAACCCTTCTTTATCTGATGAAGTTCCACCTGTAAAGAATCTCAGCTACAATGCAAAGGAAGTAGGAGCAAGAAAGGTACTTGAACTGCTCCGTTGTGAAAATTGTGGTCAACTGTTTATAGGGGGGAATAGAAAAATGGAAGATAACGGTAGCATTTCACTTACATTAAACTTCCCTAATCTGGAGCAAATACCTAATTTCAATCCGACACCGATGGTTCAGAATAAGAACTATCTGGAGTATGCGATTTTCTGGCCAAAAGATTTGGATACACAAATCCAATTGACTAATGGAAATGCTCAAGCAGGGGCAAATAATCATGTAGTGGAAATTTCATCCGGTAACAATATTTATGATTTAGGCAAAGCTCAATGGGTTCCAGGTTACTTGGATTCCTTAACAGGGAGGTTTATCCCAAAAGATAGATCCATTTCGCCTGAGACAGGAGAACTCTACCCCACTATTCAAGAAAACGGCATTCAAGGATTCCTTTATCAAGTTGTGAATAACAATGATCAAGAGATTGATAGTACAAGAGCTTCCAGAATTTATGCAGCTCCATGTACTTGTCCGCATTGTTTACAGGATTATACTTTACGCAAATATACACATTCACCTATTCGTAGTTTCCGAACTGGTATCGATCGTAGTAATCAGATCCTCAGCAAGGAATTATTGTATCAATTAGATGATAAATCCGCAAAGCTTATTGGTTTTTCCGACAGCAGAGAAGATGCCGCCAAACAGGCACTGGGTATTGAGAAGGAACAATATCGAGACATGATTCGTATGCTATTTGTTGAGTGTGTCAATGAAGTTGGCATTGATGATATTGTTGATTTTGTTAGACAGAGACTAGCAGCTGGTGAACAATGGGACACAATCAATGAAGAAGTTATGGCTAGATGGTTGCGTCCAGACATTCTTGCAATAATGTATGCTATCATGATTGCAGTTACGACTAACAATTACACAGGTTTAGCCAGATTCTCTCCAAATAATATTCCTTTATCCGACCTCATCAGCAGACATGCTAATAGTTTTGATGGAACTTTAGTAAGAAAATTACTGCAAAGAGGTATTAATCCGGCAGGAGAGGCTTACAAGTTTCAGTGGTACAGAAGAGATAATGCACCAGGTTTGTACCATTGGAGCACAGCTTACGACTTCAATACTTTTTCATTAGTAAGCAATCCTCACTTTTTTGATAGCGCATACACCCGACAAATCAGGAATCAACTTGAAAATGCAGTATTTGCCAACTCGTTTGGCAAATACATGGGTGTAAGCGTATTAGATGCAGGTATTGGTTATATCAGTGGACCACAGTCAGCTGATATTGAAAGATCACAAGAGTATCAAGCGTTAAGAAATCTATTGCCAGCAAATATCAATGTTTATGAATTCGTTGACGCATTCATCCGTGTAATGGGTGACAACTATCTCTATCCAAGCGTAGAAGGTGGAAATTCTTATACAGATTACGCAAATCTTAAAGCCTCTGTAAAACGCCCTATTGGAAAATTCTGTACTGAAAATAATATCGATGAAAACCAATTGGGCAATGCTCTTGTTGCTTACTTGAAAATAAATTGTACTGACAATGAAATTCTTTCTCTTGAACTTGAAAAATTGTATTTCACCAAAATGACAAAGGACAGGTATCTGAAATGTCCTAGATGTGGTCGAGTGCATCCCAATATGGGATTCGGTTTCTGCACCAATACATGCTGCATGACAACATTAGATCCTCGTATTACAATTGATACCGATTCTTTGCACAATCATTATATCTCATTTGACATTTTAAAAGAGAAAAAAGCACCAAGAAGGCTTCATACAGAAGAATTATCAGGACAGACTGATGATATCCAAGCACGTTTACGGGAATTCAAGGATCTAATCCTGATAAATGACGATGACCCAACAAAACGTGGTAAAGAAATGACAATGCCTATTGATATGCTTTGTGTTACTACTACCATGGAGGTCGGTGTTGATATTGGTAGCTTGCAAGCCATATTCCAAGGTAACATGCCACCGACACGTTACAATTACCAACAGCGTGTCGGTCGTGGTGGTCGTCGTGGTCAAGCGTATTCTACCGCATTCACGTTCTGCCGCGGAAGGAGTCATGATGTGTACTATTATGAAAAAGCTACCGACGAAATGGTAGGTGGAATACCCGCAACTCCGACATTGTCTTTGGCTCCATATCGAGACTCTGATGGCCAAATGCGAATGAAAAAAGCTATAATGAAACGTGTTGTCGTGAAAGAAATACTCCATCAGGCTTTCATAGGACTTCGCTATCAATATGACCTTCAAGATACAGCAGGTGAATTTGGACGAATAAGTGAATGGAATAATACCAATAAGGCAACATTACAAAACTGGCTGACAAATAACGAGGTAGCTGTTATTGCGATAGTACATCGATACTTTGACCAATTCAACACAAATGGTCAAATTCAAAATGATATAAAGGATATTATAAACTGGATATCGAATGATATGATTAGCCAGATTGATAATGCCGTTCACAAAGCAACTAATCCTGACATGGGATTAGCTTCTTATTTGTCTGAAGCCGGATTCCTGCCTATGTATGGAATGCCTTCTGATGTGCGCAACTTTTACCATGGCTATGATAGTGTATTTAATAGGGTAAAGAGTATTGACCGTTCCAGTGAGATTGCAATTACTGAGTTTGCACCTGGGTCAGAAAAGACGAAGGACAAGGGTAAGTATAGAGTTGAGGGATTAACAATTCCAATTATGGAAGAAGCTAATGCTCAAAATAATATTAACTTCTACAATCCTAATGGAGATGCGTTGTCTGATAGATATATACTATCGTACATCAAGAACATAGGTGAGAATGATAATAACATAATAGAGATCACAGAGGCTCCACATGATACTCCAGCCAATCAAATAAACTTGAAAGATAATCAACGTCTTATTGTGATTCCTCAAGCCTATCGCTCTTTAGATATAGTGGGAAATACAGGTACTCCCGTAGAGAACAATGACAAAGGAAGTAGTTTTACTCAAAGCCAGATCTTTGCGCGAGACAATAGCTCTTCGATGACAGGATCTAACAAGAAAACGGTCTGCAATGTGGACATTTCGATGTATGAAATGGGATTAAATGAAGATCCTACCGTATGGCATGTGAATAGCAATAATAACAGATTCTATACAGGTGCTTATTCTGCAAACCTACTGGGACAGCCTAATGGCAATACTGCGAACTTTATGTTCTATGACAAAATCAATGTAAATGGCAAAGAAGAGATAGTAAGAAAAGGACAAGGTCAAAATACAATCGACATTGCATTGGGATCGAAGAAAGTCACAGAAATGATTAAATTGGAACTGAAATCATATCCTGCTGTCCTTGATTTGTCATTAGAAACTGGTAATAAATCTGCTATCAGAGCCGCATTCTATTCAGCCGCTTTCTTATTACAACGAGCGTTGGCAGACAAACTTGATGTCCAACCCGATGAAATAGAAATATGCGAAAAAATTAATGAGAATTTTGCATATCCTACGCTATATCTGAGTGATGCGTTACCTAATGGTGCTGGCATTGTAAGCTACTTATATCAAGACGGAAAATTAGAAGAACTGATTAGGCGTACCATCGATTTCGATTCTTTTGATGTAACAAAAACGCCCAAAGACAAGAGTTTTATGCAATCCCTAATCTCCCAAGAGCATAGATGCAACTGTTTGACCGCATGTCAGAAGTGCCTCTTAACATACAATAACAGAGGATTTCATCATGTGCTTGATTGGCGACTCGGAGTGGGTATATTGCGTTTAATGTTAGATGAAAATTATGATTTCGGATTTGACACGAATACGCGCGCTAATTATGAGGAGCTTCAGGATTGGAATCACATTGTACATGAATGTGCAAAGAAATTCAATCTTGAAGCGCAAACAGAAGAGCAGTATTATTGGATTAATAGGAATGGAATCTGTTCAATATTCTATCATCCATTATGGAATAGAACAAAGGTAATAGAGATGATTAATGAAGAATATATAGGTTTAAAAATGTTCAATACCTTCAAAATTCTACGGTCTGATCTGACAGAGGATAGGGTTGACAATTTGGATGCTCAGATACAACAACAAGGTGCGAATTGGCTAAATAGAATAAGACGAAACAATCAGCCTATACCTCCTGCTGGAACTCCTCAATCAACATCAGATATCGAACTACAATGATCCTCATAAATATTCAATAAACTAAAAGAACTAACGTCTCTACATACAATAATAGCGACTGTCACTACGAAATAGTTGCAGCCGCTATTGTTTTTGTAAGTACATATTCCGGAAGATACCCGTGTTCATCATTTCCAATGATCTCCGTTCACTCCCCAGTTAAAATTGGCAAAATTGATATTTCCGCAAATCTTCATTAATACGATTCTCAAAGAAAGCTGCAATAAATATATTAACCCCAAAGCCTAATACAGACACCAAATTCCGTAAAAAAGGTACCTTTCCCCCACTTACGATTACAAAATCTACGCTTCACTTGACGTACTTTTGTATCAGATAAAAAACGAGAAGAGAACTGAAAGAAAAAGAAGGTGATAGAATGAAAAGAAATGTCGAAGACTGGATGATTTGCATTCTACATACACTGTAAAATCAAAAAATCAAGTGATACTACAATATTATTTCAAAAACAATCAAGTTATGAGGAAAATTATCTTAGCATTGGCGGCGATCATGACTCTGAGCCTTGTCGCTTGCGCCCAAAACAAAGGAGGAAAACGTATGCAAACTGAAAGAAAAACATTGGTGGTGTATTTCTCTGCTACCGGCACCACTGCCAACGCAGCCCGCACAATTGCGGATGTCACCGGCGGCACACTGCATGAGATTGTTCCCCAACAAGCTTACACCTCCGACGACCTTGACTGGAACAACAAGCAGTCGCGCAGTTCTGTAGAGATGAACAACCCGAAAGCCCGCCCGGCGTTGAAAGAAACGCCGACGGATGTCAGCAAGTATGATGTCATCTTCATCGGCTATCCTATTTGGTGGAATCAAGCGCCGCGAATCATCAATACCTTTATCGAAAGCCACTCATTGAAAAGCAAAACACTGATACCCTTTGCCACATCCGGAGGAAGCGGAATAAACAACAGCGTAAAGGAGCTGAGGAAGGCCTATCCTGATTTGCTTTGGCAAAATGGCAAGCTGCTGAACGGCATCAGCCGTAATGCTGTTCAGAGTTGGGTCGAGAATGTAATGAAGTAACCGAAGAGGGTTTAAGGTATCAGAAAAGAACTCTTTACTGCGTCTTTATAAGAGTATAAGAATTGTCAATATACGAAGCTGACGCCATCTCCCCAATGACACGGTTTTCAATGAACTTCGCACCTACAGACACAACATAGCAACCCGTAGAAAAAATCGGGTGGAGACGTCTCATTCGGAACATCCCCACCCGATTTATTTTTCTGTTTCCTTCAACCTTCGGCCTTTTTTACTTCAAGCTACCGCCAATGATGTCCAGCAACTCGTTCGTAATGGCCTGTTGACGGCTTTTGTTATACTGCTTCGTCAGGTCTTGTATCAACTCGTTGGCATTGTCTGTTGCGGCCTGCATGGCCAACATACGTGCCGCGTGTTCGGAAGCATTGGAGTCGAGCAGAACGGTGTAAATCTTCTGACTTAAAACCTTAGGCAACAGGTCGGTTACCAGTTCGGCAACCGAAGGCTCTACGATATAGTCGTTGTTGAACCGGTTCTCCTTCACCTTGTCGCCCCCCGCTTCCTGTCGGATTTTCTCCAGATCAATGGGCAGATAGTTCTCGTACATCAAGACCTGAGATCCGGTCGACTTGAAGTGATGGTACACCAGTTCTACCTGATCGACCTCCTTCTGGATGAACTGCTCCATCAGCGTTGCCGCCAGTTGCGAAGCATCGGCATACGAAGGACGGTCGCACATGGGCTGATACGTGCCTTGTGGTACATATCCCAACTTCTTTACGGCTTCTTCCACCTTCTTCCCTACTGGGTAAATCAGGATATTCTCCTTGCCCAATGCCTGGTATTCCTCCAGCCGGTGTTCCAACATCTTAACGACGTTGGAGTTGAAAGCACCACACAGCGAAGTATTGGACGAAAATACCACAATGGCAACCCGAGCTACAGGGCGCACTTCTGTATAGAGCGATTCGAACGAGACATCTGTGCTTAAAAAATTAGTCAGAATCTCATTCAGTTTCCGCTGATAAGGCAGCATATTCTCTATCCGTCCCTGCGCTTTATGAAGTTTGGCCGAAGCCACCATCTTCATAGCCGAAGTAATCTGGCGGGTACTTTTGACCGAACTTATTCTATTTTTTACCTCTTTCAGTGAAGCCATTTCTTGATGTTTTGAATGTTGAACTTATTACGGTCAGCTGAACATTTTTGCGACCATTGCTGCCGTCTCTTCGATCTTCTGAGTTACTTCGTCATTGATGACACCTGTCTTCAGTACATCGAGAACATCGTTCCGGTGATTCATTTCGAGCTGTTCAAGGAAACTGCGCTCAAACTCCTTCACTTTGTCCAGAGGCACATCTTTCAGCAATCCGTGTGTACCGCAATACAGAATAGCCACCTGCTTTTCGACAGGCATCGGGCTGTACTGAGGCTGTACCAGCAAACGGGTATTCTTCTGTCCCTTATCGATAGTCAGCGCGGTAACGGGGTCCATATCGCCACTGAACTTGGTAAATGCTTCGAGTTCGCGATACTGAGCCTGGTCGATCTTCAACGTACCGGCCACTTTCTTCATCGCCTTGATCTGTGCATTACCACCGACACGGCTCACCGAAATACCGACATCAATAGCCGGACGGTTGCCCTGATTGAACAGATTGGTATCGAGGAAAATCTGTCCGTCGGTGATAGATATCACATTGGTCGGGATATATGCCGATACGTCGCCGGCCTGCGTTTCAATGATAGGCAAGGCTGTCAGTGAACCGCCGCCTTTTACTTTTCCGCGCAGACTGTCGGGCAAGTCGTTCATCTGGCATGCTACTTCCTGCTGATTGATGATTCGTGCCGCACGTTCCAACAAACGTGAATGCAGGTAGAAAATATCACCCGGATAGGCCTCACGTCCGGAAGGACGACGCAAAATCAATGATACCTCACGATAGGCAACCGCCTGTTTGGAAAGGTCGTCATAAACAACCAAGGCATGACGGCCGGTATCGCGGAAATACTCGCCGATAGCAGCACCGGCAAAGGGGGCGTAGTACTGCATGGCTGCAGGATCGCCAGCCGTAGCGGCTACCACAATGGTGTAGTCCATGGCTCCGTGCTGACGCAAGGTGTTGACAATAGAGGCTACAGTCGAACCTTTCTGGCCGATGGCTACATAAATACAATATACCGGATCGCCGGCTTCGTAATTGGCACGCTGGTTGATGATGGTATCAATGGCAATGGCAGTTTTACCTGTCTGACGGTCGCCAATGATCAGCTCACGCTGTCCGCGGCCGATAGGAATCATGGCATCCACCGCCTTCAGACCAGTCTGCAAAGGCTGATTTACCGGCTGACGGAAAATAACTCCCGGCGCCTTACGCTCCAACGGCATTTCGCAAAGTTCACCTCCAATCGGTCCTTTGCCATCGAGCGCAACACCCAACGGGTCTATCACACGTCCTAACATTCCCTCTCCTACCATAATAGAGGCAATACGCTTTGTACGTTTCACGATGAATCCTTCCTTTATCTTATCGGTAGGACCCAGCAAAACGGCACCCACGTTGTCCTCTTCCAAGTTCATCACGATAGCCTTGACACCGTTGTCGAACTCCAGCAACTCGTTGGCTTCGGCATTGCGCAGACCGTAGATACGTGCCACGCCATCGCTGACCTGCAACACCGTACCAACCTCGTCCAGCTGCACCCGGGTATCAATGCCTTCCAGTTGCTTGCGGAGGATATCGGAAACTTCGCTTACTTTTATATTTTCAGACAACATTTTATTCCTTTTTAAAAAGACCGGCATTATCGTCAGTCAAACACCAGTCGCAATTAAACGATTCTTCTATTCTTATCAATGAACTGCTCTTTCACTTTCTTCAACTGGGTCGCAATGCTCGCGTCCAGACGGAAATTGTTAACGTCAAAGATAAATCCACCCAAAACTGACGGATCTACCTCGGTCTGCAACTCCATGCGGGCATGCAACAAGGTAGAGGCACTGTTTCTGATACGTTCTTCCTCTTCCTTAGTTACAGGTACAGCAGTTATCAACTTGGCCACTCCAATGTGTTTGCTCTTCCGGTATAAATCCAAAAAGGCCAAACAGATGTATCGGAGCATGCTTTCACGGCCATTCTTCAGCACCAGTGTTATAAAACGGCTGAATTCATGACTTACTGGAGCATCTCCGGCAGCAGCCGTACTGATAAGCGAATACTTCTCACGTATCGTCAAAATGGGATTATCCAACGCAGCATGTAAATCCGCATGATTCTGAAAACTGTGTTCGAGCATACGTACACATGCGTAGACCGAATCTTCCGTTTTCGTATCCTGAGCGTATTTCATAAGTGCTTTGGCATACCGCACTGAAACAATTCCTATATCCATCTTATCTAAATTCAACTACAGAATCGCAATTCCTGATATAAGTCGGAAGTTCCGAAGAAAGCATTCCTTTCATCAGGAATTACAATTCAACATTAATTCTGTTTATTTCTCGAAGCAGCCAAAATTTCATCCAGCATACGGTCGATCATGCCCATCTGTTCGTCTTTATCATCCAGATTCTTGCGGATAACCTTCTCTGCAATATCTACAGAAAGCATGGCCACCTGACGGCGGATATCGCGTATGGCTTCTTCTTTTTCAAGCTGTATCTGTCTTCTTACCTCGTCCAGTTCCTTCTGCGCAGCGACTTCTGCTTGTTTACGGGCTTCGACAATGATTTTGTCGCGCTCGTGCATCGCTTCCCGAAGGATGCGTCCTTGTTCCTTATTGGCGGCAGCCACCAGTTGCTCACTTTCTTCTTTCAGTTTCGAAAGCTGAGCGTTCGCCTCGCGTGCTACTGCCATAGACTGGTCGATGTATGTCTTACGGCCTTCAACCATCTTGGTTATCACCGGAAAGCCATACTTCGCCAACACTACAAACACAATGCCGAACGAAAGAAGCATCCAGAACAGCAGACCACTATCGGGTAATAACAATGACATATTTCTAACTATTTAGTTTCTCGGTTTCCGGATTCATAAGCTTGTCAGTCCTTCGATGTTTCAACACCATAACGGAAGAACTTACGCACCTGTTAACCCGGCAACTTACAAATTAAGAATTATCAATTGAAACAGGAGGTACCCTCCGGTCATTACAGGAAGAATACCAACAGACACACAACGACTGCCAACAGAGCCACACCTTCAATCAGAGCGGCAGCAATAATCATGTTCATACGGATATCTCCTGATGCCTCGGGCTGGCGACCAATGGCTTCCATAGCGGAGCTACCAATTTTACCAATACCAAGACCGGCACCAATTACAGCAATACCAGCACCTAATGCTGCACCTAATTTGCTGACTCCCACACCTGCCGCAGCGGCTTGTAATAATACTGATAGTAACATAGTTTTCTAAATTTTTAAATGGTTATTTTTTTAGTTATTCAATTCTCGTATTTCTTTTTCTGTTTTTATCTCTTTCTTTTCTTCATGTTCCGCCTGCGCCAATCCGATGAACACGGCCGACAGCATGGTAAACACATAAGCCTGGATAAAGGCTACCAGCAGCTCCAACGCATTCATAAAGATGTTGAACAGCACCGAAGCAAACGTCAACGAACCGTTCAGTACAGGTCCCATGCTGGCCGATATGAATATCAGACTTGTCAGTACCAGCATGGCCATGTGTCCGGCCAGCATATTGGCAAAAAGACGGATCATCAAGGCAAACGGCTTGGTAAACACACCGAAAAACTCAATCAGGGGCATCATCGGGAAAGGTACCTTCAGCCACCAGGGAACATCGGGCCAGAATATGTCTTTCCAGTATGCCTTGTTGCCGAACAGGTTGACCGCAATAAAGGTACATACGGCCAACACCATCGTAACGGCTATGTTGCCCGTCACATTGGCACCACCCGGGAAGAAAGGAACCAGCCCCATGAGGTTGTTGATGAATATAAAGAAGAAAGCTGTGAGCAAATAGGGAGCAAACTTATGATATTTGGGTCCCACACAACTCTTGATAACATCATCGTTGACCATCATGATAAACATCTCCATAAAGCCGACAAAACCTCCGGGAGCCTCACTGTCCTGCGGGTGTTTCTTATACCAGCGTGCCACGCTCAGAATGATAATCATCAGCAGCAGGCTATTGAATATCAGTGCAAAGGCTACTTTGGTAATCGAGAAATCCCACGGGCGTACTTCATTGCCCTGGGCATCATACTCTACGAGCTTCCCTTCGTAACGGCTGCCTTCGGGGGCAATGGAAAGGCCTTCGTATGACCCGTTATTCTCTTCGAGCCGGGCCGATGAGAACACATGCCATCCCGTTGTCTGGCTGTAGACAATAATAGGCAGAGGGACAGTGACATGAGTTTTTCCCCACGTAGTAATGTGCCACTCATAGGCATCGCCGATGTGTCCGAAAACAATTTCTTTCACATCAACTGTACCTTCTTCCTGTTCCTTTGCTGCAGATTCGCTCTTTTGTACGACAGTCGTGTCGGCCGCCATCTGACTGGCGGGAGTCACCGCAGCCACAGTGTCGGCATACACCGTTTCCGAAAAGAGGAATCCCATCAACAGGATTATTACGAACCACGTATTATGCTTTCGTTTCATCTTTCTTACTTTTTTTCGCTTTACGGTTCATTTCGAACGTGAAGAAGAACCATGAATCATATATCAAATAAATCAGATAATTTGCAATAAACGTCAGCAAAAAAGCCCGGATTTCCTCACGGACAGCAACGCAATAAATAGCCATCACAATGATGGCAAACAGCATCCGCATCACTTTCAGCAGCAAGTAGATCTGCAACATCCACTTGGGAGAGTGCTTGCGGCACATTTCCGTCATGCTGATAGTAAACACTCCGAAGACAAAAAAGAATACAGGAATAATGGGATAGCCTCCAAAATAGTGATGAGGAAAGAAAGAAAAATAGATTCCGCCTCCACACACACCAATCAGCAATGTCAGTAAAGCCGATTGTAACAAATAATTACGTTTAGTTATACTAATGCTCACTTTTTCCTGTATTTTGATTTAAGTCCTCTCTCTTTTTTTACTATCTTAATCCGGCATCTTTTTTACTCGATGCAAACGGAAACGGTGTCATTGCTCATTTCGATAAAGCCTCCATGAATCTCCTGCGAATGCTCTTTACCATCTTTCGTCACGTAGGAGACCAATCCGGCCTTCAGTGACGAAACGATGGGTGCATGTTGCGGCAATATGGTAAACGACCCTATCGCACCCGGCAATGTAACGCTGTCTACTTCTCCGTCAAAGATTTCCTTCTCGGGCGAAACAATATTTAAATGCAAATTCTTCATTTCCGTTATCTCTTAGCCTGTTCCAACAGTTTCTTGCCTTTCTCGATTGCTTCTTCAATGGTTCCGACATTCAGGAAAGCCGGTTCCGGCAAATAGTCCACTTCGCCGTCAAGAATCATCTTGAAGCCCTTAATCGTGTCTTCGATAGAAACCATCGTACCGGGAACGCCGGTAAACTGTTCGGCCACAGCAAATGGCTGCGAAAGGAAACGCTGTACGCGACGGGCACGGTTCACCAGCGTGCGGTCGGCATCCGACAACTCTTCCATACCAAGGATGGAGATGATATCCTGCAATTCCTTGTTGCGCTGCAGAATCTGCTTCACACGCTGTGCCACGTCGTAGTGTTCCTGACCTACAATGTGCGGATCAAGAATACGCGAAGTAGACTCCAACGGATCTACGGCAGGATAAATGCCCAATTCCGTAATCTTACGGCTAAGTACGGTTGTTGCATCCAAGTGGGTAAAGGTTGTAGCAGGTGCAGGGTCGGTCAAGTCGTCGGCCGGCACATATACAGCCTGTACGGAAGTAATAGAGCCGTTGCGTGTAGACGTGATACGTTCCTGCATGGCACCCATTTCCGTAGCCAGTGTCGGTTGGTATCCTACAGCCGAAGGCATACGTCCCAACAAAGCCGATACTTCGGAACCAGCCTGGGTGAAACGGAAGATATTGTCGATAAAGAACAGGATATCGCGCGGTCCGTTTGTTTCAGCGCCACGGTCGCGGAAAGATTCAGCTACCGTAAGTCCTGACAGAGCTACGGACTGACGTGCTCCAGGGGGTTCATTCATCTGACCGAATATCAGCGAAACCTGCGACTTGGCCACTTCATTATAATCGACCTTGGACAAGTCCCAGTTGCCTTCTTCCATACTCTTCTTGAATTCTTCACCATAGCGGATAACACCGGATTCGATCATTTCCCTCAGCAAGTCGTTACCTTCACGGGTACGCTCACCTACTCCGGCAAACACGGAGAAACCGTGCTGTTTCTTGGCGATGTTGTTGATCAGCTCCTGGATGAGCACCGTCTTTCCTACACCGGCACCACCAAACAGACCGATCTTACCACCTTTACTGTAAGGTTCGAGCAAGTCGATCACCTTAATACCTGTATAGAGAACTTCCTGAACAGTTGTCAAGTCTTCAAACTTGGGCGGTTCACGATGAATAGGATAAGCTCCCGTACGGTCCAATTCCTTCATACCATCGATAGAGTCACCCACCACATTCATCAGACGGCCCTTAATCTGGTCGCCTACCGGCATGGTAATCGGGCCTCCCAACGGGTATACGTTCATACCACGTTGCAAGCCATCCGTACTGTCCATGGCTACAGTTCGTACTGTATTCTCACCAATATGTTGCTGTACTTCGACTATCAGTCGTTTCCCATGCGGACGCTTGATCTCCAATGCGTCATGAATGCTTGGCAGCACCAGTTCAGTCTCTGTACCTTCAAAATAGACGTCTACAACAGGTCCAATCACCTGCGAGATATGTCCGACAATCTGTGACATAAGCTTTTTTTTATTATCGTAATTAACTTCGTCACAAATTTACGAACAAATTGCATGTGGTTGTTCTTCCCAATAGGATTTTTTGGACAAAAAATACTTTTTTGAATGATTAAAGGTAGAAAAAGGACATTTTAATGCAAGAACTGCAACATCAGTTAACATTGGATATGATGGGATAAAGCCGTATCTCCATGCCGCCCCAAAGAGAGATTCTTTCCAGTTAGCCAATATTTTTTTCCTAACTAGAGAAAATTATTTTCCTAACTGGGAAAATATTTTTTCCTAACTGGGAAAAAATCGGGCCAGTCAGCCCAGCCAAATTCAGGCCATACGACTCTTTTCACACATACAGAAAAAGAGGAGGTGTCAAAACCAAAAGTAGCTGACATTTTTATATTTTTTAGGCACGGATTACACGGAGGAACGCAGAGAAAGAAGAAGAATAATCATCCGCAAAATTCCGTGTAATACGTGCCTAAAGGAAAGCGGTTCCTTAATCTGACACACTTTCCTGTTGCCGACATGCTGATAACAAAACCCTTTTCAAGGCTTTTTAGCTTATTCAGGATGGAGCGGCAATTAATAAACCTCTACCCTGGCTGCAATGCTCTTTGTCTTGTCACGCAAAGCATCCAGATCGCTGCCAAGAGGCGCATAGCACAATACGACTCCCATACGGCGATTGACGCGTGTAGTAGGCTTTCCGAAAATCCGCAAATAGGTATCCTCTTCTTTTGTGACTTCTTCCAGTCCTCTATAATTAGGCTGCTCCTGGCTGGCTATCGGCGAAAGGATAACTGCACTAGCACCCATACGCTCCAGTTTGATGCCAGGAATGGGCAAACCCAAAACAGCACGCAGGTGCAGTTCGAACTCGTTCAGGTTTTGAGTACCGGCCAGTGTAACCATGCCTGTGTCATGAGGACGCGGAGACAATTCCGAGAAATACACACCATTTTCATGACTCAAGAAGAATTCCACTCCCCATATACCGTAACCGGTCAAAGCTCTGGTCACCTTTTCAGCCATTTCCTGTGCCTCCTTCAAATGTGCCGGATCGATGTAAGCCGGCTGGAAACTTTCACGATAGTCTCCGCCTTTCTGCACATGTCCGATGGGAGGACAGAACAAGGTAGGACCATTCTTCTGAGTGACGGTCAACAGCGTAATTTCGCTATCGAAGTGGATAAATTCCTCGATGATCAGTTCCTTTATATCTCCGCGGCTTCCGCTGCAACCATACTCCCAGGCATGTTCCAGTTCGTCGGCACTCTTGACCAGCGATTGCCCCTTGCCCGAAGAAGACATCAAGGGTTTAACCACACAAGGGAAGCCAATCTTTTCGGCAGCAGTTTTCAACTCTTCCAACGATTTGGCATAATAATACTTGGCAGTCTTCAATCCCAATTCCTGTGCAGCCAAATCGCGGATGGCCTTACGGTTCATCGTATAGTTCACGGCTCGTGCACTGGGTACCACCTGAATGCCTTCTTTCTCGAAATCGTATAAACGTTCCGTGCGGATAGCCTCGATTTCCGGCACAATGATATCCGGATTGTGCTTACGTACTGCGCGCTCCAAAGCATCTCCGTCGAGCATGCTGAACACTTCGCATTCATCGGCGACCTGCATGGCCGGTGCTCCGGCATACGAATCGCAAGCTATCACATATTGTCCTTTACGTTGAGCGGCTATTACAAACTCTTTACCTAATTCACCAGAGCCTAACAACAAAATTTTTTTCATTATCTATTTACTAATTTTATATGCGAGGGTGCATCAAAAAATACGCTGCACCCTCCATTCTTTTTCAAATCCAACGAACGAACAGTTATTGATGCTGTTCTCTTAACAAATCGTTTACGGTCTTCACCGGATTGAATGTGCTTAACGGCACTTCTACAAATATCGTGTTCCAGTCGCTCATAGCTCCGTTCCACAGTCCGGGAAGTTCCAATGCTTTCAGTTCCTTTCCGTTTTTCGATTTATGGGATATGAATCCGGTCGATTTGTCTACGTACTTCGTAAGGTCGAATTTATGTCCCTTATAGTCGCGCACTGCACAAACCAGGTCTACCGGATTGAAATGAGTTCCCTTTTCGAACATTTCTTTCTTCTGCGGATCGTTCATGTCAATCTGCGAACTTTCCAGTATCTGCAACGAAATAGTGCCATCGCTGTTATAGGCCAGGAACGGACCTCCACCGGGTTCGCCTACATTCTTCACCATACCGCATACACGCATCGGACGATTCAGTTTCTTTTTCAGGTAAATAACCAGTTCGGCATCCTCCAGATTCTTCACTTCCGGATTCTTGCAGCAAAGTTTCTTTTGCAAGAACTGCAATACGTCCAGAATCTGTTCATGAGTATATTTTCCGCTGTCCAGCAATTGCAGATATGCAAAAGCCTGTTGTTGCAAGGTAATCAGCACACCTGCTATCAGTTTTTTATATAAAACAGTGTCGCCTTTCAGCTTGTCAGGTACAACGTTATCGATGTTCTTGATAAAAATAACGTCAGCATCCAGATCATTCAAGTTCTCAATCAAAGCACCATGTCCACCCGGACGGAACAGGAGTTGTCCCTTATCACGGAAAGGCTGATTGTTCATATCAGCAGCAATGGTATCTGTGCTCGGTTTCTGCTCAGAGAATGTAATATTATAATCCACTCCATATTTCTTGGCATAAAGAGCAGCCTTTTCCTCGATCAGAGCCTTAAAGAAAGCACGATGTTCGGGAGATACAGTGAAATGTACATTAACCTTGCCATTGCGGTTGGCTGCATACAAAGCACCTTCTACCAGATGTTCCTCTACCGGAGTACGGCTTCCGTCTTCATATTTATGGAATTTCAGCAATCCTTTGGGCAAAGAGCCGTAATTCAAGCCTGCCGATTCCAGCAAAGCTGCCACCACAGCCTTATAGTCGCCCTCGTTCAGCAAAGCAGGAATATCCTTGCCTTTGGTCTTCAGACACGCCGCATTCAAATCATCGTAAAAAGCAAAATGCTCAATCTTCTCAAAGAACTTCTTTTCAAAATCTGTCTGAGGGACATTATAATCAGCGCCCAAAAACTCAAACATATTCTTAAACATGCGGCTGGCCGCACCCGAAGCCGGTACAAATTTTACCACTGTTTTATCAGTCTGTGTATAAGCTTCCCATGCGTCCAGATAGGTCTTCTGAACTTCAGCATCGGGAGCCAATATACCATTTTCAACAGAAGCTGCCGCATACAACTTCAAAAAAGGGAAGCCTTTTTCGAAACATGCCAACTGTTCTGCAATCTGTTCTTCCGAAATGCCTTTCTTTACAAGCAATTCTTTGTCCTGGGATGTTATCATATCTATCTAAAATTATTAATTGACCCCCAAAAGTATAAAAAAAACGCAACTATTATAAGAAAAATCAAGAAAAAAACTACCTTTGGCAAATAAAATACGAATGATCATGGCAACAGAGATTTTTTTCACTACAGATGAGAAAAAAGAACTATTCTCACTTTACCGCAAACTGCTGAAACTTTCGGGTGACACATTGCAAAAGGATGACTGCAAAAAACTGAAAACGCACCTTATCAATGCCATACAACAGAACTTTATCCAACGGGACATATTCGGTTTGAACCCCATCGTCAAAGATATGCAGACGGCGGTCATTACAGCCGAAGAAATCGGTATGCGACGCGCCTCCATCATAGCCCTGATGCTGCATGACTCTGTCCGGTGCGGCAGCTATAGCCTCGAACAGGTACAGGCCGAGTATGGAGAAGATGTTGCAAGAATCATACAAGGGCTGATACGTATACAGGAACTGTACACGAAAAGCCCTACCATCGAATCGGAAAATTTCAGAAACCTGTTGCTTACATTTGCCGAAGACATGCGGGTCATACTGATTATGATTGCCGACCGTGTAAACGTGATGCGACAGATCAGGAACAGCGAAAACGACGAGGCTCGCCGACAGGTTGCCAATGAAGCCGCATACCTTTATGCCCCACTCGCTCACAAGCTGGGACTGTATAAACTGAAATCGGAACTGGAAGACCTTTCACTGAAATATACAGAGAAAGAAGTATATTATCACATCAAGGATAAACTGAACGAAACCAAAGCTTCGCGCGACAAATACATTGCCTCTTTCATTGCCCCGGTACAAAAGAAACTGGAAGAGGCCGGACTGAAGTTCCACATCAAAGGACGGACCAAATCAATACATTCCATCTATCAGAAGATGAAAAAACAGAAATGTCCGTTCGAGGGTGTGTACGACTTGTTTGCCATCCGGGTAATCCTCGACTCTGAACGGGACAAAGAAAAGCTGGAATGCTGGCAGGCATATTCTATCGTAACAGATATGTATCAGCCCAATCCCAAACGCTTGCGCGACTGGCTGTCTGTGCCTAAGAGCAACGGTTACGAATCGCTCCACATCACGGTAATGGGACCGGAAGGCAAGTGGGTGGAAGTACAGATCCGTACCGAAAGAATGGACGAAATCGCCGAACGTGGTCTGGCTGCCCACTGGCGCTATAAAGGGATAAAAGGCGAAAGCGGACTGGACGAATGGCTGACTTCCGTACGCGAAGCATTGGAAAGTTCGGACAGTAACGGACTGGAAACAATGGATCAGTTCAAACTGGACTTGTATGAAGATGAAGTCTTTGTCTTCACCCCAAAAGGCGACCTGTTCAAACTGGGCAAAGGAGCTACTGTACTCGATTTCGCTTTTCACATTCACAGCAAATTGGGTTGTAAATGCATCGGTGCCAAAGTAAACGGCAAGAACGCCCAACTCAGGCAAGTATTGCATAGTGGTGACCAGGTAGAAATAATGACATCGAATACCCAGACTCCCAAACAAGACTGGCTGAACATTGTAACCACGTCGAAAGCCCGTACCAAAATACGCCAAGCTCTGAAAGAAATGGCTGCCGGACAGCATGACTTTGCCAAAGAGACACTGGAGCGCAAGTTCAAGAACCGGAAGCTGGAATACGATGAAGCCATCATGATGCGTCTCATCAAACGCATGGGTTATAAAGTGGTGACAGATTTCTATCAGGCGATTGCTAATGAAACGATTGACGTCAACGACATACTGGATAAATACATCGAACTGCAGAAAAAAGAAAACGATGCGCATGATGAGGTTGTGTACCGCAGCGCAGAAGGATACAACCTTCAATCTCCCTTGCTTGAAGAAACAAGCAACAAGGAAGATGTGCTCGTCATCGACCAGAACCTGAAGGGACTGGAATTCAAACTGGCACGTTGCTGTAATCCTATTTATGGAGATGACGTATTCGGCTTCGTCAGTGTTACCGGCGGAATCAAAATCCACCGCACCGACTGTCCCAACGCCAGCGACTTACGCGAACGCTTTGGCTACCGTATCGTGAAAGCACGTTGGGCCGGAAAATCACAAGGCACACAATATCCTATCACATTGCGTGTAGTCGGGCATGATGATATTGGCATTGTTACCAATATTACCTCTATTATCTCTAAAGAAATGGGAATTACCCTGCGTAGTATCAGTATTGATTCTCACGACGGACTATTCTCGGGAACACTAACCGTAATGGTTGGTGATACGGGCCGCCTGGAAGCTCTCATCAAAAAACTGAGAACCGTAAAAGGAGTAAAACAGGTATCAAGAAACTGAATATGAAATACGATTTCAAAAAACAGATAAGAAGTTTCGGATATGCATGGCATGGCTTATACAGTTGCATAGGGAAGGAGCAGAACCTTAGCTTTCACCTGATTGCCACTGTATTAGTCATCATTGCCGGATTCCTGTTCCATATCACACGAACCGAATGGCTTGTTATTCTGCTGTGCATCGGTATGGTTATCAGTGCCGAGCTTTTTAATACAGCCATCGAAAGATTGGTAGATCTTGTTTCTCCACAAAGACATCCCATAGCAGGACAGGTGAAAGATATTGCGGCAGGTGCTGTATTGGTATGCGCATGCATAGCAGTCATCATAGGGCTTATTATCTTTATCCCCTATTTAACCGGTTTATTCCAAAAATAAAAAAGAGTGAGAAAATAACATCATCTCACTCTTTTATTTCTATAATACGGACAGGTAGCCACTATAAACATCAGCACTGACACAGCCGTAGTAACACTTCCAATATACAGTGATGTTTCATTGGGCTGCCAGCTTGCTACCGCAAAACCACTTATCATACCGGCATCAATAGCCAGGTTCAGGGTAGTATTGCTCGTTCCACGTTGACAATGCTGCGAAAGCCGGACAAACATACGCACCAAGGGGACGGCGGACAGCAACAAAATCATAACCAACAACAGCAGCCCATACAGCCAAAACGCATCAGCCTCCCATACCACTAGTGAAGCAAATATTCCACAGGCCAGAGTCAGCAAATACACATTCAAAGCCGGCAACCAGGCACGCGGCAATATGAAACGGTCAAGATTGCAGAGCCTCATTCCCATAGGTGCCCGAAACGGTACATGAATACGGCTGGCTTCCAATATGCCCAATACGCCCACTACTGTTGCAACATACAAAACCACTGTAATAGCATATTGCCAGTATAGCCAGAAGCCCAAAAACATACCGACAGCCATTCCAATGCAATTCCAACGTGCATAGGCGACATTCGCCCGGGTACGATTCCCCGATTCGGTCACATCGATGCTCAAGGTAACCCCCGCAGCAGAAGTCAGGCCCCAGCATGCACCTTCTATCAGAGCCAATGCTCCCCATTCCGCCAAACCGTCTGCATAAATATAGCCAAACAATGCAACCAGCAAAATGGCAGCAGGCCATACAAACACGCTTTTCCGATAGCAGGCATCTCCCAAATATGCATTGAACGGTCCGGACAGGAACAAGCCTGCCAGCATCAGCAAATAGAAATACACACCCTCACTGCCCAATCCGACAGCCAACAACGGGAACGGCATATAGGCGGCTGCATGGAGGAAAAATCCTGCCATGCACATCCGCCTGAATCCTGGAGAGAGTTGCGTATGCTCAATATTGTTCTTTTTCATTCGGGAAATCCAAATTCTTTACATCAGAGACATAACGGCTAATAGCGTCAGTCATCACTGTATGCAAATCGGCATAACGACGCAGAAAACGTGGACGGAACCCATTGTTCATACCCAACATATCCTGAACAACCAAAACCTGTCCGTCTACTCCGCCACCAGCACCTATACCAATGACAGGAATAGTCAACTCGCGTGCCACCCGCTCAGCCAAAACTGCCGGAATCTTCTCCAATACGATGGCAAAGCAACCTGCTTCTTCAAGCAAATGAGCATCGCGCACCAGCTTCTCAGCTTCAGCTTCATCTTTGGCACGTACGGTATACGTACCATATTTATTGATGGATTGCGGCATCAGTCCCAAATGTCCCATAATGGGAATACCTGCACTAAGTATACGCTTCACTGTACCGATGATTTCTTCTCCGCCTTCCAGCTTCAACGCATCTGCATGGCTCTCTTTCATAATACGTATAGCCGATGCCAATCCTTCCATCTCATTACCCTGATAAGAACCGAAAGGCATGTCGACTACTACCATGGCACGTTTCACGCCACGTACTACAGATTTTCCATGATAAATCATCTGATCAAGAGTAATAGGCAATGTAGTCACATTACCAGCCATTACATTCGATGCCGAATCGCCAACCAGTATCACATCTACACCTGCACCGTCTACAATCTGTGCCATAGTATAGTCATACGAAGTCAGCATAGAAATTTTTTCGCCTCTCTGTTTCATTTCTACAAGGCGATGTGTAGTCACTTTACGAGTGTCATCTGAAATATATCCAGCCATTTCTATAAATATTAAGTTATTACTTTTTCATGTACCAAATAAATATAAGTTTCTGCCTCTTCCCGATAGGTTCCTATTTCCGGATTTCGAGCATTTTCTTATATGTGAAACCTTCGAAATCATTCAAAATATAATGGCAGAACGGAGCGATACTCTCACGGGAGTTGGTTGTAGCCAGTCCGACGACATTCGCCCCAGAAGCCATACCGGCTTTCAGTCCATTGAATGAATCTTCAAAAACATATGTATTTTCGGGCTCAGTGCCAAACACCTCCATCCCCAACAGGAAGCAATCGGGAGCAGGTTTCGAACGGGTAAACATCTCCGCAGTCAGAATCCGGTCGAAAAGTGTCTTCACTTCCGGACAGGCACGGTAAACAGCTCCCATTTTTTTATCATTCGAACTTGTTACAACTGCGATCTTTACATCATGCTTCCGTAAATCTGCAATAAAATCGAGCACACCCGGAATATATTCGTACTTCATTTGTTGCTCGAAGTTATCCAGCTGCTCTGTTATTTTCTGTAATTCCTGTTCTTTTCCCGAAAAGAAATTATCATATATGTAAGTCAACGTCTGACCTTTAATAAGAAGTTCGAGATTGTCCATGGACAAATAGTCTACTCCAATCTTATGCCAGAATATGCTATACTGCTTTTCTGTATCCATGACAACTCCGTCAAAATCGAAAAGAACTGCAATCTTTTTCTGTTCGTTATCCATACTTTTTCCTAAATAAGTAAAACTATACCTTTCTACTTCTGAGCTGGCAAAGATAATGAAAGGTGAGCGCAGAGACAAATGAAAACCAAAGTTTTCAAATTTGACCAAACCTAACTGCATCTTATCTTATCAAAAGGCGCAAATCATCTGTGAACAAAACAGATAAAAATGCCGCAATCACTTCAGTGTCATCCCTGTCAACTCTTCCAATGTTCCATTAAAAACATTCAAATCCACTTCTTCTTCAATGCCTGGCACACGCCCTACATCTGTATGTTGCCAGAAGTCCCAACGCCCCCTGTAACGAACAGAGTCCACATAGTAATGAGCAATCCAATAAGGATAGGTATTAAAGACTGAGTCGTTAAGATAGCGTTGCTTGAATTTATACGAAGTATATAAAATAGGCTTAATGCCATAATGCTGTTCTACCCGATTGAGCCATATTTTCACCGAGGCCTTCAATTCATCCACAGTCTTACGGCCAAGAGTTTCCACATCAAGTACCGGTGGCAAGTCTCCACTGTCCAATTGTACGGTATGAATAAAAAAATCGGCCTGTCTCACTGGATCTGTCTGGGGAATAAAATAATGATATGCTCCCCTAACAAAACCATATTCATGTGCTTTACTGAAGTTTCTGGCAAAACAAGAGTCACCATGATCTCCTCCCTCGGTAGCCTTCATAAAAATAAAATGAATCGGGAAATCGGACTGCCTGTTACGTGCCAGCATCGGCCAGTCAATATCTCCCTGATAATGAGAAATGTCAATTCCATGCACTTCGTAACTGCAAGGTATACATACGCCATACCCCTTCCTGCCATAACAAGGCTTCCAACGATAAGCATAAGGACGGACAAAAAACCAATAAAAAGATGCCGAAAGAAACAAAACTATGCATACAGCCAGCACATTGCGCAACCATTTAGGCATCGTACGTGTCTGAGTCTGTCTTTTTACCCTGCGTCCGCCCGAAGAACGGGAAGAAGAAGAGGGCTTACGGCTTGCTGTGTTTCTTTTTTTAGTGGACAAAATATAAACCTTTAATAATAACCTGAAAATAAAAAAGAATTGCCCAAAATCTCTATAAAGCGAAAGACTACAAGGAGGTAAAACGGCATATACCGGTTTACTTGCCTTGTAGCCTATCTACCTGTCAGTCCAGGACTGACAAGCCTTGCTTATAATACATTACTTACCTTGCTCCAGTTGCAATGTCTTAGTAGGCTGATCGCATACTTCTGTAGGTCCGAAGTACTGGATCGGTCCCGGATATACATAATCCGTTTCTTTAGCCCAACGGTCACGCTGTGCGGCGAAAGCCTTGAAAGGAGCACCATCCAGCTTAACCAATGCTTTCTGGATCACAGGTTTCATCTCACCGTTACGGCGTTCCATGTTCATCATCATAGTGATGGGCACACCACCGGCAATCCATTCTTCAGCAGGAGCTGTAGTATTGCGTACAGATGACATGTAACCGGTCTTACCATTAGCAATCAGCGATGCTGCTGTATAACCCAATGAGTAGCAATAGTCTGCATCGAAGTTAGAAGGAGCAGCGCAACGGCCTTCGTAACCGAAGAAGTGGTGCTGAGCAGCAAACTTGCCAACAAACTTGCCTTCGGCTTTCCACTGAGACAACTTAGTTGCAACCATTTCAGACAACAGTTTTTCAGTCTCGATCAGAGATACCTGTACATTTCCGTGCGGGTCACGATCCAAAGTCAGCTGGCGTGCCACGCCTTCGGGAAGGCTTGCATAAATAGCTGAATTTTCAGGAGACAGCTTGCGGATAATATAGTCGCGCTGAGCAGACTTCTTGATCTGTGCAAATTCTTCTGAATTGGCAGCCAGGAAGTCATTCAGTTCGGCAATCAGACGTTTCATGGCAGGAATGAACTCGATCAGACCTTCGGGGATAAGAACCGTACCAAAGTTATTACCTTCGGCAGCACGGGCAGCTACAGCATTGGCAATGTAAGTTACAACATCGTCCAAAGACATGTTCTTTGCCTCTACCTCTTCTGAAACGATACAGATGTTAGGCTGTACCTGCAGGGCACACTCCAAAGCGATGTGAGAAGCCGAACGACCCATCAGCTTGATGAAGTGCCAGTACTTGCGTGCTGAGTTACAGTCACGTTGGATGTTACCGATTACTTCAGAATAAGTCTTGCAGGCAGTATCGAATCCGAAGCTGGTTTCAATCATTTCATTCTTCAAGTCACCGTCGATAGTCTTAGGACAACCGATTACCTGTATACCATAATTCTTGGCTGCATAATATTCGGCCAATACACAGGCATTGGTATTAGAGTCGTCACCACCGATAATAACCAGAGCTTTGATATTCAATTCTTTCAAGATCTCATATCCTTTTTCGAACTGATCTTCCTTCTCCAGCTTGGTACGACCCGATCCGATGATATCAAAACCACCGGTGTTACGATATTCATCAATAATATCAGCTGTCAACTCCATATAATTATGGTCTACCAGACCGCCGGGGCCAAGGATGAAGCCATAAAGACGGCTGTCTTTGTTCAGTTTCTTAATACCGTCGAACAAACCGGAAATCACGTTATGTCCACCAGGAGCCTGTCCGCCTGAAAGAATCACACCCACATTAAGAGCGGGGAAGCTGGTAGCTTCATCGGTAGCCTCGAACTTAATCAAAGGCATTCCATACGTGTTAGGGAACAATTTCTTGATTTCTTCCTGGTCAGCAACAGACTGAGTAGCAGCACCTGCCACAGCCTTTACATTTCCTTTCAACGCTTTCGGAAGTTTGGGCTGATAAGCAGCCCTTGCAATCTGCAATGCACTTTTAGTCATATTTATTCAATTTAAAGGTGTATATACATTTTTAAAACCTCGCAAATTTCGGCTTTTTTCGGTAGATTACATAACTTTTGGTAGCGAAAAGTAAGTATCTATCACATTTTTTATATTTTTGCCGCCCGATAAGCAAGGAAATCAATACTACATCGTATGCTAAAAAAGTGGAAAGAATACTGGGAAACACGCTCACGGCGTGTACACCGCAAAATAGAACTTGTCCGTCTGAAACGGATACGTAAAAAGAAAATACCCAAATATTCCTATTGCAAAAACTGTGGCACACCGTTGGAAGGCATGTACTGTTACCGATGCGGACAGTACGCGTTAGATGTCGAGCAACCATTCTGGAAATACATCCGGCAATATTTCGAAAACGTTTATCAATTCGACACCAAGATATGGCGTACCCTGTGGTACATGTTCACGCGCCCAGGCTTTCTTACCGCCGAATTCAATGCCGGCAAAATCAATTCCTACGTTCACCCTTTCCGTTTATATATGTGTATCTCGGTGGTATTCTTCGCCGTGTTCTTCATGCTGGTGGGTGAACGGGCAAACGATTTCAACGCCCTGAACGACGGATTGCTCCGCAGTAATATTGTAGAGCAGATGAAGAAATCCGAAACCAAGGCCGATACTACCGTTTACCTGTATCAAGTCCCCCGACTGGTCAAAACCCTCTCACTGCGTTTCAATATGGGAAATGCTGATAGCCTGATACGCTTCCAGCCCGTAGACAATCCTTATGGCCTCTCGCGCACTACCCTTCCCCACCTGCTGGTTGACTCCTGTTTCCGCCAGACCAAGATCGCGCAACAAGACTGGGATTTCATCAAACAAGCACGTGCCTTAAAAAATCTGAATATAGAAAACTGGATAGACGGCAAGAATTACGGTCCTGACAACGTAGCAGCCATTCGGGCTTTCCGGGTTGACAGTATACGTACAGAAAACGACAGCCTGGTATTGCAACCGCAAAAAGTCTACATTTGGACCGATGACGTAGAGAAAGACGCAGAAGTAGATACTCTGCAAAAGGAACAGTTTACCAACAACGTTGTAGGGGGCCTTTCCAAATGGACACCTTTTTATATGATGTTCCTCCTACCTCTTTTTGCAGCCATGCTAAAACTGTTCTACAAAAGCAAACGTATGCCTTACATGTGGCATTTTGTTCATGCTATCCATCTGAACACCGTCTTCCTCATCCTGCTTTGTGTTCCGCTGATACCGCTTTTCGCATACGGCATCGACGATCTATTGGCAAACCAGCAGACACTCAACACAGTACAATTGAATTCCCTTCGCATCACCCTTGTAGGTTTCCCCCTTGTCATGTTCATCTATATGCTGGTGTCTTTCCATACAGTCTACCGCCAGGGGTGGGTGAAAACAAGCTTGAAAGCCTTGCTGTTTTTTACCTTGTTCACCCTTATAGCCACGTTGCTGGCTAGTGCCCTATTGTTATGGTTACTAGCAACGGAAGCAGATGCCATATAAATGAGATAAAGAACGAAAGAATGAAAAATAAAGAATGAACAATGAGAATCACTGAAATACTCAACCAACGCCGCCGACGTATCCGTCGCAACATCGAAGCCATGCGTCTGCGCCGTATCCGTCGTAACACCCGTCCCAATTACACGCACTGCATGAATTGCGGAACGAAACTGAAAGGTATGTATTGCCACCAGTGTGGACAGTATGCGCTCGATATCCATCAGCCCATGTGGAAATACATCCGTCAGTACTTCGAAAACATGTATCAGTTCGACGGTAAGGTATGGATGACGCTCCGGCTGATGTTTACCCGACCGGGATTTCTGACCAACGAATTCAACGAAGGTAAAATCAACTCCTACGTTCACCCCTTCCGCCTATACATGTTCATTTCCGTCGTGTTCTTCACCTTCTTCTTCATGGCTACCGAACGGATTACCGGACGTGCACTGCTGACAATGGCAGGAGAACAGATTCCTGACACAGTGATGAACACGCTGCGACAGGCAGATGCTACAACACTGCCAGACACTACCATCTACGCCTACAATATGGAAACGCTGCGCAAGGTGCTGGATGCACGCGGAGCAACACAGGCCGACAGCCTTGTCCGTCTGCATTACGAGGACCGCGGCGACGAACTGAATCTGGTCACGATCCCCCGCCTGCTCTTCGACTCCTGCCTGACACGTACTGCCCTTCACGAGGAGAATCAGACTGAAGCCAACATATTGCGCAAGACTGCCAAACTGGGCGAAATGGATGAGGAAGAACTGTTCTACCACAACATGCCTAGCGACTCGGTAACAGGACGTATTACAGCTGACACGTATGACTGGATGACGCGTATTGATCAGAAAGACCAGCTTCACCATCAGGCCACGGCATCGTTCGTACTGGGTCAGTTGTCCAAGTGGACCCCCATGTTCCTGATGTTCCTCCTGCCCCTACAGGCATTACTGTTTAAGGCTTTCTATCCACGCCGACGATACATGGAACACTTTGCCCATGCCACACATCTGAGCAGTTTCCTGCTTGTACTGATGGCCGTACCTGCAAGTATCTTACTTTGGGAATTCAACCTGGGACGTGACAACGATATCAACACTGGTACTGTACAAGATGCCATTATCTTCCTCTCACCTGTGGTGTTGCTGTTCTACCAGCTTGTATCCATGCACACCGTCTACCGCGATGGATGGGGCAAGACTACTGTAAAGTGTCTGCTTACATCAGGTTTATTCAACCTCCTGGCCTTCAGCCTTGCCGCTATGCTGATTTTGTTCCTTGTATTAAAAGCGATAGGAGAATTATGATTCTAAATAAGTATGGAGATGATTCGGTTCCGCTTCGTTCCGGTCAACATGACGGAATGAAAGCAACATCTTAATTCGGCAGGTTTTCTTTGTACTGAATGCCTCCTACTCTCAAAAAGAATCCTGGTCCCCAAACAAACTCTTATCACGAATAACTCCGATTTTCACAGGGATTTCTCTTGTTGACAAGCAAAAGATATATAACCTGTAAAAACCGGAGTTATCCGTAGTAGAGTTGCGTTTTTCAGCTTATTCCCATCCCCCACCAAGTGCTTTGTAAAGGTTGACCATCGTGATACGCTTGTCACGGATGGCATAGCTCAAACTAAGCTGGGCATCGAAATAGGTACGCTGGGCATCGAGCAGATCCATGTAACCAATAGCTCCGTTCACATACTGTAACTGTGCCAGTTCGAGCGTGGACTTGGCCGACTGTTCCAGACGCTGACGCGTATCATAGATATCCTTAATCTTATTGAACTCGGTAATTGCATTATAGGCATCTTTGAATGCACTGAGCACAGCTTTCTCGTAAGCATAAGCAGCACGTTCGCAAGCGGCCTTCTTGGCTTTAAGACGGGCGCGATTCTTGCCCATGGCAAAGATAGGTTGCAACAGTGTACCGCTCAGCAAATGATAAGGCGACTTCAGAATGTCCGACAGTTCTTCACTCTCAGCACCTAGGTTTGCAGTCAGCGTAATACTGGGGAACAGGCTCGTAAAAGCCACACCTACCGCTGCATTGGCTGCTATCAAATCCTGCTCGGCCTGACGTACGTCTGGACGACGTTCAAGCAAAGTGGAAGGAAGACCTACAGGCAAATTCTCGGGCAACACGATATCTACCGTAATAGGTGTACGCCGTATGCTGTGCGGATACTCACCGGTCAGGAAAGACAATTCATTCTCCTTCAGCGTAATCTTTCGTTCCAAATCCGGGACCAAAGTTTCAGTTTTCGCCAATTCCACCTGCGCCTGACGGAAGGGAATTTCAGAAATAAGTCCTCCTTCATAACGCAAACGTACCAGGTGAAGACTCTCCCGACGTGCCTCTAACGTTTGTTGTACAATAGCCAACTCGTTATCCAGTGCCACCAGTTCGAAATAAGCCTGAGCCACCTGTGCCACAAGACTCATCTGCAAAGCACGCCGACTTTCAATCGAACCGACAAACTCTGCCAGGCTGGCATCACGCGCCCAGCGAAGTTTTCCCCAAAGATCAAGTTCCCATGAAATCACTCCTTTCAGTTCAAATTCATTATCCGGATTGTAGTGATCACCACCATAATCATCAGCTTCTTTCTCTGCATAAGCACGTAGTCCGACCGAAGGGAACATGTTGGCAACGTCAATGCGCTTCATAGCAGCCAGTTCTTTCACCCGGGCTGCTGCCATCTGCATGTCTTTGTTATAAACCAGTGTCTTGCGAATCAGTCCCTGCAACAAAGTATCCGCATACAGCCACTCCCAGGGATAATCGGCAAAACTGGTTGTATCGGTATACAAGGCATCCGATCGGTGAGCCGAATCCTGCAACGAAGCTGGCAGTTCGAGCTCCGGACGTGTATAATGTTTGCCCAGCTGACACCCCGAAAGCAACAAAAGGGCAACAAGAAACAACGAAAGTCTATTATATAAGGTATGTATCATAATCTGTTATTTATTGTTTGTAGATAAAAACTCAGGTCCTTTACGAGCGCACCTTTTTCAGCTTGTTCTTCGCCTTGTATATCATGACAAAGAAGAAAGGTACCAGCACGATTCCTACCGTAACCGCCACAATCATTCCGAAGAAAACACCCGTACCGATAGCCTGACGGCTGGCAGAACCCGGTCCGCTGGCAATCACCATAGGCAACATACCCAGGATAAAAGCCAATGAAGTCATCAGAATAGGACGGAAACGCAAGTGAGAAGCATGTAAGGCAGCCTGTACAACATCCTTTCCGGCATCGGCTTCGTCTTTAGCAAACTCTACGATAAGGATGGCATTCTTGGCAGCCAATCCCACCAACATCACCAGACCGATCTGGAAATAAGTATCATTTTCAAGTCCACATGCCGCAACACCCATATAAGCTCCCAACGCAGCCACCGGCAACGAAAGCAATACAGCGATGGGGATGCTCCAACTTTCGTAAAGCGCAGCAAGGAAAAGGAATACAAACAGGAATACCAGTGTCAGAATCAGACCTGTCTGTCCGCCAGCCTGCTTTTCCTGATAAGACAATCCACTCCATTCAATACCGATATTATCCGGCAAATGTTCACGGGCAATCTGTTCCATCAGTTCCATTGCCTGTCCCGAGCTATAGCCCTGAGCTGCCGTACCACGGATAACAGCCGTATTGAACATATTAAAACGTTTGATGCTTCCAGGTCCCGTCGTATATTCTGTATTACCCAGGGCGGTAAGCGGAATCATGGCACCATTGCTTCCTCTTACGAAGAAAAGGTTGATATTATCGCGATGCTCACGATAAGATGCTTCTGCCTGCAAATACACACGATAAATACGGTTGAACATATTGAAGTCGTTCACATAAACCGAACCCGTATAGGCTTTCACCGTTGAAAACACATCGGCCATAGGTACTCCCACCATTTTCACCTTGTCGCGGTCTACATCGAAATACAGCTGTGGAATCTCGGCCTGCAATGACGAGGACAGACTGCTCAGCTCCTTACGTTGCGACGCATAATACATCAAAGTATCGGCTGCCTGTACCAGATTTTCGTACGTAGCATCACCACGAGCTTCGAGCTGCATTTCAAAACCTCCCGATGTACCCAGTCCCGGAATAACAGGCGGAGTCGACAAATATACCTTACACTCGGGATATTCATTGAACTCACGGCTCACACGGTTCATAATCTTATCGATAGTCGTATCGTCACGCTCCTTCCATTCCTTCAGAATCACTGTCAGCTGACTGCGCGCCTGACTTGTTCCCACACGCGGGCTGGTACCGGCAACACTTTGAACATACTCCACTTCCGGCATCTTCATCAAGAAGTCTATGGCGCGATCTGTCACAGTACGTGTACGTTCCAAAGTAGTACCCTCCGGCATTTCCAGCTCTACTGTGAAATACCCCTGATCTTCTACAGGCAAGAAGCTGGTCGGTATCAGTCGATAAAATACAAAGATAAGCACCAGCACCATTCCAAAACCAGCCATCACTCTACGCGGATTCTTAATGACACGCTTGATAATAGCCACATAACGGTGATTGCCCAAGTCGAGCCAGCGGTTAATGGCACGGAACACACGGTTTTTAGGCTTATTGGGATCAGTCGGCTTCAGGATCAGCGAACACATCACAGGACTCAGCGTCAATGCCACTACCGTCGAAAGCAATACCGACACAGCAATCGTCACACTAAACTGACGATACAACTGTCCTGTAATACCTGACAAAAAGCTAACCGGCACAAACACAGCAGCAAGAACAAGCGAAGTGGCTATCAAAGCACTGGTCAGTCCGTCCATGGCTTTCTTGGTGGCTTCGTAAGCGTTCAGATGTTCCTCTTCCATAATACGCTCTACATTCTCCACAACCACAATGGCATCATCCACCACCAGACCGATGGCAAGCACCAATCCCAACAAAGTCAATATATTGAGCGAAAATCCGAAGATAAGCATGAATCCGAAAGTACCGATCAGCGAGATAGGCACAGCTACAATCGGAATCACGGTAGCACGCCAGCTCTGGAGCGAAAGGAATACCACCACAATTACCAGGAATAATGCTTCGAACAATGTCTTGTATACCTCGTGAATGGATTCCGATATGTAAGTTGTCATATCGAAGGGGAACTCATACGACAGGCCTTCGGGAAAACTCTTGCTGATTTCCAACATTGTTTTCTTCACATTCTCGGCCACTTCCATGGCATTGGCTCCCGGCAGCATGTATATACCCAACACTGCTGCATTTCCACCGTTGATACCACTCTCCGTATTGTACGACTGCGCTTCGAGCGAAACACGTGCCACATCGCGCAAACGTATCAGTGAACCGTCAGCATTGGCACGAAGCACAATTTCTTCAAACTCGGCCGCACTGGACAAACGTCCCTGAGCAGTAATAGGAATTGTAATATCAAGTCCTGTTACAGGTTGTTGACCCAATACACCGGCAGCCGATTCACGGTTCTGATCCTTCAATGCATTCTGTACATCCTGCACTGTCAAACCAAAATTGGCCAGACGGGCCGGATCCACCCAGATCTGCATGGCATAATAACGGCTTCCGATATTCGACACACGTCCTACTCCGGGAATACGGCGCAACAGGTCGAGCACATTAATGGTAGCAAAGTTACTTAAATAGATTTCGTCAAATTTAGGATCATCCGACGTCAAGCAGAGCGTCATCAACTGACTGGCTGCCTGCTTTTCTATTTCAATACCGTTCTGCACCACCTCAGCCGGCAAACGCGATTCTGCCAGTTTGATACGGTTCTGAATTTCTACAGCCGCCAGGTCAGGATCAGCAGAAATATCAAATGTGACGGTTGCCGAAAAACCTCCCGAGTTGGAACTGTTCGACTCCATGTAGAGCATACCCGGCGTACCGTTCAATTCCTGTTCGATCGGAGTGGCCACAGCCTGCGACACGGTCAGCGCGCTGGCTCCCGGATACGATGCGCTGATCTTCACGACCGGCGGAGTAATCTGAGGATACTGGTCAATAGGGAGCATCGTCAGGCCGATGATACCCACAATGACAATCAATATAGATATGACAGCCGAAAAAACGGGCCTGTCTATAAAAAAACTTACTTTCATGCTACTGGTTCTGCGTTTAGGTTATGACTTCTTATTCTCTTCCTCTTCCTGAGAAGGCACAGCTTCTCCTACCCGTACCTTGATACCCGGGCTGAGTTTATGATAGCCTTCACTCACTACCATTTCGCCGTGTGCCAATCCACGCTCTACAACTACACTGTTTCCGAACTCAGGTCCCAGTTCGATAAAGCGGCGTTCCACTGTCGAATCACGACGCATGACGAACACATACGCACCTCCTTTTTCTATAATAAGCGACTTTTGCGGAATGACGGTTGCATTCTCACGTACGTCGAGCAGCAATCTTACCTTGGTAAACTGTCCAGGCAGAAGCACCCGGTCAGGATTAGGCATTTCGGCACGAACCGAGAAAGTACCTGTTTTAGGATCAACCTGCGGTTCGGCAAAGTCCACCAAACCTTTATAAGGATACACACTATTATCAGGCAGAGTAATGGTAACAGTAGGCTGCCACGAACGGGTGGAGTCTTTCTGTCCCAAAGTTACGTTACGTTCTTTACTTTTCAGATAGTCGAGTGCTGTCATACTGAAGTCTACCAGCACCGTGTCACTCTTGACCACTGTAGCCAGCAATGATTTTCCAGCCGTACCCACCAGCGTACCCAGATCGACATAACGTTCACTGATGTGTCCCGATATCGGCGAGCGCACCCACGTATATCCCAATTCCTGTTCTGCCTGATCCAGATCGGCCTGACTCATACCCATGCTGGCCACGGCCGTTTCATAAGCCGCAATAGCATTGTCCAGATCGAGCTGACTGGCAGCGTTTTGTTCGAACAAAGGACGTATACGTTCCAAATCGCGCTTGGTTTTTCTCACCGAAGCCGAATCTTTACGCAACTGTGCCCGCGCTTTATCAGCTTTGGCACGATATTGTTTGGGGTCTATGACAAACAAGACCTGGTTTTTAGTTACATAAGTACCTTCGGCAAATTCCATACTTTCGAGAAAGCCTTCCACACGTGCACGCACTTCCACAAATTGCTGTGCTCTGATACGTCCCACATAATCGCCGTAAATTTCTACATCCTCGGTAGCAGCAGGTTCTACCATTACAATAGGAACTTGAGGTTGAACTTTTTCAGGCCATGTCCAGATGACGTATCCGCCCACCAATACAGCCATACAGGCAACCATGCCTATAACTCTCTTTCTCTTCAGCTTCAATTCTTTTTTTGTAAAAAACAGTTTCATGCTTGTTTGTTTATTAAATTTAACCCTGTTATTTTCTGATATAAGAATGCAAGTCCGATGCCAAAACCGGCTTAAGGAGTACAAAGATACGCAAATCTCTCGTTTTCAACAAATAAAGCCATATCAAAATCCTTCCATCCAACCAATCCGCCAATGTGGATTGTGTAGAAACTCCACATCAGCCTGTAGACTTTTTCCACACCACCCCATTCTCAGGCAAACACAAATATACCCAAGCGTTGTTCTAAAAATATTTTCTTTTTTCCTTTTATTGATAAAAAAGTAGTATCTTTACCGAAAATAAAAGGCAATGACTTTTTAGCAGGCTTTTTATTTGCAGGAAAGAATCATTCAATTTCGTCCTGGCCTGTAAAGAATCGAGCCTTCTATATTTTTGGAAAACCAATTATTCACTTAAAAAACGGAAAATTATGGCAAGCAGAAAGAATTTGAAGAAGAGCGTTAACTATATTGCAGGAGAGTTGTTTACCGAATGTTTGGTTATCAGTAAATTTGTTCCGGGAGCAGACAAGCAGAAAGCTGACGAACTGATGGGCGAAATTCTGAACATGCAAGACGAGTTTATCAGTCGCATCAGCCACACCGAACCGGGCAATGTAAAAGGATTCTATAAAAAATTCCATTCAGACTTCAACGCTAAAGTGAACGAGATTATTGATGCCATGAGCAAATTAGGATAAAAATGAAGAAATCCTTTTATAGCTTCATCTTTTACCGCCTATTGGGATGGAAAACCCGTCTGGAAGTGCCCAATTACGACAAGTGCGTAATTTGTGCCGCTCCTCATACGTCCAATTGGGATCTTTTCATCGGAAAACTGTTCTATGGTTCACTTGGACGGAAAGCCTGCTTCATGATGAAAAAAGAATGGTTTTTCTTCCCGTTAGGCATATTTTTCAAAGCGATCGGTGGCATCCCGGTCAATCGTGATAAAAGAACTTCCATGGTCGACCAGATGGCTGAACGATTTGCCAACAGCACCCAGTTTCATTTGGCCATTACGCCCGAAGGTACACGCAAGGCCAATCCGGAATGGAAAAAAGGGTTTTACTACATTGCCCTGAAAGCGCAGGTACCCATTGTACTCATCGGAGTAGACTATCCGTCAAAAACAATCTATGCCACCAAAGTAGTCATCCCTACAGGAGATTTCGAAAAAGAAATGCGCGAAATAAAGCTTTACTTCAAGGCATTCCGGGGCAAACATCCTGCCAATTTCACGATTGGAGATGTATAACAAACTTCTATCACGCACCCCTACCATGGACTCATTACGCATTAGCCTTCTGCAAACAGACATCATTTGGGAAAACAAAACAGAAAACCTTCGCCGCGTACACGAGAAACTGCAATCCCTCTGTGGAAAAACGGACATCCTTGTTTTGCCCGAAATGTTCTCGACCGGTTTCAGCATGTCACCCGCAGCCTTGGCTGAACCTGTGACCGGAGAGACCATTACCACCCTGCAGCAATGGTCCAAACAATACCAGATGGCCATTACCGGGAGTTTCATTGCAAGCGATTCCGACCCCGTTTCGGTACAACACTATTACAACCGTGGCTTTTTCCTTACCCCCGAAGGCGAAAGCCACTTTTACGATAAGCGGCATCTGTTTCGCATCGGCATGGAAGGCGAACAATACACAGCTGGCAACCAACGTCCAATCATCACTTACAAAGGTTGGCACATTCTATTGCTAATTTGTTACGACCTGCGTTTCCCGGTATGGAGTCGCAATGTCGACAACGAATACGATCTGCTAATTTATGTAGCCAGCTGGCCCTCTTCCCGCCGCAGTGCCTGGGATATCCTGCTTCAGGCACGCGCCCAGGAAAACCTCTGCTACACATGCGGAGTAAACCGTATTGGAACAGACGGAAACGGACTTATCTACAACGGAGGAAGCATCCTGTACTCGCCCAAAGGAGAAGCGCTGGCGTCCGTCCCTAACGACAAAGAGAGCATTGCCACCACAACACTCTCTTTCAATCAACTGCAAAACTTCCGGAAGAAGTTTCCCGTATGGCAAGATGCCGACCGTTTTTCTATTTTCTCAGATAATAATTCACGGTAGTCACCACACGTATACTTTTAATATAAGGTGTATTGGCGTCACGATCGGTAATCGTAAACTGCCCCTGCGACGCATTCCGTATCTTACCCAGCTTGCTGTCCGAATCTTTGGCAAATTTTTCAGCCGCGGCCCGTGCATTTTTGGTTGCCTCTTCTATCATCTGCGGCTTTACCTCATTCAGTCCCGTAAACTCATACACTACATTATACCGGTAATCCCCTCCCGTTATCGTGATTCCCTGTTTCATCAGTTCGGCCTGTTCTGACATCAATTTACGCACCTTATCCACATTTTTCGATGTCACGGTTATCACCGAAGTGGCATTATAACGATAGTTCACATTACGGTCGGCATACCGTTCGGCCTGCATATCTATTACTTCGGGCGGTGCAATGCTGATTTCATCATCACCGATTCCGTTCGATTTCAAAAACTGCACAATTGCCTTGTTTTTCTGTTCCAGATTAGCATACAGCACAGCCGGATCATTCCCGATGTCCTTATACATCAGGGGCCATACAACTTTATCAGCCGGAACTTCCATTTCAGCCAATCCTTTCACTGTTACCACCCGATCTTTTTCTCTAAAATCGTTGATACCGTTTCGTATCATCACACCCAGCATAATGATACCGATGGCGATAATAATCGCTTCAATTCTCCAGTTTTTCATAAACGGTTAAATATTTAAGTTACGTTGTTTGATATTCTTCCCAAAGTTAAATCGTTATAGAGACACTCACTTTGCCAAAGTCAAGAGCAACAGCATAGCAAGATCTCATTTCCCGCTTTTAATGCTTAATCATAGGCCTTTTGCACCCTATTAATTTTAATAAATCCAAGACTTAAGTATATAACACCCCAAACATAAAGAAATATCTGCATAGAGCCTTCTTTTTAAAGAATTTTAAACTACACCACTTCCACGTTTTTTAGCCAAACCTGATTTGGAAGCGTTCAAAGGCATATATTTCTATCATTTTCCAATGCGTCCTATATCTTTTGACAGCTTTATTTTGACTTTTTAAAGAAAATACCTGCAATAAATGAGTGCAACATAGGCAAAAAGTCCCTACATTTGTATTTTGAAGTGTGTTTTTATCACACAGGCAAGAAAATACTTAATCTTAATAAACTAACCAACTAAATCCTATGTTGACTCAATTAATCAACGCACGCATCCTTACTCCTCAAGGATGGCTTAAAGACGGTTCCGTATTGATAAGGGACAATAAAATATTGGAAGTAACCAATTGCGACCTCGCCGTAATCGGCGCCCAACTGATCGATGTCAAAGGCATGTATGTACTGCCTGGTGGTGTAGAAATCCATGCCCACGGCGGAGGAGGACGCGACTTTATGGAATGTACGGAAGATGCATTCCGCACAGCTGTAAACACACACATGCGTTACGGCACAACCAGTATTTTCCCCACCTTGTCTTCATCCACAGTGCCTATGATCGAACAGGCTGCTGAAACATGTACGAAACTGATGCAGGAAAAAGACAGCCCCATATTGGGTCTGCATCTCGAAGGCCATTATCTGAATATGGCAATGGCCGGTGGTCAGATGCCCGAAAACATCAAAAACCCCGACCCCAATGAATATATTCCCATTGTAGAAAAATGGAATTGTATCAAGCGATGGGATGCAGCTCCCGAGTTACCGGGCGCTATGCAGTTTGGCAAATATATTTCAGCCAAAGGCATACTGGCATCAGTCGCCCATACACAGGCTGAATTCGAAGACATCCGCACAGCCTACGAAGCCGGATATACGCATGCCACTCATTTCTACAATGCCATGCCCGGATTCCACAAGCGTCGTGAATACAAGTACGAAGGTACGGTAGAAAGTATCTACCTGTTGGACGACATGACAGTAGAAGTAGTTGCCGACGGCATACATGTGCCTCCCACGATCCTGCGCCTTGTCTACAAGATAAAAGGTGTGGAACGCACCTGTCTCATCACCGATGCATTGGCTTGCGCAGCCAGCGACAGCCAGGAAGCATTCGACCCTCGCGTCATCATCGAAGACGGTGTATGCAAGCTGGCCGACCGTTCCGCACTGGCCGGCAGTATTGCCACAATGGACCGTCTGATACGTACAATGGTGCAAAAGGCCGACATACCTTTGGCCGATGCTGTACGTATGGCTTCGGAAACACCGGCGCGTATCATGGGAGTCTACGACCGCAAAGGTTCACTCCAAAAAGGAAAAGATGCCGATATCATCGTCATGGACGACGATCTCAAGATCAGAGCAGTATGGGCTATGGGCCGGTTGATACCAGAAACCAATACACTCTCATAATTTTTTTTTAAGTTGGCAAGTTTATCTGTTTTTTGAGTTGGCAAGTTTGTTTGTTTTCAGATTTAAGTTTCTACAAGAGCATATCCAATCTGCAACTCATCAGCTTAAAGACTCAAAAACGATTATAACCATTTATAATATCACAAGTTTATGAAAACCAATCTAAGTTCTCAAATCACTCTCAACAGAGTATCCCCCAGGTACTACAGACCTGAGAATGCTTTCGAACGTTCCGTCCTTACCCGGCTGGAAAAGATACCGACAGACATTTATGAATCACCCGAAGAAGGTGCCAACCAGGTTGCTCTCGACATTGCGCAGATCATCCGTGACAAGCAGAAAGCCGGCCGCTTCTGTGTGCTGGCCTTAGCCGGTGGCAATTCTCCGCGTAACGTATATTCAGCCCTCATCCGTATGCATCGTGAAGAAGGACTGAGCTTCCGCAACGTCATTGTGTTCAATCTTTACGAATACTACCCATTGTCAGAAAATGCGGTAAGCAGCAACCTCAATTCTTTAAAGGAAATGTTGCTCAACCACGTAGACATTGACCCGCAGAATATTTTCAGCCCCAGTGGTAGCATCGCCAAAGATACCATCTTCGAATATTGCCGCCTGTACGAACAGCGCATCGAAAGCTTTGGAGGCATCGACGTTGCAGTGCTGGGCATCGGACGTGTTGGTAACATTGGCTTCAACGAGCCCGGATCGCGACTGAATTCCACCACCCGTCTGATTTTGCTGGACAACGCTTCACGCAACGAAGCTTCCAAGATGTTCGGCAACATCGAAAATACTCCCATCAGCTCCATCACCATGGGCGTATCCACCATTCTCGCTGCAAAGAAAGTATACCTGATGGCCTGGGGTGAAGAAAAGGCGCAAATGATCAAAGAGTGTGTCGAAGGCAACATCACCGATACAATTCCGGCATCTTACCTGCAGACCCACAACAATGCGCACATCGCCATCGACCTGTCAGCAGCTGCCAACCTGACCCGTATCCAACGCCCGTGGCTGGTCACTTCATGCGAGTGGAACGACAAGCTCATCCGGAGTGCCATTGTCTGGCTGTGTCAGCTTACCGGCAAACCCATCCTGAAACTGACCAACAAAGACTATAACGAGAACGGTTTAAGCGAATTGCTGGCACTCTACGGTTCTGCCTACAATGTCAACATCAAGATATTCAACGACCTGCAACACACCATCACCGGATGGCCGGGTGGCAAACCCAACGCCGACGATACGTACCGTCCCGAGCGCGCCAATCCGTATCCAAAGCGAGTTATTGTCTTCTCTCCCCATCCCGATGACGATGTCATCTCTATGGGAGGCACCATCCGCCGTCTGGTAGAACAGAAGCACGATGTACATGTAGCTTACGAAACTTCCGGCAACATTGCCGTAGGCGATGAGGAAGTGATCCGTTTCCTGCATTTCATCAACGGTTTCAACCAGCTTTTCAATAACAGCGAGGACCAGGTAATCAACGAAAAATACGCTGAAATCCGCAAATACCTGCGCGAAAAGCAAGACGGCGACATGGACACGCGCGACATCCTGACCATCAAGGGACTGATCCGTCGGGGCGAAGCACGTACTGCCTGCACGTACAACAACATTCCCCTCGACCATTGCCACTTCCTCGATCTGCCTTTCTACGAAACCGGCAAAATCCAGAAGAACCCTATCAGCGAAGCCGATGTGGAAATCGTACGTAACCTGTTGCGCGAAGTGAAGCCTCACCAGATATTCGTAGCCGGTGACCTGGCCGACCCGCACGGCACACACCGTGTCTGCACCGATGCCGTATTTGCCGCTATCGACCTCGAAAAGGAAGAAGATGCCGAATGGCTGAAGGATTGCCGCATCTGGATGTACCGCGGAGCATGGGCCGAGTGGGAAATCGAGAACATCGAAATGGCAGTACCCATCAGTCCGGAAGAACTGCGTGCTAAACGTAACTCTATCCTCAAGCATCAGTCGCAGATGGAAAGCGCCCCGTTCCTGGGCAACGACGAACGCCTGTTCTGGCAACGCAGCGAAGACCGCAACCGCGCCACAGCCAACTTGTACAACAAACTGGGTCTGGCCAGCTACGAAGCCATGGAAGCTTTCGTCGAATACATTCCTCTATAAAGGAGAGTGTGCCAAAGCCCAAAGTGGCTGACCTTTTGTTATTTTGTCATTCTGAGCAAAGCGAAGAATCTCGAAAACAGTTATTCATGTATCAAGATCCTTCACTTCGTTCAGGATGACATTAACATAATGAATATACTTCCCCATTTTGACACATTCTCCTTTCCTGTCACTTTATTACAAGAATTTTCCCGATGAAGAAATTCGCGTTTTCTTTTCTTCTTTGTCTGGCAGCCGTCAGCTTGCACGCACAAGACATCGAACGCAATGTCGAAGAGCGACTACAGAATTTTTTCCACAACTACACCTGCTCGGCTACCCGTCTCGGTACATGCCGCCTGGACAGTTTCCGCATCGACTATTCCCGGAAAGAGATACATATTTATGCCGGCGACCGCTTTGCCAACCAGCCCTTCCGCCCCGAAATCGCCGACGGAATCTACCGTAGCATCCGTCAGCTTCTGCCCGGACCGGTGAACTATTTCGACATTACTCTGTATGCTGAAGGACGAAGCATCGAAGACCTTATTCCCAACTTCTACCGCAAAGGGAAAAAAGACAAGAAACGCCTGTTTCATAACCTCGAATCCAAGACTGCTCCGTGGGTCAGTAGCCTTTCCCGTCCTTACGACATCACCCGCGGCCTTGCCGGACGCCATATCGCCATCTGGCAAAGTCACGGTCTGTACTACATCAACAGCAAGAACCAATGGGGCTGGCAACGCCCCCGGTTGTTCTGCACCACCGAAGACCAGTTCACCCAGTCGTTTGTATTGCCCTACCTCATCCCCATGCTCGAAAACGCCGGAGCCTGTGTCTATACGCCACGCGAGCGCGACACACAGTCCCACGAAGTCATCGTCGACAACGACGGTGCTCCCGTAAAGACGCGTTCCATCTATTTCGAAGAGAAAAGCCGGAAAGCCCGCTGGACTGATGCCTCCCTGCCAGGATTCGCCTGGCGGAAAACCGTCTACCGGGATGGAGAGAATCCCTTTACCGACGGCACTGCCCGCTTTGCCCGCACCGAAAAGAAAAAAGAAAAAGCCTTCGCCGAATGGATTCCCGACATCCCCGAAACCGGCGAATATGCCGTATACGTATCCTACCAGACCTTGCCCGAAAGCGTCAGCGATGCCAAATACCTGGTCTTTCACAACGGCGGAGTCACCGAGTTCAAAGTCAACCAGCAAATCGGGAGCGGTACCTGGGTTTATCTGGGCACGTTCTCATTCGATAAGGGAGTCAACGATTACGGCATGGTTGTCCTGAGCAACGAAAGTCAGGAAAACGGAGTAGTCTGTGCCGATGCAGTCCGCTTCGGAGGAGGAATGGGGAACATAGCCCGGGGCGGGCAGACCAGCGGACTTCCCCGCTACCTCGAAGGAGCCCGTTACACTGCCCAATGGGCCGGCATGCCTGCACAGGTCTACGGCCGTCCCGAAGCCGATAACGACTATGCCGACGACATCAACGCCCGTTCGCGCACCATCAACTACCTGTCCGGTGGCTCCGTCTTCAACCCCGACGAACCGGGCAAGGGAATCCCGTTCGAAATGAGCATGGCACTCCACAGCGACGCCGGAGTCAGCAAGGAGGACTGTATCATCGGCACACTGGGCATCTATACCGCCCGTACCGTCGACGAGCCACTGGGTGCCGGTACCGACCGCTATGCTTCCCGCGACCTCTCCGACCTGCTGCTCTCCCAACTCCAGCGCGACCTCCGCTCTACGTTCAATGTCGACTGGACACGCCGCAGCATGTGGAACCGCAACTACAGCGAAACCCGCCTCCCCGCCGTTCCCTCTACCATTGTCGAATTGTTGTCCCACCAGAACTTTGCCGACATGCGGCTGGGACACGACCCGCATTTCAAGTTCACCGTCGGACGCTCGCTCTACAAAGCCATTCTGAAATATCTGTGCACCCAGCACGACCGTCCCTATGTCGTACAGCCCCTGCCGGTCAACCGCTTTGCCGCTCAGTTCGGTCGGAAAAAGAATACGGTCGAGCTTTCCTGGAAACCGGTTGCAGACCCTGCCGAACCGTCAGCCAGCCCGAACGAATACATTGTCTACACACGCATCGGACGAGGCGGTTTCGACAACGGCGTACGCGTCAGCAGTCCCTCCTATACCATGAAGATAGAACCGGGCATCATCTATTCTTTCAAAGTGACTGCCGTCAACCGGGGCGGTGAAAGTTTTCCGTCCGAGATTCTGTCGGTCTACAAAGCCCGCCACGAAGAAAAACAGGTGCTCATCGTCAACGGATTCGACCGCATCAGTGGTCCTGCCGTCCTCAGCAACGATGTGCAGGCAGGGTTCGACCTGACACAGGATATCGGCGTACCTTACCTTTACGACATCTCCCTCTGCGGCTACCAGCAGGACTTCAACCGTAAGAATGCCGGCACCACCCTGGGCGAAAGCGGCGACGAACTGGAAGGAATAAAAATAGCAGGTAACCGTTTCGACTATCCCTTCATCCACGGCAAAGCCATACAGGCCGCAGGCAGATACAGCTTCGTATCGTGCAGCGACGAAGCCGTCGAAGAAGGGCACGTCAGCCTCGAAGATTATCCCATCGTCGACTATATCCTGGGCATGGAGAAAGACGACCGCGACAGCAATCCTGCCCGCAATGTCTATTATAAG
Source organism: Bacteroides sp. ET489 (assembly GCF_030518095.1). Classification (NCBI taxonomy): domain Bacteria; kingdom Pseudomonadati; phylum Bacteroidota; class Bacteroidia; order Bacteroidales; family Bacteroidaceae; genus Bacteroides; species Bacteroides sp. ET489. The sequence goes on from NZ_JAULLJ010000001.1 coordinate 201,572, forward strand.
ACTTTCTCCTCCCCCATGCAGCGGGCTCTCACTTTCTACTGCCAGTCAGGTGGCCGTCTGCTGGTCAGCGGTGCATACGTTGCCAGCGACATGAACAGCTCGCAAGGCGAACGCACATTCACACAGGATGTATTGAAATACAGATATGCCGGACAGTTCAAACCCGGCGGCAATCCGATTTCCGTTCAGGGCCTGGGCCGCAACCTGAGCATTCCCAGTGCCCCCAACAGTTCGACCTGCCCCATCGCTTCGGCCGACTGCCTCCAACCCACTGCATCCGCCTTTGCCGCTATGGTCTACACCGACAACCGCACCGCCTCGGCCATTGCCTACAAAGGAAACAATTACCGGACGTTCGTCATGGGATTCCCCTTCGAGTCTATCCGTTCCGAATCAGACAGGGCAGGCATCATGGCATCCATACTGAAGTTTTTTGAATAATCAAAAAAAACTTCTATCTTTGCCACAAACGAAATACGGAAGGAGTTAATGAGCTTTTAAGTTTTTGAGTTTTTAAGTTGATGAGTTGATGAATTTTTAAGTTAAAGTAAAACGATCACTTACAAACTCAAAACCCAAAAACTCAAGAACTCAGAAACTCAAAAAACTTAAGAACTCAAAAACTTAAAACTTAAAAACTCAAAAGCCATGTACACCATACAAGCCAACCCCAGCGGGACACGCAGCATCGAGGTTTCCGACGAGAATCTCTCTACGATCGAAAGATACGGTCTTTTCCGCCATCTGATTGACAGCAACGGCATTGTCGACGAAACCGTACTCGACAAACTGAAACTGAACATCCGCTCCCTGATTGCTTCTCAGGAAGAGAACTGCAAGGACCTGCTCGACCTGTGCATCGACGTTATCTACCACAACAATATGAAGGCATTTGGTCTGCAGCAACTCATCAAGTTGTACCTCCAATGGCTTCCCAACCAGACGCCCTCAGAAGAAGACGAAGAAGAATGAAAACAGTCAATACCTGCGGACAACGGCATTACAGTCCACTCATCCCCGCCATGAAAGCGATATGCGAAGCAGCCGAAGGCGAGCAGTTGGAAATCATCATGGATGATTCCCTGGCATTCAACGACCTGAAGGAATATCTTTCAGAGCAGCAGATCGGCTTCCGCGAAATCTACAACGGCGAACAGCTGACTTTACAATTCATCCCCTCTCCCCGCCCATGAAAGAATGCCGGCTTACAGACTGGTTGCCCACTACCAAAAAAGAAGTGGAACTCCGTGGATGGGACGAATTGGATGTCATCCTTTTCAGCGGCGATGCTTACGTAGACCACCCCTCGTTCGGTGCGGCTGTCATTGGCCGTATCCTCGAAGCCGAAGGCCTGCGGGTAGCCATTGTACCCCAACCCAACTGGCGCGACGACCTGCGCGATTTCAAGAAGCTGGGACGTCCCCGCCTGTTTTTCGGCATCAGTGCCGGCTGCATGGACTCGATGGTCAACAAATATACGGCCAACAAGCGTCTGCGCAGCGACGATGCCTATACTCCCGATGCCCGTTCGGACATGCGGCCCGAATATCCGTCTATCGTCTATACCCAAATACTGAAGCGTCTCTATCCCGATGTCCCCGTCGTACTCGGAGGCATCGAAGCCAGTATGCGCCGGCTCACGCACTACGACTACTGGCAGGACAAGGTGCTGCCCAGCATTCTGGTAGACAGCGGTGCCGATGCCCTTATCTACGGCATGGGCGAAAAGCCTGTTGTCGAACTTGTCCGCCGGCTGTCCGCAGCCGGTACCGAACCATGTACCGTCGGTCCGCACTTCCGGCAATGCATTGCCGACATTCCCCAGATGGCTTACCTTGACGCCCATCCTGTTTCGCACGAAGACGACATCCTTCTCTTCTCTCACGAAGAATGCCTGAAAGACAAGAAAAAACAGGCGGCCAACTTCCGTCACATCGAGGAAGAGAGCAACAAGTACGCCGCTTCGCGCATCCTGCAGGTAGTAGGCCGTCAGACGGTCGTCGTCAATCCGCCCTATCCGCCGCTTACCGAAGCCGAACTCGACCACTCGTTCGACCTGCCCTATACCCGGCTGCCGCATCCCAAGTACAAGGGAAAACGCATCCCCGCCTACGACATGATCAAGTTTTCGGTCAACATCCATCGGGGCTGTTTCGGAGGCTGTGCTTTCTGCACCATCTCTGCCCATCAGGGCAAGTTCATCGTCAGCCGCTCCAAGGAAAGCATCCTGCGCGAAGTCAAGGCCATCATGCAGCTGCCCGACTTCAAAGGTTACCTCAGCGACCTGGGTGGTCCCAGTGCCAACATGTACCGCATGCATGGCAACAATCCCGAGCTCTGCCACAAGTGCAAGCGTCCGTCGTGCATCCATCCGCAGGTGTGCCCCAACCTGAACACCGACCACCGCCCGCTGCTCGACATTTACCATGCTGTCGACGCCCTGCCGGGCATCAAGAAGTCGTTCATCGGCAGTGGCGTACGCTACGACCTGCTGTTGCACGAAAGCAAAGACCCGGAAATCAACCGCAGCACCCGTCAGTATACCCACGAGCTTATTGCCCGCCATGTCAGCGGCCGGCTGAAAGTAGCACCCGAACATACGTCCGACCGTGTGCTCCGCATCATGCGGAAACCGTCGTTCAGCCAGTTCGAAACCTTCAAGAAGCAGTTCGATGCCATCAACCGCCAGGAAGGATTGCGCCAGCAGCTCATTCCCTACTTCATCTCCAGCCACCCCGGTTGCAAAGAAGAAGATATGGCCGAGCTTGCTGTCATCACCCGTCGTCTGAACTTTCAACTGGAGCAGGTGCAGGACTTCACGCCCACCCCCATGACGGTCTCCACCGAAACATGGTATACGGGCTACCATCCTTACACCCTCGAACCCGTCTTCAGTGCCCGTACCCAACGCGAGAAACTCGCCCAGCGCCTGTTCTTCTTCTGGTACAAACCCGAAGAACGCAAAAACATCCTCAACGAGCTTCGACGCATCGGCCGTACGGATCTGATCGATAAGCTGTATGGGAAGAAGAGATAGGGAGCCTCACCCCAACAAAAGTGTGTAAAAACAAAGGTATCTGAAATTCTCCTCCTTCTGGAAGGTTGTCCTCCCCTGATAACGGGGGAGTTAAGAGGGGGTGAGTACCCGAAGGGGGAGGTGGTAGGCGAAACCATAAAGTATTGATATACAGAGCGATGTAAATCCTACCACCCCGTCCGTTGGGCAGAAGGTGTGTCAAATTAAGAAACCGCTTTCCTTTAGGCACGGATTACACGGAATTTCGCGGATGATTATTCTTCTTTCTCTGCGTTTTTCCGCGTAATCCGTGCCTAAAAATAACAAAATGTCAGTCACTTTTAGTTTTGACACACCCTCAGCACCATGCGACATGTCCCTTTTATCCCACGATTTTCCAGTCTTCAATGCAACGGGTAGCGGTAGAGAAGTTAATTCCTATTTTATACAGTTTGCGCGGATTGGTCGCGAACGGACTGGCATACCCTTTTTCCTCAATTTGTTGCAAAGCTTTTTCAGCAGAAGAATTGATTTTCAATTCAATAATATAAATATAATCCTTCGTCTGAACAGTTAAATCTATACGTCCACTACTTGTTGCACGTTCAACCTGCACATCCATACCTATTAAATCGAGTATGATATACATCGCATATTGGAAGTTTTTCTCTGCATTGCCTTGTATCTGATAACTTATATTGGCGAAAAATGCTGTCAGATAATTCATAAAGTCTTCCGGTCTTCCTTTTATAAGCGCTGTGCGCATCTTAGGAACTTTGGCTTTACTTTCTTCGGGATTCGATGAACGCAGATAATAAGTAATCAGCGAATTTAGAAATCCTTCTTTTACCTCTCCGTTTGGATATCCAAGCGTGTATAGTCTACTGTCCGGATCGTAACTTTTAATTGTCAGGTAACCCGTCTGAAACAAAAGTGGAACCGGATTATCAACGATAGAATCAGCCCCATTCAGAGTCGATGCAATCACTTCCTGGTTATCAAGAGTCGTAATGTCAAACGTTGTCTTTCTTAACACATTGACAAGCATGGAAGGTGTACCGGTCTCAAACCAATAGTTTCCGTATTCTCTGTCCTGCAGAGCATTCAAAAGACTAAATGGATTATAGACCCCCTCACTATCCGGATGGAAACGGTACCCATCATACTGTTCTTTAAGTTTCCTGTAACAGGTTTCCTTTGAAATTTTATGCTCATTCGCCATTATCGCAATACTTTCATCAAAGTATTCCTGTAGTTCCGTTTCAGAAATGCCACAAAGTTCTGCATACTGAAGCACCATGGATATGTCTCTCAAATTGTTCATTCCGCTGAACACACTGACTTTTCCTATTTTAGATACGCCTGTCAGAAAGGCAAACTTAATTTTTTCATCCTTGACTTTCAGGGTGCTGTAAAACCCCTGAAGTACAGTTCTATAGGTTTCACCTAACTCTTCATTTGTCAGATTGTCTTCTACCGGTTTGCCATACTCGTCAATAAGCACTACTACCTTACGTCCGGTTACTTCGTATGCTGCATCAATAATCTGTCTGAATCTGAGTCCCGGAAGATCGGACTGAGCAGTTATTCCGTATTTGTCTTCCCATTCGGTCAGAACCTGATTCAACATCTTCTGAAGATCAGATTCAGCCTTGTAGGCAACTCCGCTGAAGTCGATATGCAGTACAGGATATTCCGTCCAGTCCTTTTCAAAAGATTCAATGGCAAGTCCTCTAAAAAGCTCTTTTTCACCTTTAAAATATGCCTCCAGCGTGGAAGTCAACAGACTTTTGCCAAACCTGCGAGGACGGCTAAGAAAATAGTATTTTCCTGTGGACACAAGATTATACATCAATGCAGTCTTGTCCACATATAAATATCCGCCTTCGCGAATTTCTTTGAAGCTCTGAATACCAACCGGATATAGCATAGTCATATTTCCTGTGATATAATTTATTGGAATACTACTTTAGAATAACCTTTGTATACAAAGGTACATCATCTATCCTAATCTACCAAAATCTTTTAGTCAAAAAGGTCGAAATAAGCTTCCCTACCTTTTTATTGCACCACAGATTACACAGAGTGCCATAGAGGCCTCTTACCTCCAGAATACCAAGTCCAACCATCTGTAATCCGTGCCTAAAAATAACAAGATGGCAGTTACTTTTAGTTTTGACACCCTCTGCCCAACGGGCGAAGTGGTAGGCTTTACGTAACAGGGATATATTATATAAAAAGAAAAGCAGATGAAAGTTTTGTCGGACAGAAAAAATGTGTTATCTTTGCGACAACATGCTTACCCCGCTTCCCGTAAGAACAGCGCGCTCAGGGTGAGCTTTTTATTTTTATATACCCATGACAACGAATAAGGTACCTTATCCCAAGCATCTCATATCCTTTACAGACCAGATAAACCTGCTCAAACAAAGAGGAATGGTTTTCGAGGATGAACCGAAAGCCCTGCACCTGTTACAGAATATCAGTTATTATCGTTTGAGCGGTTATTGGTATCCTCTACTGACAGACAAACAACAGCATATTTTCAAACCGGGTAGCACATTTGAAACGGCCTATAACATCTATAAGTTTGACAGTGAACTCCGCAAACTGATTATTGCAGAGATTGAAAAAATAGAGGTTGCAGTCCGTACACAAACAGCATATATCCTTTCTTTACAGTATGGTTCGTACTGGTTTGAAGATTCCTCACTTTTCTCAAACCCAGTCCGCCATGCAAAGTTACTGTCAAAAATTGACAACGAATACAGCCGCAGCGATGAAGAATTCATCAAATCATTCAAGTCGAAATATTCCAACCATTTCCCGCCAAGCTGGATAACAATGGAAATAACCTCATTCGGAACGCTTTCCATATTATACGAAAATCTCTTGCCTGGAAAAATCAAGCGTTCCATAGCTGCATATTTCGGACTGGCTGATAAGGTTTTCGCATCATGGTTGCATAGTGTTGTGTATGTGCGGAATATTTGTGCACACCACAGCCGCTTGTGGAACAAGACTTTAAGCATCCGTCCATTAATGCCACGCTCTCCGCGCAATACTTTCATCAAATTGCCGGCCAGCGGAACACCGCAGGTCTATTTTATATTGAGCATGATTATATACTTGCTGAATACAATCAATCCCAACCATTCAATTATTTCGAGATTCAACGCTCTCTTGAGCCGTTATCCGACCATTGATGTCCGGGCCATGGGTTTTCCAGACGATTGGAAAAACGAGAGTCTTTGGAAAGATAAATGATTCAGAAATAAATCTTTTAGTCAAAAAGGTCGAAATAAGCTTTCACCCCTACCTCTTTGTGTGTATCACACAAGTGTCACAAATGCCTCTTTCTTTCAACTGTGCTACTCCGTTTCCTCCGTGGTGCCCCTCCTTTGACTTTCTGACACATCAACATGACCATTTGACACTCATTCCTTCCCTCCAACTTTCTGATTTTCATTATGAATCCTTATTTTTGCATCGAATATTTGACTTTAAAAAGAGAATAAAATGGATATGAAAAAGAAAGAATACACTAAACCGAGTATAAAGTTGGTGGAATGGGAGTTCAGTGAGGCTGTTTGCCAGACGGTAACGACAACAAGTTATACAAAGTGCCTCAAAATCACCAAAGGTACTGGAACTTCTGTATTTGAAAACAGGAATGATATAAATGCTGTTGGAGATTGGAACCGTGTAGGTTCAAGATAATAACAGATTTCACAAAATTTTATGTTACACGTCATTGAAAAAAACAAAAACATTTCAATAATGAAACATTTTTCTATTTTCTATACTCTATGCCTCTTTTTGTTATTGCCAACCGTATCATGTACTGACAATGACGACATCCGAAGAGCAGAACCGGGCATCTATTACATCGGAAAAGATTTGAATGCAGTGGTGTCCAGCCAAACAAGAGGCATTAATTCCGGTGATTATGAATTTGATACGAACTATGATTATGATTATATTTATCTTCATAAAATAGGTTCAGAAGAACGTATTAAAATTCCTGTTTATGAGAATTGCCCTAGCAACACGGGAACTATATGTAATAAAGGCTTCCGTTATCGAGTTGAAGTAGACGAATCAGGAAACGCGACTATCACTCCATTAGATAAAGAAGGAAACGCTATTGAAGGAAGCAGCTCTATCACATTAGAAAATGGTGAACAATGTTACTTTTCTTCTTGGCCGAAAGATGAATGGGCAATGCATGATGGACAATTCTCAGAAGAGAGATGGGCGGGGCAGAATGAGTCCTATTACCTTTATTATCGAGACAAGGAAGTGAATAAGGAAATCTATCGTAGCGGTGCGGGTAATGGTTATCAGAATCATAATATTGTAGATTTAACGACCAATGGAGATTTAAGCTTAACCAGAGCTTGTGCATCTTTCGCAGCTGCAGTTTTGATATACGATAAAAATAATCCTTTTCAGATGGGTGAAGTTACAAACTATCCCACACCAGAAGCGAAATTTACAGAAATTATGGGAGATGCTCCCAGCAATTGGTATATAAAAATCTATATTGGAGGTGAATGCTTTGCAACAGATCACAATATTGAAACGGGCGAATTGTCTACCGACCTCCCCAATGGCTATTACTCCAGTGGTGATGCCACTAAATTCGGCGAAGGTGATATTGTTGGAAAAGAATATTTGCCATTCGTCCAAAAAGAGTTCACTAATGCTAAATCTGCGTACCAAGGTTTCGGTTATGTAAGTGAACATACAAATACATTGTTTTCCCCTGTAACGGGTATGAATAGACCACATGTTTATCTTCTCGTCAAACACTGGACTGGTCCTGGAGAACCAGATGAAGCATGGCTCAAGAGTGACGTTGGAGCTTTACAAACAGAAATAGTCACTCAGGGAACTTTACATAACCCACGGAATGCAGATGCATATATTACGGGGCTTGCAATCGATTTGGCTGTATTTAAAAAGGCTTGGGAAGACAATTATGGCCCTCTAACTCCTTCTACTGGTAGCGAATCAAGCAATACGTCATCCTTTGCGACCCACTCCACCATCACCCGTAGCCCCTCCGGTGATCCAGTTCGTTCCTTTACTTTGCCAGAGGACGCCATCATTATCCAAGAAGTATACTAATTCTTTATAAACCTAAAAGAGGGGTGTGTCATACTTACATTACCATGACACACCCCTCTTAACTTGTATATCTCAACTAACTATATATGAAAGCAACCATCCACCCCGACTACCTCATCCGTACCATCGCCGGCGAACACATCCTCATCGGATGCGGCGAACAGATCAATCTTTCCCACATGCTGATGGTCAACGAAACAGCCGTCTTCCTCATCCGGAAATTACAAGAAGGCATCGCCACCACCGAAGCCCTCGCCCAATTCCTCACCGAGGAGTACAACGTCACCTATCCCGAAGCACTGACCGACACCGAAACACTCATCCGACAATTAGCGGAGCAAGGAGTAGTGGTGATCAGCGAATAAGTGCAATTATATTTTTCATTTCTACCACAAAGCAACTTTCCCTTCCACGCCTAAGTCCAATGTGGCGGTAGCTATTCCCAAAGCACGGAATACCTTTCCCATAGTGGAAAGAGTGATTGAGCATTTTCCACTTTCCAGTTTGCTTATCTGGGAACGCTTCACACCTATACGTTCACCAAGTTCCTCTTGTGTGAGGTTTTGTTTCAGGCGTGCGTTCTTAATAGCTTCCCCTACGAAGTAAGCATCTACCTCGTCTTTGAGCTGCGTTTCCATCACATCTCTTTCGGGAGTCCCTACTTTCCCCCATACTTCATCCACCAGATTGTCTGCAGGGGCAAACTTCATTTTTGTCATAATACATTATTTTTATCGTTAAAATATTCTTTTCTTATTTCTTCTGCCCGTTGTATTTCTTTTTGCGGGGTTTTCTGCGTTTTCTTTATGATTCCGTGTGTGGCAACAACAAGTGTTTCTGTTTCTGTATCCCAAAAAGCGAACAACCTGTAGCATATACCACTAAACAATGTGCGCAACTCCCAGATTTCGGAATTATCCAGTTTCTTAAATAGATTATTATCCATTACTCCACTTTCCAGTTTACGAATGTTATAAGTAATCTTCTGCTGCGCTTTAACAGGTTGAAGCCTCACAAAATTTTCAGCTTCTTCACTCAATATGACTTTTATATTTTTTACTTCCATCATATTTAACTTCAAATGCAAAGGTAGCTATTTGTTTCCAAATAAGCAAACAAAATAAATAATCTCTGTGCAACCCCGTCTCCTCTGTGGTAAATTATAAAAGATGGTTATACCCACGAGAGGGAGGAACCAATGTTTCAATCAGATTGGTATCAATATAACATTCAGGGATAATGCAATTGTCATTCATATTGTTTAAACTGTTATTTCAAGAACATATCTCCGTTAAAGAACAAGTCAATCCCGTCATCGTAAACCTCTTCCAATTCATTGTCTGACAATTTGCGGACAATGGTTTTCCCATCTTGTAAATCAACAAGGTATATCGCCACATCCTTATCTTTTTTTTCCAAAAAATCATTCACTACATACGGACTATGAGTCGTAATGAAATACTGGTTACTCTCATCATCCAGAATGCAGTTTGTCACTTTGGAAATATATGGCGGGTACGAATAGTAATTGCAATCCATACTCCGCAACCAAATTGCTTATCTCAGTAGTCAACGACGGATTGTCCCGAATAATCTGCATGATATTTTCACCTCCTATCGGCAACAAAAAAGGAAGTTCCACACTGGAAAATCTATTCAGCTTAGAAAAGTCATAACGTTTGAAAACCGGATAAGAAACGGGATTATTCTTTCTGGCAACCAGCCTGCCTCCGGTAACTGTCAATTGCTCATGTGAACCTTCGAAATCAGCTGTCCAATTGAACTTAGTACCCTCTACCCGTTCCAATGCCACTTCATCATCTCCAGCTTGCACCATTATAGTCCGGGAAACATCACCATCAAAAAACAATTCGCTTATATTGTGCTGATACCTCAGCAAGTCACCGATTTCCCGCTTTTCCAACAACAAATAAGGCAATGAGAACAAAGAAAGAGCTTCCAGAATATTACTTTTTCCGACATTAGGTCTTCCCAACAACAAATTATACGTCCTACAATCCTCAAGTAGAGTATCTTCCAGCGACTTGTAGTTTCTGATATGTATCTTATTTATATGAACCATTATTCCGTTTTTATCCCAATAAACCTATTACTAAACTATTATAAATGAAAACTCCGCCATTTCTTTAAATAAAGAAAAGAATTTCCATTCAATAAAACAAAGGTTTTAATGGTTATCTGTTTAAAATACACCACAAATGAGCACAGAAAAATAACTTTTCGCTATTTACATGTACGATATTGCCACAAATTCCACCGATTAACACAGACTAAATCGTTTACTAATTTCCTTTAGGCACAGCGTGGGTCAATGCCCCTGGAGGCATGAACCGTACGGACGGTGCATCTGTCATTCCCCTGCCGGATTACCTGAAGACCGCCTACCACGTGACCGGCACGCTGGAAACGCCTGTCGACATGGAGGAAAGCAACGGACAGATTGAGAAACGGGAAACTTATGGCTGTTATATAAAATATTCCACTTTTTTAGTGGATATATGGGAGAGATCCCTTATCTTTGCTACGTGAATAACAATACAGAAAGCAATGGAGATAAACTTTGATATTTACGCCATCTGTTCACTCCATTACGAAGTATTGAAAGGTGACAAGGCTGGTAATAGAGTAATTATGGGAAAATACATCTGTCAACGCCCTATACATCCGGGCGAACTGCTGAAAGAAGAGACCGAAGAACGTAAGCTCTCGCAACGTAGGTTGGCCGAGCAGATGGGCATCTCCTACAAGGTGCTGAACGACATTCTCAACTGCCGTAGGCCGATTACTACACAGACAGCGATGCTCTTCGAGGCGGCATTGGGTATCAGTGCTTCGCTACTGATGCGGATGCAGCTCGACTGCAATATGCAGCAGGCAGCCGCAGACTCCTCTTTTATGGAGCGACTGAAGCAAGTGCGGAAGTATGCCGCCATGCTGTAGCTCGCAACACACCGAAAGTTTCATGTGAAAGTGTGTCAAAACCCAAAGTGGCTGACCTTTTGTTATTTCCAGGCACGGATTACACGGAAATTCACGGATAAAACTGCGTGAGTATTTAAGTACCGATTAACACAGACTAAATAATCTGTGATAATCTGCGTCCATCTGCGTTTCACTTCACACAATCCTCTGTGCCCCCCGTGTCCTCCGTGGTGAAAGGAAGGTTCTGGCTTGAAGGTTTTAGGTAATCTTATACTATCTTTTTGATAACAGGATTTGACTATGCCGAACCTTTCGCTATCTTTGCTCAATTTTTAAAAAGGTATTCAGCTATGGCATTAGAAGGACTTCAAGAACGATATGTAAATTTCTATACAGATTTTGCTTTTAAGAAACTATTCGGAACGGAGGTGAACAAGGATTTGCTCATCAGCTTTCTAAATGCGTTGTTATCAGGTGAGGAAGAAATCAAGGAGCTGACTTATTGCGAACACGAAAAAGAACGGAAAGGGATCTTCAGTGTATATTGTATGAACGAGAAGGGCGAGCACTTTCTGGTAGAGATACAGAAAGCCGAACAGCGTTTTTTTAAAGGTCGTAGTGCCTACTATTCTACTTTCCCCATTCGGGAGCAAGGCTCCAAAGGAAACTGGAACTATGAACTGAAATCAGTGTACGCCATTGGTATTCTGAATTTCAGCTTCGATGACAGCGATCCGAACTACTACCACCATGAAGTCAAATTGGTGAATATAAAAACCACGCAAGTATTCTATAACAAGCTGACCTACATTTATCTGGAAATGCCTAAATTCCGCAAGACAGAAAGCGAACTGGAGAATCTTTTTGAGAAATGGCTTTATGCCATCATTCATTTGCCTGACTTGATAGAACGTCCCCAAGCCTTACGTGAAACGGTTTTCGAGAAATTCTTCCGTGTGGCCGAAATTGCCTGCTTTACCCAACAGGAACGTGTTGCCTATGAAAGAAGCTTGAAAAATTATCGCGACTGGTACAGCATAGCCGAAACAGCGGAATACCGGGGCTGGGAACGTGGCTACAATATGGGGTTATTGGAAGCACGTGCAGAAGCACGTGCAAAAGGCCGTGCGGAAGGACGCAATGAAGCGAAGCGGTTGATAGCCGAGAATATGATAAAGATGGGAATGAAAGTGAACGATGTTTGCCGCATTACGGGATTGTCTATGGAAGAAGTGAAAAGGATACGTTCATGAAAAAACACAGATTAACACAGAATAAATCGTTTACTAATTTCCTTTAGGACGGATTACACGGAAATTCACGGATAAAACTGCGTGAGTATTTAAGTACCGATTAACACAGACTAAATAATCTGTGATAATCTGCGTCCATCTGCGTTTCCCCCTCACACAATCCTCTGTGCAACTCCGTGTCCTCTGTGGTGAAATTTCCCCATTAGCCTCGATCAAAACCTCTTTTGATTTTTTACATAGAAGTATACTCCTCATTCTTCATTCTTCATTCTTCATTCTTCATTCTTCATTCCTCATTCTTCATTCCTCATTCTTCATTCCTCATTCTTCATTCCTCATTCTTCATTCCTCATTCTTCATTCTTCATTCTTCATTCCTCATTCTTCATTTTCACCACCTGTCCGCACCGCTCCGCCACTGCCGCATGATGCGTTACAAAAATAAAGGTCCGGTCCGTATAATCCCGTTCCAGGTTCTCCATCAATATCCGTTCCGTCTCCTCATCCAGCGCCGATGTCGCTTCGTCCAGCAACAATATCGGACTGTTGCGCAACAAGGCGCGGGCAATGGCAATTCGCTGCGCCTGTCCTTCACTCAGTCCGCTGCCCTGTTCCCCGATAAACGAATCCAGCCCGTTGGGCAACGCATACACAAAATCCGCTACAGCCGTCCGCAAAGCCCTGCACATCTCTTCCCCCGTCGCTTCCGGATTTCCCATCCGCAAGTTCTCACGGATCGTCCCGCTGAACAACGTGTTCCCTTGAGGCACATACGTAAAGTTACACCGCGTACGCGCCGACACCTCCACCGTCTCCTTTCCCGTCCTCAGCCGGATAGCTCCCGCCTGCGGTTTGTCGAACGCCAGCAACAGTCGCACCAATGTTGTCTTGCCTGTTCCGGTCTCGCCCATCACCGCCGTACGGCTCCCGGCCGGGAAACGGCACGAAAAGTTGTGGAACACCGGTCGGTCCCCCGGAGCATACGCAAAGTCTATCCCTTCCACGTCCACATCCGGCGTCTCTGCCAGCCGCAAAGAACTTCCCGCTTCCTCTTCCGGCAAACTCTCCAGCTCCCTCAACCGGCGAACCGATGCCATCCCCTCCACCAGCGAAGGAATCAGCCGAGCCATGTCCCATACAGGCTGCTGTATCTTCCCCACCAGTTGCAGAAAAGCCGCCATCGTACCGAATGTGATGCTGCCGTCACTCAGGCCCCATACTCCCCAACAGAATGCCACCAGATAGCCGCCCGAGAAAGCCCCCGACACACAGGCACGAGTCCATATCGAGAAACGGGTACGCTTCAGCAGGCGCATCCGCAAACTCTCCTGTTCCCCCTCCAGCCTATGAAGCCGTTTCCTGCCTATTTCCAGAGCCCGTACCACATTCCGCTGCTGCAGACTTTCCTGAATCACCGCCTGTATCCGACTGTCCGTCCTCCTGATCCGGCTTGCATAGCCATACATACGCTTCATGTACAGCCGGCTTCCCAGCAGGAAAAAGGGCAGAATCCCTACCACCAGCCAGACCAGTCGCGCATCCAGCCAGTAAAAGAAAGCAAAAGCCGCCAGCAGCTGTATGCCCAGGATCACAAAAGCCGGCAGAGTCATCGTCAGCAGACTGGTCAGAGTTGCTGTATCTCCTGCTACCCTGTTCATCACGTCTCCGGTATGGAAACGTTCCAGTTCCTTCCAGCGGCTCCGCAACAGGTGACCGAAAATCCTGTATCTCAATCCGTTTCCCGTCCCGACCTGTGCCCGCACAGCCACCCAGTTGTCCCATGCATTGCACGCCAGTTGCAGCAGCATGTTCACGACCAACACACCAGCCCAAAGCGGAAGTTCCTCTGCCCTCCCCTCTGTAGCCGCGTCAATAGCCTGTTTGGAAAAATAGATGAACAATAGCGAAAGCCCCACCGACAGCACCCCTGTCAGGCAACTCAGCCCTACACTCCTGCCATGCCCGCCCAATGCCTGCCTCAAATAAGCCAACATACCGCGAACCTTCTGCCGGTAACGCCTGCCAGCCAACACCTTCATCCAGACGGCCGAATAGCAGCGCCAAACCTTTCCGTCCACTTCATACGTCTGCCCTTTGCGTTCCATGGCAACCGCCTTTCCCAACACCTCCTGCAGTCCGGTCTCTTCCGTTGTCTCATTGGCATCTCCCTGCAACAGCAAACGGGTTCCCCGCCGTTCTACAACCCGGTGAAGCACGGTACTTCCGCCGTCGTTCACGCCAGCCAGCACCACGTCTCCCGGCGACAGTTCTTCAGCCCGGCAGCCACACAGCGTAACCCTGTCCCGTCCGTCCGCCAAAAACGGTTTCATACTGTTCCCTTTCACCGGTATGGTCACCGTTTTTCCTTCCCGCAACCATCCGGCAATCTCTGCCATCAAAATTTCATTATCAAAAAACTTTTTCATCCTCTTTTTGCAAAACGAAAACAAGCCATGCCGCTAAAAAGCGACATGGCTTGACAAACAAAACAAACAATCACTTATCTCGATAGATAAGTAACGCCTGCCCCGGCTTCGCTAAGCTCAAAGCAGGCTCCCGAATCACCTCACGGTGACTTTTTTTAGTTAAGAAGTTAAAGAAGTTAAGAAGTTAGAGAAGTTAAAGTCGATAGTTTTGCAATGGCAAATGATCAGAGGTTGAGAGTTTAGTGTTGAGAGTACTCTATCTATTGGCTTAACTTCTCTAACTTCTTTAACTTCTTAACTTCCTAAAGAATATCAAAAACATTAGTCAATTGCATAGAATATCCTTACCTTTACACTACGCTTTACCTTGGCGTTCAATCCCTGTACACTTTCATCGTTCAGTTCCACAACCGGGTTCACCAGCGCATTTACCAGGAAGGCATTTCCAGGCATATTCTTGAATTTCGGATTTGTCTTCAACCAGTTCACTACCGTAAAGGCACGGTTGTAAGCCAGTTTCTTATTACGTTCCAGACCAATCTCCTCAGCATTTTCGCCAATGTAGTTGTCCTGGCTGGTTGCCAGACCTTCAGCCACCACATACAGCAGACGTCCCTTTTCAAAAATCTCGTTCAGTCTGCCCACCGTAGCCGAGTCACTGGCCAGTGCCACATTTCCTTTGTTATTCTCTACAGCCGCATATATATCCGCAAAGCTGACCAGCTTCGAGTCGGCTCCGGGGCGCATGTTCTGTTCTACAATGCCCAGTCCGCTGTGTGCGTTCAGTCCGAACGACTGTCCCTCTTTATAGTTATCTTCACTGATCAGTTTCTGCATGGCAGTTTCCGTATCAACACGATAGTGCCATATATTTCCCTGACAGTACATCGGTGCATAGTAGTAACCGGTCTGTTCCTTGAAACGGTTCATGCTTTCAGCGTCCATACTCAATGAGATCGGCGACAGCGACATTTCATATCCGCGTGTCACCCCTGCAATCTCCGGTGCTTCCCCTGCTTTCTGGGTCGGTATGTCCGAAGTCTTCAGCCCCGACAGACTGGCTCCCGATGCCAGACGCTGAGCCACTGCATCCGTATTGTCAAACTTGGTCTGGGTAAAGATACCCGAAGCCAGGTAATCGATGGCGTTCACCGGCGCATCCACCATGGTCGGCGCATCGTTACGTCCAGAATAGTTGTTCGGGAAGAACACATAGAATTCCAGTACTCCGTATTCCGGACACTCGTTGACGATGGTAGCCGGTGCAGCTATCACGTTGTTGATGTATACAGGGTTCTCACACGGCAGACATCTG
Organism: Bacteroides sp. ET489; assembly: GCF_030518095.1. Lineage (NCBI taxonomy): Bacteria > Pseudomonadati > Bacteroidota > Bacteroidia > Bacteroidales > Bacteroidaceae > Bacteroides > Bacteroides sp. ET489. The sequence goes on from NZ_JAULLJ010000001.1 coordinate 217,657, forward strand.
TCCCAATGGCGTTTTTTGAAGTAATAAGTAAAGCCCACTGCCACTCCGTGATTCGCATCCCACGGAGTATACTGCCCTCCGATTTTTCCGTCAAAGTTAGTCTGATAAAGAATGCTGTGCAGTTTGAAGTCCAGTGACCAGTCTTTTTTCTTACTGAAGAAACGGCTGTATTGCAACTCAAAGTGTCCGGACCATTCATTGCGTCGTGCAGGTGTATTAAAATGATGCACACCTCCGATACCTACCGTAAAAATGAATTGGTTCTTCAACCGTTCAGAATTCTTTCCTTCATATCCATAAATCAGTCTTGACAAGTTGAACATCGCCTGTGCACTGATGTCCCACCAATCAGTCTTGGCGCGCCAATATTCTTTACCATTTTCAATAAAGGGTTCGCCATAGGCAAATACACTTTCAAAGTCACTGTGCCCCTGTGAACGTCCTACTCCAAATTGCACCCTGGCACCGATACCAGGCGTAAACCACTTACCCAAGCCCATATAGAAGTCAGGCGAATAGTGCTCACCCATTTTGCTCACCCCTTGACATCCATCTCCGGCAAACATGTGTCCACCCACGGCTCCCATAATAAACCAGTTGTCCCAAAATCGGTTTGTTACAACTCGATAGTGATCATCCGTCGGTTGCGGAGTCTGATTGACTTCACATACCGTTGTGTCACTGCTGACGATCTCTTGCGCCGATGCACTGCCCCATCCTACGGACAGCAACATCAGCATACTCCATACAAATTTTCTCATTTCTGTTTATAATTAATGTTCAAAAAAATAGTTTCAATTAAAAGTGTTTTCACCACAGAGGACACAGAGCCTCACAGAAGTTATATTTCAATGTTCACCACGGATTACAACACAGATTAAATTCAAGATGCAGTGTGGGGAGGGTAAGTATCTGAGACTCCCCTCCTTCCAGAAGGAGGGGAGCCAGATAACATAACTAAGTTTCAGCACATCCTCATCTACAGATTAGTTAATGATTCAATCCGAAATAATCTGAGAAATCTGTGGTAAAACATCTCCCCTTTCAACTCACTAACTCTCCATCTCATCAACTTATCAACTCACCAACTAACCAACTAATCAAATCAATACGCCTTCGCATCCGTAAAGAAGCAACTCTCTACTGTTTTCCAAATGATGTACAAATCCAGCGTAAATCTCCAGTTCTTGATATACCAGATGTCATACTTCACCCGGTTTTTCATATCGGCCAGCCTGGGTGTTTCTCCCCGGAAACCGTTTACCTGGCTCCAGCCCGTAATGCCCGGTTTTATGCAGTGCCGCACCATGTATTCATCTATCTGCCTCGAATATTCCTCCGTATGCTTCACCATGTGTGGCCGCGGTCCTACAATGCTCATGTCTCCCATCAGCACATTCAGGAATTGCGGCATCTCGTCCAGATTGGTTTTCCGCATAATGTGTCCCCATTTCGTAATCCGCGCATCCGTTCGGGTAGCCTGCCGGGTGTCTGCATCGGCACTGGCCCTCATCGTACGAAACTTTATACATCGGAATGTCCTTCCTCTCCATCCCGTCCGTTTCTGTACAAAGAAGAGTCTTCCGGGCATCGTCGACTCCGTCATAATGGCAACAATTATGACCAACACCGGAAACAAAGTACAAAGGAACACCAGCGAACAGACAAAATCGAACGCCCGTTTCAGCAACCGGTTTCCGAGACAGTCCAATGGTGATCCACAAGAAAAGTAGTCTACCGTTTTTCCCATACGTTCTACATACATATTAATTGATTTAATAGATAATTGAGAATGGAGAATGGAGAATGGAGAATGAGTCGTAGAAATTCTTCATTAGCCTCGCTCAAAAAATCTTTTGATTTTTCACATAGAAGTATAGTCTTCATTCTTCATTTTTTTGTTCTTCATTCCTGAAGTAGTATCAGACTCCCCTCCTTCTGGAAGGTTGTTAGGTTTCAATTCGCACTTACGAAACTTAAAAATCCAATCTGTGAAAATCCGTGTCATCCGTGCCTAAAAATCCGCTTTCCCGCCTTGTACGCCAGAAAGCTCATCACTTCACCGGGCATAATACCCAGCAGCGTCCACCCGCGCCGTACCCAGAACCAGGCATTTCCCACAATGCGGCCTATCCTGAAACGCATATTCCGGGCTTTCTCCTCCCGTTCCATTTTCAGGCGATAGCCATCTCTCAGCACGACGTTCCTAAACAGCTCAGCTCCTTTTCCCCGTTTGACCGGTTTCAAGGGATAAGCCTCTGTTCCTCCTATATAGTTCTCGATAAATCCAAACAGAATCCGGCCGAATCTTTCCACATGCAGCCGTTTCAGCAAAATCGCTACTTTCTTCCCGTCCAGTTCGGCATGCCGCAACATCACCGCCACATCGCATACCTGTTTCAGCCCGATGCCGTACGTCAGAAAATGCCTGCGTATGTGCAGCATCAGGCAGACCAGATACAGCTCCCGGTCCGTTTCGTCTGCTTCTTTGCACAAACGTTGCAGGCGGACATTCACCACCGGGTTGTATACATACTCCCACCGGGCATGCAGTTCTACCGGTACCCGTTCATTCTCCTGCACCACGATATCTCCGTTTTCATCCCGAAATGCAATACCGGCTTCCGTCAACATAGGTTTCAGCCGACTCCAGCCATCCTTCAGTACCACATCTACATCCCCCGGACTGCGATGCAACGGCTGTTGATACCACAAAGCCACCGATGTCCCCTTGAACACAAAAGCAGACATGCCGGCTTTCTCCAGTTTTTCCAGCCACTGCTGTCCACAACGCTCTGCAAGCCTGTTCATCTGTTCCAGATAAAGCAGATGAAACAGCCACTGTTCCCACACACTTCTATCCGGGCGCATGGCTGTCCGGCCCACGCCGTCTATCAGCCATCCGGTCACTGCCTGCTCGTGTGCCATCGCAAACAGCCTTTCCCAATCCTCCGGCCCGATAGCCTTACTACCCTTATATTCTTCTTCCGTTTCCCACAATCCTCTACGCAGGAAATAAAAGAAAAGAGTTTCCATATTTAAGTTTCGGATTTAATATTTTTCTGGTAATTAAGGAGTTAAGAAGTTAAGGAGTTAAGCCGATACCTTTTATGAATGGTAAATGGTTAATGGTTAATGGTGAATGGTAAATGGTGAATGGTAAATGGTGAATGGTGAATGGTTAATAAATTCTTCATTAGCTTCGCTCAAAACCTCTTTTAATATTTACACTAAGGAATAGTCATCATTCATCATTCTTCATTCATCATTCTTCATTCATCATTCTTCATTCATCATTCTTCATTCATCATTCTTCATTCATCATTCTTCATTTATCTTGTTCTTCATTTATCTTGTTCTTCATTTTCTTGTCTATTGGCTTTTAACTTCTAAGCCCACCTTGGTGGGCGATAACTTCTTTTAACTTCTTTAACTCCTGTAAGTTTCGCACTTGCGAAACTTGAGTAGACTTATTTATTCTGCGTAAATCTGTGTTAATCTGTGTTTTCTCATCACAGAGACCCCAGATTCACAAACTGCGGCACCTTCCATGCCATCTTTTGCAGTTTGGTCCATACAGCAGGCATTCCATGACTCCGGTACATCCGCACATCCTCCTCCCACATCTGTTTCCTCCGCTTGCTGTCCGTGCTTAGTCCTCCCATCCGCATCCTTACAATATATTCGTTCAGGTATTCCACTTTCAGATCCGCTTCATACAGATAGCGGAACAGCAGATCCGAATCCGCTGCAATCCGGTAACTTTCGTCATACAGCCCCAACCGGTCCATACAAGCCTTGCGAATGTAGCAGGTAGGATGCAGCGGCAACCACCCGTGCCTTACTTTCCATTTGCTGTAGCTTCCCCCTATCCAGTTGCGCACCACCCGGTTCGTGTCGTCTGCATCAACAAACAGCCCGTTTCCATACACAAAGTCCGCATCGGTTTCCTCAAACCGTTTTACAATCCGGCTGATGATGTCCGTAGCATAAAGAAAATCATCCGAATGCAGCAGCCCCACGATATCGCCCGTCGCCACCCGTATTCCTTTGTTGATACCCTCGTACATCCCGCTGTCCGGCTCCGAGATAATCCGGGCAATGCGATCGCTGTACCGTTCAATTACCTGTAACGAACGGTCCCTGCTGGCTCCATCCACCACAATGTATTCAATGTCCGGATAATCCTGTGCCAGTACACTTTCAATGGCATGTGCGATAGTCGCTTCCCGATTGAAGCAGGAAGTGATAATAGAAACTTTCATAAATTCAAATAATTCTCCTTCAAATACGCTTTGATTTTTTCAGCGTCGTAGCCGAAGCGTTTCTTGATTTCATACACTTTTGCATCGGCCAATGTCCGATACCACCACCCCTGCAAAAAATGCCACAAGAACCCCTCTTTACCGTCCAGAAAACCTAATCGGATAAAATAGCGAAGAAAGAAAAAGGCAAATGCCCGCCAGAACAAAGGTAATTTGATGTATTTTAGTTTTTTCTTCCGAATAGCCGCAGAATGGGCACCGGAATTCACAACATCATTCTCATACAGCCCATATTCTGTCATAAGTAAATCAATGGCTTCCCGTGTAGCATAACCGTTATGCTTAGTTGTCCACCAGGTTAAACCATTCAGGTTGTCATCGTAAAACGGATGCTTTAATTCTCCTATTATACCTTCAGATAGCTGAATATGTTCATCCATAAAACGATTCTCACATACTGCATATCTAATTTTGAATAATCGCAATAAAATGAGCGGTATAATTCCATGTCTGATATATTTCCCCATAAAAATACGCAAACAAGGAGCTGTAAATCCATTGATGTCTTTAGGAAGAGAAGGAAGGGTTTGGTGCAATTCTTCAATCAATTCATCCGAAAGATACTCATCTGCATCCATACGCCAGACCCACTCAGTTTTAATAGGCAAATTTTGCAATGCCCAATTAAATTGTTTGGAATAATTTTCCCAAGGATGCTGATAAACTTCTGCCCCTAATGATCGAGCGATTTCTACTGTACTATCTGTTGAATAGCAATCTACCAGATAAATATGTTTAGCAAACTTTTGGGCATTATGAATACAACGTTCAATATGAACTTGCTCATTATAAGTCAGTATGATTACAGAAATATCTAACATTGTTTCATCCTTTAATAATTCTGTCTTTAATATATTTCGCCGGATTACCCCCTACTACAGTTTCACTATCTATATTTTTTGAGACGACTGAATTAGCAGCTACTACACAATATTTCCCAATAATCACACCTGAAAGTATACAACTTCTTGTAGCAATCCATGAGCCGTCATCAATGTAAATCGGTTTGATTATCAAATCGAAAGTAGATTTATTAATATCATGTGATCCTGTCAGTAAATATACATCTTTACCTATGCAACATTTTTCTCCAATTGTAATCCGATCTAAAGCATAAATCCAAGACTTCTCACCTAATGAAGACAGTCTACCCATAGTTAAATTCCATGGATACTCAATTTTACAAGATGGATGTAAATTACAGGTCCAATCTACTTTTGCCCCAAAAAGTTTTATCAGAGCCACACGATAGAGTTTAAAAATTCTAAACATTGGAGGCGAAAAACGAAAAAATGTACTATTAACAATCCCCCATAGCATGTTCTTTATCTTCATTGATAAAGGCATGGTATTAGTCTGTATCGGATTAAAAGTTACCATTATTTATAATCCTTTTTTTTAAGAACTTTGCTGGGTTTCCACCAACAACAGTCCACGGTTCTATATCTTTAAAAACACAGCCTCTTGCACCTACAACCGCTCCTTCACCTATAGCAACACCGGGACCAATAAAAGCCTCTGCTGCAATCCAAGCTCTTTGCCCAATAATGATTGCATTTGCTATCTGCTCATGGCACGGAGAAGAAATATTATGTGAAGCCGTGCACAAATAAGCGCGTTCTGATACCGTAGCATATTTTTTTAATATAACAGGAGCAGCATTATAACATTTCACTTCTGAGCCTATACAAGTTTGCTCTTCCATAATTAAATTCCACGGCATAAATATTCTAGCAGAAGAATAAACATACGCATTTTTTGCTATTTTAGCTCCAAAACATTTTAAAAGAAATACTTTCCATGCATTTGCCGAACTTTTTGGAAAAGGACGTGCAAACACATTCCAACAAATTGTCCATACCATCCGTTTTATCCGATTCCCCGTTGAATATGGCGATATAAAATTAACTTCATTTTCCATCTTCATTGCCCCCCTTTCTTCACCATCATCTCCATCTTCTCCTTCTTCCCCCTCGTCGCCAGCATATTATTAATCTGCAACCGCACATTGTCCACGGTGCCGCCCGATATAAGGTTGGCAGCAAAAGGCAGAAGTTTCTGAATAAAGGCAGCTTTTACCACAATTTCCTTACGCACATGTCCGTCTTCAAGCATCAGCTTTACCACATCGGCCAATTCATACGCCGAATTGCAATTGCCAATCTGTTTCACATAGAAACGTAACTTTTCCACATCATGCACATACCTGTACAACTCCTGTTCCTGCCGTGTCATCGTTTCGTTTGTATTGACAACCTCTTTTCTCTGACCAATAGAATCAGCAAATTGTTCTCCATAAAAATACTGAACAACAGAAGTAGCCGAAGGCATTATCGTATTCGTTCCACCGTTGATATTAATTACGATTCTTGTTTTATCATCCATTTTCGTGATGTAAAAAGTTTATTTTAATTTTTTCATGCAAAATTGCGCTGTGGATGTGTCAAATAAAGTAACACTTTCATTCTGGTATGTTGAACTGAGCAAGAAATATTCCTATTTGGATGCTCCTACTACTTAATAAGTCTCAACAAACACTCAATAAAATCTCAATGCTTCTCAATGAACATTCTCACTCCACTAAATTGACATATATTCGCATCATATCTTACTAAAAAACACACATACATTATGAAAGAAAGCATTATGAGTTTTTTCCATGCCCCCGTCACCAACAAGGTGCCGGCGGGCGTATGCAACCTGACCGGACTTCACACTTACCTCACGTCCGACAAACAACTGGAGCAACTGACACACGAGGTACGCGCCACACTGGCCGACGGACAACTCTTCCGGAAAAAGAAGCAGCAATTACTGCCTTATGTCACACCTGCCGGCATCTTTCCTTACTGCAAAGAACTTTGTCTGACACTTCCTTCCGGACTGTTCGTCATCGACATCGACCATCTGGACACCGCCGCCGAGGCGGAGGAATGGCGCAACCGGTTGTTTGCCGATGACGTGCTTCATCCCGACCTTGCCTTTATCAGTCCCGGTGCCAAAGGAGTCAAACTGTTCGTCCCTTATCGGTTATGTCCGAACGAAAGCATCAAAGAATCGTTCGACAAAGCCTTGCATACCGCCTGGGACTACCTCGAATGGAAACACGGTCTGAAAGTAGACACCGCCAACTCCGACATGTCAAGAGCCTGTTTCCTGGCGCACGACGCGGGGGCGAAAGTGAGAATGGAGAATGGATAATGGAGAATGGAGAATTGATAATGGAGAATGGAGAATGGATAATTGAGAATGAAGCTTAATTCAGAAACTCAAAAAACCAAAAACCCAAAAACTCAAAATCTCAAAAACCCAAAAACTCAAAAAACCAAAAACTCAAAAACTTAAAACAATATGGACAACATCGAATCATTACAGCGTTTGGTAGACGCTGTTGAAAAATCCGGTGCCAACGTAGCACCTACCTACCAGGAATACATGCCGATGGCATTTGCCATTGCCAACAGTTGTGGCGAAGAAGGACGTTCCTCTTTTCACCGCCTATGCCGCATCTCCGAGAAATACAAGTCGGAAGAAGCAGACAAACTTTACGACCACGCCTTGCAGCAAGGCACCGGCGCAAATTCACTCGGCACCGTGTTCCACCTGGCCGAACGGACAGGCATCCGACTGGACCGAAAACTTGCAAACTTGCAAAACTTGCAGCCCCCTCACCCACACACGCGCACGCGCGAAGAGCGAAAATCAACAGGCTGCGAGCCCCAAAACGCAAGTGACGAAACGCAAGCGACAGACGACGAAACGCAGGTGCCACCCCTTCCCTGTTTTTCCGATTACAACTGGCCTCCTTTCCTGCAACAAATCATAGATTGTGGCGATTCACCCGCTCAGCGCGATATTTTGCTGTTGGGAGCCGTCACTGTCATCGGAGCCACCCTCAACAAGCTGATCTGTTTTACGTATGGACGTAAGAAAAAATATCCCTGCCTCCAGACTTTTGTGGTGGCTCCCCCGGCTTCGGGAAAAGGAGCCTTGACCTGGGTACGCCGGCTGGCTGAACCTATTCACGATTCCCTGCTCGATGCCTACAACCGGAAGTTGCAAGACTACCGGCAGGAAAAAATGCGCCGGGATGCAATGGGCAAAGAGAAAACAAACCAGCCCGAACCTGAACAGCCTCGCATGAAAATGTTTCTTATCACCGGTGACAACTCCGGTACCGGTATGCTCGAAAACCTGATGGATGCCGACGGGGCAGGACTGATCTGCGAGGCCGAAGCCGACACCGTCAGTACCGCCATTGGCAGCGAATACGGACATTGGAGCGACACGCTTCGCAAAAGTTTCGACCACGAGCGTCTGGCCTATAACCGCCGTACCAACCACGAGTACCGTGAGTGCAAACAGTCTTACCTCAGTGTTTTGCTTAGCGGTACCCCGGCACAGGTGCGTCCGCTTATCCCTTCGGCCGAGAACGGTCTGTTCTCCCGCCAGGTGTTTTATTGCATGCCGCCCATCGATGAATGGGCCGACCAGTTCAACCTTTCCGATGCCGATTACGACCGGATCTTCACACAGTGGGGAGAAGACTGGAAACAGTTGCTCGACAGTCTGGCTGCCAACGTAAGCAACATCCGTCTGGAGTTGTCTCCCGAGCAGAAACAGACGTTCAACCAGCATCTGGCCCGTCTTTTCGTCCGTGCCGGAGCCATTCATGGTGATCCCATGAAGAGCACCGTCACCCGTATCGCCATCAACCTTTGCCGTATGCTGAGTGTCATAGCCCTGCTCCGGTCGCTTGCTGCGCTGCTTCCCTCCGGCGATGGCGGAAAGGAAACGGCCTACGACGACCTTACCCGCCAGCTCATCGCTTGTCCCGGCCTGTCGCCCGACCCGCGCATACCGTCCGAAAACATACGCGACGGAGTGATTCCTCTGTTTTGCCTGAGTGTCACCGAAGCGGATTTTCAAGCAGTTCTTTCCCTTGCCGAACCTTTGTACCAACACGCCTGCTATGTCCTCTCGCTGCTGCCTGCCACCGAGACTGTGCGCCAAAGCACTTTGTCCGTGGATGCCTTTTTCGATCGTCTGCCCCATCGGTTCAGTCGCCAGAGTGTTCTTGAAGAAGGGCAACGGTATGGAATAGCCCGCAATACCATCGACTCGAAGCTGAAACGGATGACCGAAAAAGGCATTTTGCAGAAAACTCAGCGTGGCGAATACGAGTTTGCTACGCGCATGCGCACGTGTGTGGGTGAGGCGGCTGCAAGTTTTGCAAGTTTGCAAGTTTCTGCCCCCTCGAACAGCTGATTCCACCCCTCCCAAGCCCCCGTTTTTTTCCTAGTTAGGAAAAAAATACGGCCTAGTTAGGGAATAATTTTTTCCTAACTGGGAAAAAATCAGCAGCCAACCCAAGGCAGGGAGTTAAGGAGTTGATGAGTTGATGAGTTAAGAAGTTAAGCCAATACATAGACTACACTAAACCCTCAACCCTAAGCCCTCAACGCTCAACCCTAAACCCTCAACTTTTAATTTCTCACTATTAATTTTTAACTTTTAATTTTTAACTTACCACATGTCCTCTTTCTTCCGCCCCGTCACCATGAAAAAAGGCGAACTGGCCCGTCTTTATTTTCCTGAGTCTCCCACCAGCATCGGAACCAACCGGCTGATGCGCTGGATTCACAATTGTCCTCCCCTCATGAAAGATCTGTCACAAACCGACTATCACCGCTCGCAGAAGTTGCTCACCGCCCGCCAGGTATCACTGATTATTCATCACCTGGGAGAGCCGTAACCTTCAGAAACCTTCAGAAACCCATAACTCCCCTTTTCCCCTGCCGTATCTTTGCGACAAGTTAACGAGTTGACAAGTTGACGAGTTAACAAGGTGACAAGGTGATGAGTTGATAAGTTAAGGAGTTAAGAAGTTAGAGAAGTTAAGCCAATACATAGACTACTCTAAACCCTCAACGCTCAACGCTCAACCCTCAACCCTAAACCCTAAACCCTAAACCCTAAACCCTAAACTATTAATTTTTAACTTTTAATTTTTAATTCTCCTCATGGGTATCAAAGTCAAAGCACGCCAGATGAAACTGGCAGTAGGTCCTTCTGCAGGACAGTATCGGTTTATCATGTTAGCGGACATTTACAGTACGCTGAAAGAAGACAAAGTCATCAGTGAGGCCGCCCTGCGGTCCGGCATTTCCAAAGGCACCATCAATGCCACGTGGGAAGCCATTGGCGACGTCATCAAGAGTTGGGCCACCGAAGGCCATTCCGTTCCCATCCCTGGTCTGGGCACCATGCGTTTCGGCGTCCGTGCCAACTCCGTGGAAAACGTCGAGGACGTCAGCACTTCGCTCATCACCTCCCGCCGTGTCATCTTCACCCCCAGTACCGACATCAAGCAGGAACTGAAGGATACCTCCATCAACATCACCTGCTACGACAAGGACGGTAACGTCATCAAGCAAGTCAACTCGGCCGACAGCGGCACGGTGGACGAAGATCCCGATGACACCGGTACCGGCACCGACGGTAGCGACGGAGGCGAAGATCCGTTAGGTTAAACAAAGCCTCACCCCCAACCCCTCTCCCAAAGAGAGGGGAGCAAGGAGGGGAGATGAAAGTAGGAAGAGTTTAATAAGAACCCCTAACCATAAACTATTCAAGTAGTTAAGAAGTTAGAGAAGTTAAGCCAATACATAGACTCCCCCTAAACCTTAAACCCTCAACCCTAAACCCTCAACCCTAAACCCTAATCCCCCAACTATTAATTTTTAACTTTTAACTTTTAATTCACACCATGTCCGAAACCAAGAAAAAATCCACCTGGGTAACCATCCTCCACGCCATTGTCCAAGCCATCGTTGCCGCCCTCACAGCCCTCGGTGTCTCCAGTTGTGCAGCCCTGCTTTAAGAAGCCTCTATGTAACTTGAGTTTTTGAGTTTTTAAGTTTTTGAGTTTATGGAGTGTTAGTTTCAAGTTGAAAGAACATAAAACCTCAAACCTTAAAACCCAAAAACTCAAAAACTTAAAACCTTAAAAACTTAAAACCTTAAAAACTTAAAACCTCAAAACCTATGATCCAAGAAACCTTCCCCCTCACCGTCGCCGGTACAGAAGTCCCTGATGAACGCAGCCTCCTGACCCAGGTAGAGAGCGGTCTGCTGATGGACTCCATCGACTCCGTACGCTACATCATTCTGCACTGTTCCGCCACCCGTTGCAACCGCGACTATCCGGTAGAACAGCTTTTGCGCGATCACAAAGCCCGTGGCTTTCGCACCATCGGTTATCATTTCTACATCCGTCGGGACGGCAGCATCAGCCAGCATCGCCGCCTGTTGGAAGTCGGAGCCCATTGCCGTCCTTTCAACCGCTGCTCCATCGGTATCTGTTACGAAGGCGGTCTGGATGCAGACGGCCACCCCGCCGACACGCGTACCCCCGAACAGACCGAACAGCTGATTCTCCTTTTCCTGAAACTACGGAAGCTCTTTCCCCACGCCCGTCTGGTGGGCCACAGAGACCTGCCCGGCGTCACTCCCAAAGCCTGTCCCTGCCTGGATACGAGGGCGGTGTTCGGATACTTGGAGAATGAATGATTCACCACGGAGGACACAGAGGCGCACAGATATTGTGTGATAATGAAACGCAGATAGACGCAAATTATCGCAGATTATTTATTCTGCGATAATCTGTGTTTTTCATGGGCGAATATTTTCCACTTCCTCCATAGACAATCCCGTAATGCGGCAAACATCGTCCACTGTCATTCCCATCTTTATCATATTCTCGGCTATCAACCGCTTTTCTTCATTGCGACCTTCCGCACGTCCTTCCACACGTCCTTCCGCACGTCCTTCCGCACGTCCTTCCGCACGTCCTTCCGCTAAGCCTCTGCTATGGCCGCGTTCCCAGCCCCGGTATTCCGCTGTTTCGGCTATGCTGTACCAGTCACGATAATTTTTCAGACTTCCTTCATAGGCTACACGTTCCTGCTGGGTAAAGCAGGCGATTTCAGCCACACGGAAAAACTTCTCGAAAACCGCTTCACGCAAGGCTTTAGGACGTTCCATCAAGGCAGGCAAATGACTGATGGCATAAAGCCATTTCTCAAAAAGATTCTCCAGTTCATTTTCCGTCTTGCGAAATTTAGGCATTTCCAAATAAATGTAAGTCAGCTTGTCGTAGAATACTTTCATTGTTTTCATATCTACCAACTTGACTTCATGGTGATAGTAGTTCGGATCGCTGTCATCAAAACTAAAATTCAGAATGCCAATGGTGTACACAGCTTTCAATTCATAGTTCCAGTTCCCCTTGGGACCTTGCTCCCGAATAGGGAAAGTAGAATAATAGACACTACGATCCTTAAAAAAACGCTGTTCAGCTTTCTGCATCTCTACCAGAAAGCGCTCTCCCTTTTCGTTCACACAATATACATCAAAAACAGCTTTTCGTTCTTCTTCGTGTTCACCCAAATGTTCGGTGTTCAAATAGGTCAGATCCTTGATTTCCTCCTCACCCGACAACAACGCATTCAAAAAACTGATGAGCAAATCCTTGTTCACCTCGCTTCCGAACAGTTTCTTAAAAGCGAAATCCGTATAAAAATTTACATATCGTTCTTGAAGTCCTTCCAGTGCCATAGCTGAATATTTTTTGTTTGAGCAAAGATAGTAAAAGGTAAACGCAGAAGCAAATGAAAACCAAAGTTTTCAATTTAAACTTCATTCACCACGAAGGACACAGAATTACACAGTCGTTTTTCTTTTTATAGGAGAAGCCATTAGACAGACTACCCTAAACCTTCAACCCTAAACCTTCAACCCTAAACCTTCAACACCTCATACATCCTCACCATTTCCTCTGCCACCTTTTTAGAAGAATACTGTGTTTCCACTAAACGGCGGCCGTTACGTCCCATCTGTTCCAGTTCCTTTTCCGATAAATCCAGAAATTCGTTCAATGCATGAATGGTCGGTTCGGTTCCTATCTCTGTCCACCAGCCACAATGCCAGGTATTCAGTTCCTCCCAAGGAGTGCCGGTTGTTGTTATCACAGGAGTTCCGCAAGCCAAGGCTTCCGCCACCACGATACCGAAATTCTCGGAATAAGTAGGCAATACAAACAAATCCGCCTCCCGGAACAATTCCCACTTCCGGTCACCGTATACCCCTCCGCAAAAATCCACTTTATCTTGGATGTCCAGCTGAAGAGCTTTTTGTCGAAGCTGTTCGATGTATTCCACTTCCCCTTCACCCGCAATGCGGACGGTATACCCCTCCAACCGCTCCTTCAAAGCCGCTACAGCCTCCAGCAAGAACTCAATTCCCTTTTTCACATGGATTCTGGAAAGGAACAGAATCTGTTTTTTCCGCTCCCAACCAGCTTTTATATCAATCTGCTCTACATCAATGCCATTGGCAATTACGGTGATCCGATTGTTATAACCCAGCTTCAGCAGATTCTGTTTTTCACTCTCCGCAGTAGCATGCAAGCGGTCAGCTTTCACCACTGCCTGTTTCTGATAGAGCCAGAGCGCCGGTACTTTTCTCGTCCAGTAATGCCGTGCCAAGATCCACGGCTCCAACATGCCGTGCGGACTAAGTACCACCTTATATCCGGCCTGTTGCGCCCACTTTTGTGTCCAAGCACTTTGCGGCATCCAGCAGCAGTTCACGTGTACCACGTTTGGGCGGGTCTCATCCAGCAGTTTCCGCCATGCCTTCTTCAAAGCACCATATTGCGACAAGCCCGCTGGCAACGTAACCACCCGTGCGTTCTCTATCGACAACGGATGTTCCGATGCTACCGTAGCAATGGTCAGGTCGCACAGCTTACCCAACTCTTTGGCAAGTAGTTGCATGTAGGCACCTACACCGCCGGAGGAGCGGTCGATGCTGGGGATGAAGTGGAGGATGCGCATAAATTTACTAAAATCAAACATTTTACATCCGTTTCCAAGGTTCAACTATTTCATTTCCAATGGAATTACATAAATTGTCTATCAGATATTTCGAAATTGATTCACCAGATATTGCATCAGCCCATTTTTTTCTATACAAACGCTCTTTTTTTATTTGTTCTCTATTTAGAATTACATTTTGTATTTTATCACGGAGTTCTTGATAAGAATGGTATATAAATCCTATGCGGTCATTCACTAGAAGAGATTTGCTTCCACAATGTTTGCTACAGATAACATATAGGCCTAATTGTAAAGCCTCATTTACCACGGCTCCCCAACCATCGTAATGTGAAGGCAAAACTAGAATGTCCGCCTGATTCATTACAGAAGAGACCCCATTCATCGGCAAATAACCATAAAAAGTCACATTTCGCACCTGATTTTTCACCACAAAATCTTCCAAATGTTTACGCTCCTCTCCATCCCCAACAATATCAAAAAATAGAGTATCATCTTGTATGGCAGATAATGCTTTTAAAACAGATACTACATTCTTGTTGCGCGTTAAGCTACCCACAAATATCAATCTTAACTTATCCGTTACTAACGGACAGCTACAATTTATTGCACGAGCATTATCTGTGCAATAAGCAAATGGAATCACAGACCATTTCTTACTCCAGAACCGATAATACTTGACAGCCAGATTTCCAAAGGCAAACACATAATGAATGTACTTCACATATACATAATCCTGAAGCAAGAATCGAATGTAATGCAACCACAATGGTTTGGTAGGATATACATTAGGTGGTTCAGTAATAATTCCCCGTTTCACAGGATAATTCAAACTTAATTTAAGCCACCGAAAGACATCAGCATCTGCACGAACACCCGTATACAAACAAATCGAGTCTTTCGTTTCCTTTAGAAGCTGAATGACCTGTTCATCTGTAGGCTTTAGCCACAATTGGACCGAAGTATTATCCAACAAATGCGTACTATCCCAGCCCATATCTTTTCGCAATACGTAATCTGCACGCGGCACAATAAGATGTACTCTTTCTACACGTTCATCTTTAGCGCATTCACGGATATAAGGGATTTGATGTGGGCTTATGCAATTTTGAAAAAACAATAGATTCATTTGCAACATTTTTTTATCCAAGAATCCAATTCCTTAGCCCGTATATTCCATTCATGCATAAGTGGATCAATTTTTAAGTTCCATGAATCATCATCTGCCATATTCTCAATAGTTTGTGCTAAAGACTCTTTTGAAGTTGGCTTGAAATAAACACCATTTTCTTTTAATACCTCATAAGGTTCTCCAATCTTACAAGTAATAATTGGCTTCCTATAAGGTAAATACATATACAACTTACTGGGACACCTGGCCCAATCCTGAATTGTATCATTCATAGGAGAAATGAATGCATCTGCTAATGTAAAATATGCAGAAATATCTTCCTCTTCCACAAATCCTGGAGTATGAATAAAAGTTTGGAGTTCATTTACTTTTATGTACTGAACAACTTTTTTATAATCAGGTCCTTTACCTAATAACAATAAATGAAAAGACGGATGTCGTTCATGAATCAACTCAAATGCCTTTATCATCGTAAATGCTCCATAATTTTCGGCCAAACTACCTAAATAAACGAAAAACTTATCCCCATCTTCCTTTTTAATCAGATTTTCTTTTCTAACAAACTGGCAGACCGATTTATTATAGGCATAAGGAAAATATAACATTGGCAATCCCTCTCGGCCTAATTTCTTTGCCAATTTTAGAAAATGGTTCTGTAGAAACTTACTAGCATTCAATAAGCCAGTTGAATAAAATACCGACATCATTTCCTGCATTACAGCACGTAATCGAAACAACCCTTTTACATTCCGCATCCCAGATTGCAATTCCGAATGCTCAACCAGTTTAATACATCTATAGCGAAGTGCAACAATATTCCTAAAAACAAAAGCGCAGATATAAAGTACATCCGGCTTGATCTGTTTAATAAGTGTATTTTTCTTTTTTAATTCATCAAATGCAGAATGATAATACAGAAAATAAACTTTTGTTCTTTCATCACATTCAAGCTCTACTCTGTGACGATTCTCCTCTGTATCATCCATAATAATAGATACATTCCAACCTAAATCGGAAAGATGATTAGCTAATCCTAAAGCCCTTTTTGCCGTAGCTATGGACTTAATATCTCCTGTTGTTATAAAACAAATATGCATAAGCAAAATAATAAATTAATTAGATGATATTTGCTTCTTCTGATTCCTATCACTCAAATATAGTATCAATATTATAGCAAACGCGATTGGCAATGTTTGTCTAAAATGAGATTGAGGAGAAAACAATGCATTCCAAAACAAATTATACTCATAATACGCCAATACTAACAAATACTTTCGTTCACAGAATCCCAAAGTAATAAAACCCCTTTTGAGAAAATAAAAGATTATATAGATCATTGATAAAAAAGCAAAAATGCCGTTCATCATTCCACATCCTACGACAACCGAATGAGAAGGTATAAGAAAGTGATAACTAACTTTATCTTTTGTTAATGCTAAAATATTATCAGACAATGTATACATCAATCGCTGATAATGCCCCGTTGTGTCGTAAGCCCAAGCACCATGCCCAAACCAGAATCGATCCATAAAGGCCTGCCATCCTACCCATACTTCACTTCTTCCTGCCATCAACAGTTCTAATGGATTATAAGGATTCTTACAGACCAAAAGTTGTTGGCTGTTGCCACTGGTTATTTCTCCTGCTATAACTCTGTTTACATAGTAGACATAAAAACCGTAGCCAGCCAACAACAATAACACAGAAGCAGCAATCAGCGCTTTTTTATTGGGAATCAACTGTTTGTGTTCCATCAGATAGGCCACCATACCAGCAAACAAGGCCATTCCTCCACTACTTCTAGCCCCCAAAAGAATAAATACGATCCCTAACAAAGAAAAAAGTATAGGAAAACTCCGATTTTTATAAATAACAGAAATAGCTAAAAATATTAATATGGTAAGCGGAGCAATGTAAAATTTAAGGTAAGTAGCCGCCTCACCTGCCAAAATGTCTTCAGCACTTTGCTCCTCGAAACTGGTGCCAAAAAACAATTTCATAGCTATTTGGGAAAGGATAATCACCAAGATGAAACGCTTATTTTTCGTGAGATTGTAAAAAAGAAAAATGAAATGTAAATAAGAAACTATTGTAATGGCCAATCCTTTCAGACTGTTTGCTAATCCGTTACTGACCAATGCTTCCGAGAAAATCTGTACAGCTAACAAAACGATATATGCTATCGTAATGGTCCGCAACTCCTTAGCTTTCAGCCAACGAATTCTAGCAATGATAAAGGGGGTATAAGCCAACAGGAATAATTCACTTATCGAGATTCGTCCTACAATGTTGAAATTTACACCAAAGCCTAATTCAAACAAAAATAAAAGAATACAGGTTTTAATTGACACGGTCTACCAACTTACAAATTATACATACTCCAAACTTGTCGATATTTACATAAGAGCTACAAGTTTTTTTCCTGATATAGTCCAATTTAAATTTTCTGCAAATCTATCATAACTATTCAAGGCTAAATTTTTATACGAATTTTCATTGTTGAATGTATCCATTATATAATTTGCAAAAACAACGGGCTGTGTGCCCACTTCGAACAACTGACCATTCACACCATTTTCCACAATTGTCTTTATTCCTCCTACAGCATGCGAAATAGACGGTAATCCATAAGCACTTGCCTCACAAAAAACAAGTCCATAAGCCTCGGCATAAGAAGGGACAAATAAAAAGTGACTATCCCGATAAAGACTTGCCAATTTCTCTAAACCATTCGATTCCATCTTACTGATAAAACCATGATTAACTACATATGAAGGTAAATCAATTGGTATTTCATGCAAACCAACCAAATGTAATTCCACCGGAAATCCCTGTTCATGAAGCAATTTTACCGTATCAACCACAATCTGTGCTCCCTTCCGCTCCCAAGACACCCCCACAAACAAAATCCGACATTTGTCAAAAGTCTTATGATAAATATTATCCCTCACATCTTCCCGACTTGGATAGACATCGAAATTTGCTCCCAAAGGTACAACTGCAACCTTTTGCGGGAGTATCGGATAATACTTTAAAATCATTTCTGCTGAAGCACGGGAAGAAGTAATAACTTTTGTACAACGCTTTAAAGCCATCTCTTCAATTTGGTGAGCTTCTTTTATATCATTAAGAATCTTTTTAAATCCTTGAGTAAGCATATATTCATAAATACCATCAATATAGATGTATATTGGTGTCTTTATATTCAAACAAGCCACAGGAATAGTGCTTAAAGAAAAAATAACATCTGTATCAGGCTCTATTTTAGATAAAATGTACTTTGCCCATTTCTTTGAACATGAAATAGATCGCATGGCCTGATAATTCTTCTTCAACGCTTTAGCCCATATTTTATGGAGAACCATACTAAAGTTATAACACTTATATCCATAGATACAGTAAACATTACAGCCTTGATCTTCTAAGGCCTTCCTCACATAAAAATCGGTTCCACTCCACGAATTCTTATTATAAGGATCCCCTCCTGTTATATAAGCAATTTTCATAACAACAAATAATCAAAAACTATCTTTTTTAACAAACAGCTTTCACAAGCAATTCATACAGTTTACAAACTTCCTTAGCATAATTACCCCAAGTATAACATGCCATCCTCTCAACTGCGTTTTGACCGATCTTAGTACGTAACTCATTGTCAACAGCAATCTTCATTACAGCATCGGCTATAGCCTGTTCATTTTTGGACGGTATGATGATGCCCGTCTGCCCATGTACTACTGGCAAGCCGCTTTCGCGAGTTGTAATAACAGGTAAGCCAGAAGCCAAAGCTTCCATTCCGCTTTGAGCACAACCTTCGCACAAAGTGGGGAACACATACATATCGGCACTTTGAAAATATCCCTTCAGATTATTCTGTGGCACCATTCCTACCAACTTTACATTGGGTAAAGCATAACGGTTCAACATTTCGGTAGCACCATTAGTTCCTCCAACAATAGTCAGCTCACATGGTACATTGCGCTCATTCAATAGATTCATAGCTTTCAACAGATATTCACCTCCCTTACGGAAACCAAAGCTACCAGTAAAGAGCAGTTTAATGGGTTGACCAATGGTATAATCAGTTTTCAAGCGACTGAAATCAGTACGAACTCCTAAATAGACTACCCGAATCTTCTCTTCATCATATCCGGCTTCTACAAAGGTATCTTTTACAAACTGAGAATTTACCAACAGTAGATCTGCTTTATCGCAATCGGAAAGAACCCCCTGCCAAAAAGGATTGTTCATCCCCATTGCATATAATTCCCCATTTTTCTCGAATTCATTTTTCAATTGCTGATCCATAAATGCAGGATGTGCAATACTGTGATCCACTATTACTTTCATGCCACAAGCTTTAGCCTTCTCTATGGCTCCTCCCATACCTGAGCCACTTCTTACATGAAAGATATCCGCATCTTTTAAATATTTTTGACTTAATATGCCATATAAAACCGCCGCTTTTACATTGGCTAATTCGTCTTTCAACACTCTTCTACGAAAGTGGGAATAAAACTCCGGTATTCCTATTCCAATATTCCGTCCTTTCAAACACTCCGGTGTCCTTTTTTTTACCGTTTGAGTGAGTTTATACCCCACCATTCTATTCAGAATCAACAAAATCCAACGATTCCACCATTCGGGTATCCATCCTTGAATGACCTTTATATCTACCAAATTTGAAAGTGTTTCTGCGCTTTTGATCAAATGCAAAGGTCCTAATGTAGACAATATAACTTTTATATGCTTTTGTTTCATTCCGTTATTTTTCCCATCTAATAATCTTATGTCTTCAAATTTATTTTTTTCCATACTTAAAAATGCATTTTAAAAGATAACTTCTATCCTCATTAATATGACCAAATAAATCCTTTACTTTCATTCCTAATAAATGGCAACTATCTGGAAGGACATAGAACATCATGATTGCATCATAGATAACCGCCCCGACAGCAGCTCCCAACAAGCCCCAAAGCAGAGACAAAAAATAACTGCATCCCACCGAGATACAGGCTGCAACTGTGCTCATAATGGCAAAATGATAAGGCTGGTTGGTCATGCGATAAGCAACAACCGACGTCCACCAAACGGCATTGAACAGAATACCAAACATAAAGACCCACCAAACATTTGTTGGAGTGAACAACACACTTTGAGTCCACCATTCATAAAGCTCAAAGCCCCAAAACACTAAAACCATTGTTCCTATAATACCAATCAACATACTAAAAAGTACAGCTATCCGAAATAGACGATGAACCGTCTGCATATTTCCTCTTCCATATTCGTATTGCAAATCAGGATAGATACTTGCATTGATAATGGAGTATGTTTGATTAACCGAACGACATACCGTCCGCACGGTATTGAAAACAGCAACGCTTTCTGCACCCAACGTCAACCGGACGACAAAAGTACCTCCTTGGAAATAGATACTTTGCCAAATAGGAGTCATTAGATATCCCAAACCTTTAACTGTAATCTGTTTCAAATCTTCTTTCAAAATTCTACCTCGAAAAGAGGATAAATCAATTAACCGCCTGCCCATACAAATATACAGACTGGTAAATACGACAGATACAATCAGTTGTGAACAGGTATATCCGACAATACCACCTCCAGCTAACAATACGCCCAATCCTACAAGAATATTGACGACATGTAATCCGGAATCTAATAAACTACCCCAAGCAGCCTTACGGGCACTCCGGTAATAACCTTCTACCAGCTGATTATAAAATCCCAATAAACGGGCAGTCATCATCAGACTAACAGCCAGTATAGCTTCATGAGCCGGAATCAATGACTTATGAAACAATTGCAAACTGTCACCAAACAATAAAATAGCTACGGTCAATAAAATACCTAAAGCAACAGATAGAGAAATGGCAAGATAACCACTCTTGTTAAGATTTGCTGCCCGCTGTTTATCACCAGCTGCGTATGCCAACACGAAACTATTGCTAACAGCCGAACCAAAACCTAAATCAGCAAAAGCCAAGACACTGGGTATAATACTGAGTGTCAACCATTCTCCATAATATGCAGCTCCCCAAGATGTCAAAAAAAAGGGAACTAACAACAATTGATCCAAAATCCGAACAGACTTCTGAATAATGTTTGCAAGGCCATTGCTGATAATCCCCTTGGTAATACTATGATCACCCATATTACCATTTTTTACTCTAAAACAATCAATCACAAAGAAAAATAAAAGATTATTTTGCCGAATAATTTATATAAATGTTATTAAATATATTTTTTGATTTCTTGCTCCAAAAGATATTTTTCTTCATCAATCCGATTCATATTAGGATACATAATACCATTATTCTTTTTATAATTGAACCCCATTCTATCAAATATACCAGCTCTTGGAGTATTGAAAAGAAAACGAGCTGGTCTTCCACAGGCTAATGCTATTGCACATGCATGTACCCTATCTGACACTACAAACTCCGCAGATTTCGTCACATTTAAATAAGATATAGGATTAAAACTAATAAAACTATTAGGCATTGCAAAATTCACATGATTATATTTTGTATTAAGATTTTGAACAGTTCGTACTATTAAATGACCATCAATTTCCTTTTGTTGCTTTCTCAAGAAATTGAGGTGCCTAGCAAAATCATAAGGTAATCCAAACATGGTTTTATGACGTTCCAATAAAAGATTCTCTATATTAAAAGATTTTCCAGTAGGAATACTATATATCGGTTCTAACTCTGTATAAAAACTACTTATAAAAAACTCTTTATCTAATTTAAAAGGATGTATATCTATAGTTTTATCCACCAAAAACGCTGTACAAACTCCATTATAAGCATTCTTCACATAAGGTTTGAATGCATTATAAGTTTCTTCATCTCTTGATGAAAAAAACAATGGTGGATATTTCTGTAAAAAATCGCCTATTTCTGAAATTTCCCGTTGACTAAGTGCTGTTCCAGACACACTAATAAGGGCATAGGATTTCTGTTGTAAAATAATTTGTTTAATCCTATTAGCATAAATAGACAACAATTGTTGTGGTAATATGGGACCCGAATATATATATACATCAGCACTTTGATAATCAAACAAATTAAGACCATTATTTTTTTCCCAATTATTTTTTACTCGAAAAGATCGGTAAATAGGTCCTTCTCCACAGTAAACATCATCATTGGGATATAATTTTTTCAGTAGTTCATATAAAGATATTCTATACCAAGCTTCACCAACATTACCCCAACCAGAATTTTCAACTAATATTTTCATTTTCTAAAAATTGCTTTTTCTATTAATTACTTTTTTTTCTTACTTTTTTATACATCATATAATCTCCACCTAATAAAGACTCCACTATCAAATCAGCATGTACTTGTTTTCGA
The DNA here is from genome assembly GCF_030518095.1 of Bacteroides sp. ET489. Taxonomy (NCBI): domain Bacteria; kingdom Pseudomonadati; phylum Bacteroidota; class Bacteroidia; order Bacteroidales; family Bacteroidaceae; genus Bacteroides; species Bacteroides sp. ET489. The sequence continues at coordinate 240,392 of NZ_JAULLJ010000001.1, forward strand.
TATTTAATAATTTGTGCAGGATTCCCTGACATCACTGCCATAGCTTCCACGTTTTTTACAACTACACTCCCTGCACCAATAACTGCACCATAAGCCACACTTCTACAAGATGGAAGAACTAAAGCGTTAGTAGCTATCCATACGTAATCATCAATCTGAATACCATAATGTTTATGTTCCCAATCAGGTGAATCTATTTGATGTGAAGTAGTGATGATTTCAACACCAGAACCGATAATGACATGGCTACCAATAGTAACAGGACTACGTAAATCAATTTTATTTGTTTGAATGGATGTATGATTTCCAATAGTAAGATTTCGATTGGCGAGCTTAGCAAACTCAATAGACATAATTACACCTTCTCCAATATCTGCCCCACGTTTACGAGCTATTTTTCTGGCACGTTCATACTTCAAATTCTGCTTCCAACGGACAATTAGCCCCATGAAATAACGAAACTTACTACGATCTTGCACATTTATCTCATACAAACTTCTATGATCTTTCATTTAGGTTCTATTTAATATAAAATTATTTTTACTTACCGTAGCCATATTTATATTTCCGTCCATACCCATACTTTCCGTATTTCCCATACTTTCCATACCCATAATAATATCCGTTCTTCCGCTTATCCATATTAATACCATTGATAAGTATACAAAGATTGGAAATATTCTTATCGTGACGGATATCGTTGATGAGAGCAAACTCGCTCTTGCGCGTATAATCTGCCCGACAGACGTATACACACAGGTCAGCGATACGGGCTACGAGCTGGGTATCGGTGACCATGCCGATGGGGGCAGTGTCGAGTATGACGTAATCGAAATGTTGGCGAAGGATGCTGATAGCTGTCTCTAGAGACGGACGGGCCACCAGTTCGGTAGGATTGGGTGGCAAAGCACCACTGGGCAAGACATACAAATTGGGAGACACTGTGCTGGGACGGCAAAGTGACAACAAATCGTGCTCGGAGGGAGCAGCGAGATATTGGGTGATGCCGGGCAAGTGTTTGTCCAACGAAAAGATATGATCTAAAGTAGGTTTGCGGATATCGAGACTTACGATGACGGTTTTCTTGTCCATAAAGGCAAAGCTGGCTGCCAGATTGGTAGCGGTAAATGATTTGCCTTCGCCGGAACTGGTAGAGGTGAAAAGAATGACTTTCTGACCTTCCTGCAGCATGTACTGGAGATTGGTACGCAGGCTGCGGAAGACTTCTTCCATGATTTCGTTGCGGTTTTCGCTGATGACAATCGGTCCTTTTTTATCCGCTTCCTTCACTTGGGGAATGTCGCCTACCACAGTTACATCGGTGATGCGTTCGACATCGGTACGCCCTTCGATGCGGAAGCGTAACTGACGTGACAGCCAGATGCCTCCGACAGGGATACCCAGCCCGAGCACAAAAACAATCATATAGAGGTTGCGGCCATTGGGAGCGACCAGACCTGATACACGGGGGGTCTCGACCATACGGCCGTTGTTGGCCTTGGCGGCCAGGGTAATGGCATTCTCCTCGCGCTTCTGAAGGAGCATGAGGTAGAGGTCGGCCTTGATTTCCTGCTGACGGCTGATGTTGCGCAACTCCTGCTCCTGACGGGGGGCATTGCTGATACGGGTACGGTATTTGCCTGCCTCCAGATCGAGGTTGTTGCGGGTGATCTGAAGAGTACGTTCGACATTGGCTACCGTGGTAAGAACGGTAGTACGGGTAGCGGCAATGGCTTCGTCGAGACTGATGACTGCCGGGCTGGTGGGCTTGGAAGTACGCAGCAGACGCTTGCGTTCGATCATCATCTCATTGTACTGGTTGACAATATTGGAAAGACCGTCGTCGGTAAGACCGACATTGGCGGGGATGACTTCGTCGCGATTGGCAGGATCTTCCAGATAGCGGCGCAAGTCGCCGACAAGGCGAAGCTGATTGGTGTTGTCGGCGCGTTTCTGCTCGTACTCGGAACTGCCCTGCAAAGCCTGCCGGGCATCGGTACTGAGATCGGTGATGCCGGCCCGCTGCTTGTAGTCGGCCAGCTCGGTCTCGGTGACTCCCAGTTCGTCGTTGATGACGGCAATACGTTCGTCGATGAACTGGGCGGTATGCATGGCTACCTGATTCTTGTCGTCGTTGGCTTCGTCGTTGTAAATGGTGACAAGCGTATTCAGGAAATCTTCGCCCCGGGGAATATTGGTATCGTTGACGGTAAGACGTACAATGGACGTATATTCGCTGGTAGGGGTGGCACTGAGGCGGGATTTATATTGGGCTGCTACCACAGAGGGAGCCGTAACTGTGGCCCGAAGCGAATAGGAAGAACCGGCAACGGCTGCACTATCGGCTGTCAGGCTGAGTGTACCGACAGGAGTAATGAAGACAGCCGGAAGCTGCTTGAAAGTCTTGCTGAGTGTATGCTTGTCGCCATCGAGCTGATAGTTGACGACGGCTTCGTGGGAAGCACCGGCGGTGCCGTTAATCTGTACCTGCAAGGCGGAAGGAAGACGGTCGGCATCGTCGGCCGACATCCAGACATGAACGGGCACGTTCTTATAAAGGGAAATGTCGTAACCGCCTTTCCGTTCGGCTGCATATTCGACGTACAGGCCGAGGCGGTCGACAACCTTCCGGATGAGGGAATAGGACTGCAGAATCTCGACTTCGTTGTCGAAATTGTTGGCCATGGAAACGGTTCCCAGATCCTGCATGGCAGCCAGCTGACCGATAGAAGAGGACTTGGTTTTATCGCCCTGCTTAATGAGGATGGTGGAACTGATGCTGTAGACAGGCGGCTGATAGCGCAAATAGACGTATGCACCGCCCAAAGCCAGTACCAGACAGGCCAGAATAATGGGCCAATGGAGCAGGTATTCGAAAATAAGTGCTTTGTAATCGACGGGCTTGCCGCCGTCGTTGAAAATATCGTTGTAGGTGGAATCGCTCATAGATAATGGTTAATGATTAATGGTTAATGGGGCGTGGGAAATTAAAAATTAATAGTTGAGGGCGTTGAGCGTTTAGAGTTGAGCGTTTAGAGTAATCTATCTATCGGCTTAACTTCTTAACTCCTTAACTTCTCTAACTCCTTAACTTTCTAACTTCTTAACTCTTTAACTCCCTAATAACTTCTTAACTCCTTAGTTTATTGCAGTGCAATAATGACCAGTGAAGCAAGAGTAGAGGCCAGGCTCAGCAGGCTGACCCAGATGGAGGCGTTGTTGCTGAATGTATTGGAATGCACCTTGGCCTTGGTGGGCTTGACGTAGACAATGTCGTTCTGTTGCAAATAGTACTCCGGAGCAAGGGCGATGCCGGCCTCGGTAAGGTCGAGATGAATGACCTGACGACGACCGATGGAGTCTTCGCGCAGGAGCTGAACATCGTCGCGATCGGCAAAGAGGGTCATATCGCCTGCTTGGGCCAGGGCCTGAAAGATGTTGATGCGTTCGTCGGTGACAGTAAACGTGCCCGGATGGTTGACTTCGCCCAATACACTGACTTTGAAATTGTCGATGCGGACTGTGACATTGGGGACTTCGTTAAGGTAGGCCTCCAACTTCTGACGGATAAGGTCTTCGCATTGACGGCAGGAAAGACCGGAAACGGGAAGCTTGCCCAAAACGGGATAGTCAATGCACCCCTGGTTATCGACCAGATAGTTCAGCAGTTTAGCATTGTTCGCTCCCTGAGTACTTGAACTCATCTCCTTATTCTGCCCCAACTTACGAAGAAAGGGCACGGAGGAGGCGGGATCGGACGTACTGACGACGATAATCAGTTCGTCCTTGGGCATGATGCGATATTCGTAAAGCTTGCCTTGCTGCTCAATATCAGCGAGCACCTGGTCGTGACGAAGATACACCGATTTTTTATAAGAAGCGCATCCGGCCAAAAGCAACGGAAGCAACAGTACTAACAGATAACGTCTGAATGAAAACATGGTAAGAATGAAAAATGTTTTATAAGATATTTAAGTTTAAAATTGAAGATTTCTTTGGAAGATAAGAAGTTATAGAAGTTAAGGAGTTAAGCCAATAGATAAACTACGCTAAACACTAAACCCTAAACCATAAACTTTTAATCTTTAACTTTTAATTTTCCTCAGCCTTTCCCAAAAACCTTGCTGCTTTGCCGGCATCGGAGGCTGTGAAAACTGATGGCTATATATGTCTTCGAAAGATAACCCTTCCTGAATCATACGGTAAATAAGTCCCCAATCGGGCAAACCTCCCAAATTGCGGTCGTCGATGAAAAGGTCGGCCTTCAGTTTGCGGGAATAACCGCTATGCGATGGCTTTTCTTCCGGATAATTGCTATTGACTGCATAAAACTCCAAACCACGACTGCGACAGAATTCGACAGCCTCGTTGAGCAAATCGCCTTCGCGAACGGTCCATAAAATCAGTTTATGACGCTCGCGGGCCAGAAGTTTCAAGGTGTCGACAGCAAACGGTATTTCCGGACCGATGGCGGGATAGCGGTGTGCGACGATGGTTCCGTCGAAATCGACTGCGATAATCATAGAGACAAATAAATGAAGAACAAAATAAATGAAGAACAAAATAAATGAAGAATGAGGAATGAAGAATGAAGAATTTATTAATCATTAATCATTAACCATAAACCATAAACCCTAATCCCTAATCCCTAATCCCTCAACCCTAAACCATAAACCCTAAACCATAAACCATAAACCCTAATCCCTAATCCCTCAACCCTAAACCATAAACCCTAAACTTTTAATTTTTTAATTCAAAAACCACCTTCGCACTGAGAAGTGCTGCCGACTTTTCTGGAAGATTTTTCAGGAGGTAAGCTGGTATCGTTCCGGCTACCCAAGCCAGCGTTTCACTGACCGGCGAAAAGGTTCTGGAGTCGCGTCCGATGGCCGATGCGGCTTCGAGCAAACGACAGAACGTATGAATACCGTCCAGACGAATGGCACGATTTTCTGCTGCCTGCTCCATGAAAAACAACGCGCTGAGACGGACTCCCTCGTTGCGGTAGCAAAACGTTTTGCCACTCCAGGGAGAACCGTATATACGCATGCTGCCATCGGGCATCCGACGCAGTACGGGCTGATCGTCGTTGAGCAGGCGACTATCGGGGATATGTTCCAACCACAGACGGGAATGCGTACTTTTGCCCACTCCGGAAGGCCCTATGAAAGCACAGCCTTCCGATCCGACCGCAACACACGAAGCATGGAGAAGAACCGTATCGCGGAATGCAGAACTGTAGATGAAAGCAATCATCAGGAAATCATTCAGGACGGAATAAGAACCGGGATAATCGGGCTTCCAATCGGAAACGATCTGCTTCCAGTCACGGCTGGCACGCAACCAGTAGGTCTGCCGGGAATCAGCCAATGTCAGAGAGATACTGCAATGATCGGGCATCAGCCACAGACGCAGGGTACGGCCTTCCAACTCGTTGACCAGTACGGGTACTGTCTTTTCGGGAGACAGAGAAACACCCAACTGTAAACGGAACAGGATATCGGCATCGGAAGAAAGAGGGTCCGATACTAGGAACGGACACAAGTTGGGCAGTTGTCCGGTTACGGCATCGTCACAATCGACTTGCATGAGCCAGTCGGCAATCTGTAATTTCATAACTTCTCTTTGTATTCGACAGGACTCATCCCGTACTTTTCAGAAAAAAGACGATAGAAAGTACGTACACTGTTGAACCCACTGTTGGCTGCAATGGCCTTGATAGGATCGGCTGGATGTTCGCGCAACAGCCGGGCTGCATATTCCAGCCTCATGCCGTTGATATATCCGTTCAGATTGGTACCGGCATACTGCTGGAGCATACGAGCTACCTTATTCTTATTGACTAACCCTATCTTTATGAATTTGGTTCGAGAAAAACCGGGATCTAAAAATAACTGTTGTTCGACAATCGTCTGATGAATTTGCTCAAACAACTCCCGCTCTTTCTCGGCCAACTGTGAAGAAGGGTAAGCTTTATCGGACAATATTTCGCTCATATAAAATATCTCAACTTTGACTTCGTCGATTTTCAATTCGCAAGCTCAAGTTGCAGTTGCAGGGCATTCCAGCCTGGTAGACTTGTTAACTGAAGCCTTGTCAACTAATAAGTTGAGCAGTTGCGAATTGAAAATCAACGAAGTTAAACTTAAGTAAATATTACAATAACTGTATAAACTCCGGATTAACCTCGACAGCAGCCGTAATCCAATTGGGTAAATCGACCAGCAGACGCTTGACACGCGACCCGCGGGTGGTGAGCAGATACCCCTCGTAACCGTCCAGGTAGCCTCCGATAATGCGGATCTTACGACCGAACATAGAAGGAGTCAATTCTTCCGGAAGGTAATAACGGGGAAGATCCATGCCATTTACAGCATAGATAAAACGATCCATATCGGAATCGGGAACTATCATCGGCTCACAATATCCCCCACCTTTCTGATAGCGGTATTGCAAAGTCGGTATTTTTTCAACGAAAGCATCAAGATGTTTTCGAGTATCGTGCACGAACAGCAAATCCTGAATGAAAGGGACTTTTTCACGCATCCGTTTGCCCAGTTTTACAGTCAGTTTCCAACGCATAGGCGTAAAAACTTCTACATCCTCGGTCTGCAATTGTTTATAAGCTGGCAGTTTGGCATTGAATCGTTTCAGATCGCGCATTACATACCAATGTTTAGGAGCATCCGGCTCCTGCAACAGCCCGTCATCAGCTTGGTGAAAAGCTGTTTTAAAAGATATTTTTTCTGAATACACAATTTGATAAAAGGTAATACTTCTAATCCTGCTGGTATATATATATCATTATATTTCAAGCAGTTACAATGTGTCTATAAAAAAGTTCCGGGATAAAATCCCTTTTATTCATCTCTTATCAATAGTACCCTCTTATAATCCTCAACAAAATAAGTCTACTTGTTTTACTATTGCTTCATCTCTCTGTAAGAGATATGTTAACCGTTTACTATATTTATAACTTCTTGAAACACGAGCATAAATAAGTTCAACCAACTTCCGATTAACTCAACAAATGTTGAGTTAATCCTTTTAATCAACATTCTTCCTCCAAAAGAAAATAGCAAATCAATATCTTTTTATTTACCATTTTTTTGCCATAAATCTTTTTTTCGCTATATTTGCACCGTCTTAATACATCTCTTACAGAGAGATAAACCACTCCAAAGCGCATTAGACACTACTTATTTTACTGTTTTAGTGTCAGAATATCATAATACAATTTTTACATCTTCAAATATGCATATTCATACATCAGCATTCACATATACTACTGTTATTTTATAGTATTTGTCAATATTTCGCATTTTATTGTGTTTCCTTTATAGAGAAATCCGTATCAGGAGATATTAAAGTGAATTTAAAATCTGGCTATTGGCTTTATCAACAGCTGAAGTATCCAACGAATCAAGATAGATACGGGTTGTTTTCTCGGAATCGTGACCGAGAGCTTCACTGATAATTCCAATAGGTATATTTTTATGTTTAGCTATACTCGCCCAACCATGACGGGCCACATAAGTAGTTAATGAAATGCCTAACCCTATCTCCTTACCAATCAGTTTCAGCTTGTTGTTGACCAGATGAATAGCATTCTTGTACTGAAGCCGGGCGTCGGTATGCGTATCTCTTATAATAGGTAACAAATAGGGACTTTCGGGACTAGCGTATTTATTGACAATATCCTGCATAGGTTTCTCCCACTTAATGGTAAGCTGCTGATTGGTCTTTTGCCGACGGTATACCAGGACACCATTTTGCAGATCTGTTTTCTTTAAATAAGCCATATCGACGAAGGACATGCCACGGGTGTAAAAGGAGAACATGAACAGATCGCGCGCCCATTCCATGACAGGGGATGAAGTCAGATTCAGACCACGTATCCGCCGGACTGTTTTCAGTGATATGGCTCTTTTTACAGTCTGGTCAATGCCTGTATATACGGACTTAAACGGATATTGCTGTATCGTAAGACCGCGAGCCACGGCTGTATTATACACAGAACGGAGAATACGCATATAGAAGGAAATCGTATTCATGCATAGACCCTTTTCGTGCAAAAAGCTTTCATACTCCTCCATGAGGACCGTATCAACATCAGTGAAAGGCATATCATCTTTGCCATAGAACAAAAGGAAACTGTTGAAGGCGGATCTAAGCTTTTCGAGAGCTGAACGACGCCCGATTTTCTCCAGATGCTCCATCTGCTGACGGATGAAAGAGAAGAATCCGTTTCCGTCGAACGCCTGCTGATAGGCTTTGACAATCTCATCGGAAGTAAACGGAGTCCCACTACCCTCCATCCGGAATATGATAGACTTGAGAAAGGCTAGTTCACGACTAACCTGTCCGTTCAAAGAAAGCAGGTACTCACGACGTTGGTCATCCATACATTCCGAAAGTAAAATCCTGGAATGAAATCTGTCCCATTCAGACGGAAAAAGTTTATGGTCGGTAGTTACCTGCCGTGCCACCCTGTTGTGGATCACCTGAAAATACAATGTGCCTTCCCTCGTCTTGACGGAAGATGCACGAAACTTAACTTTAACTGTTGCCATATAACTATGATTTTATAGATGAATATGCGTATAATTATCCTTGACTTTTATAACTTCAATATAAATCTCATAGCCACATAAAAGAGCCTAGATTCCATAGCAGGAAGCAACATCTATTTTCCTTTTTTTGTTTTTCAAAGATTTGCCAACCGATAAGAATGTGACCAAATGTCACAAAAGAACGATAAATGATAGAATAACGAGGCAATAAAAAGTTAAAGGAAGTTAGATGCTGATAGTTTTTTCAATGAAAGATAGTGAGCGAAAAAATACACCTCGATTTATCGCATCAAAACAGGTTGGGAGTAAAGCACAGGAAGAATCTGGCATTTGCTTTGCATTTCGACAACTTTGCACTATCTTTGCTCCACCTGAACAGATAAAGAAAACCATCGTGAAGAAGAAAAGAATACATCAGAACGCCATACGCTTCAGGCGCTGGAGCCGCAAAAGTTATGCGGCTTTTGCCAGTATAGGGCGGACTGTCACCATAGGTTGCCTGCGAAAAGAGGCGGCCGACAGCTCGCTGCGCAAACAGGTGAAGGCGGCAGGCAATCTTCTTCACACATCTATATCATTATCTATTATGACCCTTGACTTACTGAAACAACGGGTACTGGCAGGCATGGCCCTGTCGCCCGAAGAAGCGTCGTGGCTGGCCGGACTGGCCGACCGTGAGACGCTGTATCGCGCTGCCCACGAAATCACCGTGGCATGCGCTCCACGCGAATTTGACATGTGCTCCATCGTAAATGCCAAGTCGGGCCGATGCCCGGAAAACTGCAAATGGTGTGCACAATCTTCCCACTACCACACTCAGGCCGACATCTACGACCTGCTGCCCGCTGAAGAATGCCTGCGGCACGCCCGTGCCAACGAAGAGCAGGACGTCAACCGCTTCTCGCTGGTGACCAGCGGACGAAAACCCTCGAAAAAACAGATTGAACAGCTTTGCGACACGGTGCGCTACCTGCGCCGCCACTCGTCCATCCAGCTTTGTGCCTCACTGGGACTGGCTGATGAAGACGAACTGCGGGCCCTGTACGAAGCGGGCGTGACGCGCTATCACTGTAACCTGGAGACGGCTCCCAGCTACTTCCCCACCCTCTGCTCGACCCATACGCAGGAAGAGAAAATCAAAACGCTACAGGCTGCACGCCGCATTGGCATGGACGTGTGCAGCGGAGGCATCATCGGCATGGGCGAGACGATGGAGCAACGCATCGAACTGGCGTTCACCCTGCAACGGCTCGGTGTACAGTCGATCCCCATCAATCTGCTCAGTCCCATCCCCGGGACACCGCTGGAACACCAGGCACCCCTGTCCGAAGAAGAGATACTGACTACCATTGCCCTGTTCCGTTTCATCAATCCGACAGCCTACTTGCGCTTTGCCGGCGGACGCTCCCAACTGAGCCGTGAGGCAGTGAAGAAAGCACTGTATATAGGAATAAACTCGGCCATCGTGGGCGACCTGCTCACTACTCTTGGATCGAAGGTGGCCGAAGATAAGGAACTGATCCGGGAAGCGGGGTATCGGCTGTGCGACTCGCAGTTCGACCGCGAACACCTGTGGCATCCTTACACATCGACCAGCCATCCGCTGCCGGTCTATAAGGTGAAGAGTGCGCAGGGCGCTACCATCACACTGGAAACGGGCGAGACGCTGGTAGAGGGTATGTCGTCGTGGTGGTGCCAGGTACATGGCTACAACAATCCGGTACTGAACCGTGCCGTAGAGGAACAGCTGAAGAAAATGTCGCACGTGATGTTCGGCGGACTGACACACGAACCGGCCATCGAACTGGCTCGTTTGCTGTTGCCATTGGTACCGCCATCGATGCAGAAGATATTCTACGCAGACTCAGGTTCGGTAGCTGTAGAGGTTGCACTAAAGATGGCTGTACAGTACTGGTTCGGTAAAGGGAAGGAGCAAAAGAACAACTTCGTCACCATCCGTTCGGGCTATCACGGCGATACGTGGAACGCCATGTCGGTATGCGACCCTGTGACCGGCATGCATTCGCTCTTCGGCAGTGCACTGCCTGTGAGATACTTTGTGCCGCAACCCCGTTCGCGCTTCGACGGCGAATGGAATCCGGAAGACATCGTACCGCTGAAAGAGGTCATCGAACAGCATCACAACGAACTGGCGGCCCTGATTCTGGAGCCCGTGGTGCAGGGAGCCGGCGGCATGTGGTTCTATCATCCGCAATACCTGCGCGAGGCAGAACGCCTGTGCCGCGAGTACGGTCTGTTGCTCATCTTCGACGAAATAGCAACCGGATTCGGACGGACGGGCAAGCTCTTTGCCTGGGAACATGCCGGAGTGGAACCGGACATCATGTGCATCGGCAAGGCACTGACGGGAGGATACATGACGCTGTCGGCGGTGCTGGCATCGAACGAAGTGGCAGACACTATCTCGAACCACGAACCTGGCTGTTTCATGCACGGGCCTACCTTCATGGGCAACCCGCTGGCCTGTGCATGCGCTTGCGCCTCGGTGCGTCTGCTTACCTCGCCCGAGTACGACTGGCAGGGACGGGTACGACGCATTGAAGCACAGCTGCGCCGGGAACTGGAGCCTGCCCGTGCACTGCCACAGGTGGCCGACGTTCGGGTGCTGGGTGCTATCGGAGTGATAGAAACCCGGGAACCCGTGGACATGGCCTGGATGCAGCGCCGCTTTGTGGAAGAAGGCATCTGGGTGCGCCCCTTCGGACGTTTGGTTTACCTGATGCCGCCCTTCGTCATCGAACCGGAACAGCTGAGCCGACTGACAGGAGGATTGCTGAAGATCGTATCGGAAATGAAATAAGGAAAAACAAAAGAAACATATGAACTTTACCCAAGAACTGAAACAAGAGCTCGATGCCTTGCAAGCCAAAGGAAACCTGCGGCGACTGCCTGCCCTGGAACATGACGGACGCTACATCTGCACCAACGGGCAGCGGATGCTGAACCTGTCGTCGAACGACTACCTGGGACTGGCGGCCGACATCGAGTTGCGGAAAGAGTTTCTGGAGACACTGACGCCGGAAACGTTTCTGCCGACATCGTCATCGTCGCGCCTGCTGACGGGAAATTTCCACATATACAACGAACTGGAGGACGAACTGGCCCGACTGTTCGGCACCGAGGCCGCACTGGTTTTCAACTGCGGCTACCATGCCAATACGGGCATCCTGCCTGCCGTGGCCGACGGTCAGACCCTGATTCTGGCCGACAAGCTGGTACATGCCAGCCTGATAGACGGCATCCGCCTGGCGGCACCCGCCCGCTGCATCCGCTACCGCCACAACGACCTGAACCAATTGGAGCGACTCATAAACCAGCATGGCGATGAATACCGGCGCATCATCATCGTCACCGAAAGCGTATTCAGCATGGACGGCGACCGCACCGACCTGCGCGAACTGGTGCGATTGAAGCAGAGTCGCGACAACGTATTGCTGTACGTGGACGAAGCGCACGGCTTCGGTGTCTTCGGACCTACCGGCCTGGGATGCGCCGAAGAAGAAGGCTGCATCGGCGACATCGACTTCCTGGTAGGCACCTTTGGCAAGGCAGCCGCATCGGCCGGGGCATACGTAGTGTGCAGTCGTACGGTACGCGAATACCTGGTGAACCGCATGCGTCCTTTCATCTTCACAACTGCCCTGCCTCCGGTCTGCATAGCCTGGACACTGTTTATCGTCCGGCGACTGGCAGGCATGAGCGAACGGCGGAAACATGTACAGCACCTGGGCGAACGGTTGCGCAGCCGGTTGGCAGAACAGGGATACACCACGCCCAGCGTCAGCCAGATTGTCCCCATGATTGTAGGACCTAGTGCCGACACCGTGATACGAGCCGAGAACCTGCAACGCCACGGCTTCTACGCACTACCTGTCCGCCCGCCTACGGTGCCCGAAGGAACTTCGCGCATCCGCTTCTCGCTGACGGCTGCACTGACGGAAGAGGAAATCGACCGGATTCCTCTCTGAAGCTACGGAGATTATTCCAGTTTAACGGCGATAAATTATCAGTTTAAAGGCAATAAACTGTCAGTTTAAAGCCGGTAAACTGTGAGTTTAAAGCCGATAAATTGTCAGTTTACGGCGGATAGCCTCCAATAAACCGGGCAGTAACTGTCACTGCAACCTGATTCAGATCATCAACCTACAAGTTCAACCAAGAAATGAAACAAGTATATATCATCCACGAAAACCATCCGAAGCTGCTGCTGTTCTTTGCCGGATGGGCGGCAGACGAGACACCGTTCAGCCACTACCGTCCGCAGGGCATGGACTTCATGCTGTGCTACGACTACCGGACACTGAACTTCGACGCATCGTTGCTCCAAGGCTACGCCGAGATACACGTCGTAGGCTGGTCGATGGGCGTATGGGCAGCATCGCACGTTGTCCCCACCCTCGGCCTGAACATTGGCAGCAGTACAGCCATCAACGGCACGCCTTTCCCCATCGACGAACGGCGGGGCATTCCGCCTGTCATCTTCCAGGGAACACTGGAAAGCCTGACGGGGGCTTCGCTCCACAAGTTTTTGCGACGCATGTGTGCCGACAGTGCTGCTTTCCGCGACTTCCTGAGCCGTACTCCCCGCCGTCCTTTGGAAGAGGTACGCGACGAACTGGACTGCATCGCACGGCAATATGCCGGACAGCCACAGCCCACGCTGAAGTGGACCGAAGCCATCGTAGGAAGCAACGACCGTATCATCCCGCCTGCCAATCAGCTGAATGCCTGGCACGAACTGGGCACTGCGGCAATGCAAACCGAGGATGCACATTATCAGGAATCACTCTTTAAACATTACTTGCAAGACCGATGGACAAACAACTGATCGCCGAACGATTTGCCCGTGCCCGTGCCACTTACAGCCGCGAAGCACGCGTACAGCAACAGGTAGCCGAGAAGATGATTCGCCTGCTACAACGCACCGTGCCCGATGCCTGCTTCGACCGCATTGCCGAGTTCGGCTGCGGTACGGGACTTTACTCGCAACTGCTATTCGACACCTGGCATCCGTCGTTGCTGCATCTGAACGACCTGTGCCCGGAGATGCGCTTCTGCCTGACGGAACTGACCGGCAACAGCGGTGTCTGCTTTGAAGCAGGCGATGCCGAAACCTGTTCCCTGCCCGACCGCTTGGACCTGCTGACCTCGTGCTCCACCCTGCAATGGTTCGTCGCGCCAGCCGATTTCTTCGGCCGCAGTACCGCCCTGCTTCGTCCCGGCGGCGTATTGGCATTCAGCACATTCGGGCTGCGCAACCTGCACGAGATACGCACACTGACCGGCAACGGACTGGAATACACGCCCCCCGAACAGCTGAAAAAGGAACTGGAAGCCGCAGGTTACGAAGTGCTGTACCTCGAAGAAGAGGAAGCTGTGCTCCACTTCCCCACGCCCATCGACGTGCTGCACCATCTGCGCATGACCGGCGTCACGGGAACCGAGAAGCACACCTGGAGCCGCGGACGCCTGCAAACGTTCTGCGACGAATACTGCAACCGCTTCGGATCGGCCGAAGGAGTCAGCCTGACGTACCAGCCGATTTATGTGATTTGCCGATACAAGCAATAAAGAACAGGAGTTAAAGGAGTTAAAAGGAGTTATCGCCCACCAAGGTGGGCTAGGAGTTAAAGCCGATAGATTGAGTGTATGGCCGGTATCCTTTTCACAAAGGTATTGGCTTCACTACTTAACTTCTTAACTCCTTAACTACAACCTATTAATAAACTTGCGAAACTTGAGTAACTTAGTACTTAAAAACATTCAATTATGAATACGAACAACATCTATTTCGTCAGCGGCATCGATACGGATGCCGGAAAATCATACTGCACCGCCTGGTATGCGGAGCAGCTTATCAAGGAAGGTAAACGGGTCATTACCCAGAAATTTATCCAGACAGGCAACGTAGGTCACAGCGAGGACATCGACCTGCACCGCCGTCTGATGGGTACCGGCTACCTGCCCGAAGACAAGGAAGGACTGACCATGCCCGAAATCTTCTCCTATCCGGCATCGCCCGACCTGGCCTCGCGCATCGACCGGCGTCCTATTGACTTTGCCAAGATAGAACAAGCCACGCTGGAACTGGCCCGTCGCTACGAGACCGTCCTGGTGGAAGGAGCCGGTGGCCTGATGGTTCCGTTGAAAGACGAGTATCTGACCATCGACTACATTGCCGAGAAAGGTTATCCGCTGGTATTTGTCACCTCGGGCAAGCTGGGCAGCATCAACCACACCCTGCTGAGTCTGGAAGCCGTAGCCCGACGGGGCATCGAACTCCATACCGTACTCTACAACCTGTACCCGACCATCGAGGACACCACCATTCAGGAAGATACCCAGCAGTACCTGCAACGCTACCTGACCCGTCACTTCCCTGCTTGCCGTTTCCTGACGGTGCCCGTACTGACGGCGAAGTAAGAAAAAGAGAGGACAGGCAGTACAAGGTGTGGACGAAAATTTGTACTTTTGCACGTTACATTATTCAACTATCGCAAACTCAATGGAAACATTTGCCATCAATTCTACCGAACAATATCTGCTCATGGCAGCCGGCATTCTGTTAGCCGTTCAGATCATCTACTACCTTGTCCTCTACAGCCGTATCGGGCGGCGCAACCGCAAGGAGCAACGTAACGAACTTCACTTTACTCAGGGGCTTCCTCCTCTGTCGGTCATCATCTGTGCACACGACGAAGTGGAGAATCTGCGCCGCAACCTGCCCGCCATACTGTCACAGGACTATCCGGATTTTGAGGTGATCGTCATCAACGACGGCGAGAAGAACGAAAGCGAAGACTATCTGCTGCAACTCGAAGAGCAGTACCGTAACCTATACCACAGCTTTGTGCCCGACTCGTCGCGCTACATCAGCCGTAAGAAGCTGGCCGTCACTCTTGGCATCCGTGCCTCGCGCTACGACTGGCTGGTGCTGACCGAAGCCAACTGCCAGCCTCAAAGCAATCAATGGTTACGCCTGATGGCACGCAACTTTACACCGCATACCGGAGTCGTACTGGGCTACAGCGGATACGAACGCGGAAAAAGCTGGCTTCACCGCTGCACAGCTTTCGACAGCCTGTTCACCGCCATGCGCTATCTGGGGTTTGCCCTGGGCGGACATCCGTATATGGGCATCGGGCGAAATCTGGCTTACAGAAAACAGCTCTTCTACGACCAAAAAGGATTTTCTGCCCATCTGAATCTGCGACGCGGCGACGACGACCTCTTCGTCAATCAGGTAGCCAACGGTGACAATACACGGGTAGAAACGGCCCCAGAGGCTGCGGTACGGATGCAACCCGTCTACAGAAGCAAAGACTGGCGTGAGGAAAAAATAGGGTATGCCTCGACAGCCCGCCAATATAAAGGCCTGCAACGCTGGCTGGCAGGGTTCGAAACCCTCAGTCGTCTGTTGTTCTATGCGGCATGGATCGCTATGACTGTGTGGGGCATTCTTCATTTCCACTGGCTGGTTGCCGGAATCGGTGTGCTGCTTTTCCTGCTTCGCTTCATCGTCCAGGCACTGGTAATAAACTCTACAGCCAAGTCGCTGAACGAGCGATATCGCTATCGGCTGACACTCCCGCTGTTTGACATCCTCCAGCCACTCCAATCCTTGTGCTGGAAGCTGTTTTACCTTTTCCGCGGCAAGCGGGAATTCTTGCGAAAATAAAAAGAAACAATCTGCAAACAAATAGAACTCATACAACAATATGAATCGGAAACATGCCCAACTGACTGCCCTCATGACAGCATACAATGCCGGTGATCCCAAACGCATCCAGCATTTTATCAAAGTATTCCAACTGGCCTCCGTGATCGGTACATTGGAACAGGTGGACGAAGAAACCCTCTTCGTGCTGGAAACCGCTGCCATCGTTCACGATATAGGAATCCGTATTTGCGAACAGAAATACCACATGTGCGACGGAAAACATCAGGAACTGGAAGGACCTGCCGAAGCCAGAAAACTGCTGGCTACAACAGGCAACTATACGGAAGAACAGATCGAACGCGTCTGCTGGTTGGTAGGTCATCACCATACTTATAAGGATATCGAAGGAATAGACTACCAGATTCTGGTGGAAGCGGACTTTCTGGTAAACATCTATGAAGACGAACTGCCGGCTGAAAACATCAGAATAATAAAACAATGCATCTTCCGGACTCCGACTGGCATCAGACTGCTGGAGGACATGTACGAAAAGAAATAAATGCCCCCTGAACATAATCCTGCAAACTGAAAATACAATATGGAATATACAAACGAAGCAGTAAGAAGACAAGATCGCCTTTTGGACAACGAACGTGCATACGCCTTGCTGAAAGAAGGAGAATACGGAGTGCTGTCCATGACCGATGAAGCGGGGAAAGCCGCATACGGAATCCCCATCAATTATGTATGGGACGGCAAAGATGCCATCTACCTGCACTGTGCTCCGCAAGGCCGAAAGCTACGCTGCATCGCTGCTCATCCGGAGGTTTCATTCTGCATAGTTGGAGCTACGCATGTTGTTTCCAACAAATTCACTACCGGTTATGAAAGTATTGTGCTGGATTGTCAGGCTCGTATCGGACTGGAGGCTGAAGAGCGGAAACATGCCTTACAGCTGTTGCTGCAAAAATATTCGCCCAACGATACGACCGTTGGGCTGAAATATGCAGAGAAATCTTTTCATCGTACTGAAATCATCAAACTGGAAATCCGTCGGTTCAGCGGAAAATGCAAGCGGGTACAATAGAACTTCCTATTCGTAACGCATGGAATTGGCCGGATGGATACGCGTAATAAGGTACGAGGGTCCCAGCAGCATCAGCACCGAAGCCAGCAACGTGCCCACATTCAGCAGCAGAAACAGCCAGATGTTGAAGGATACAGGGACGGTGTCCATATAATAGGTTTCAGGATCGAGTTTGAACAATCCGAAATGACGCTGTACGAAGTAGAAAGCCAGCCCGATAGCATTGCCCCACAGCATGCCTTTCCCAATAAGAAAGACGGCAAACCACAGGAACAGTCGGCGTATGGTATCATTGTTGGCTCCTAAAGACTTCAGCACACCGATCATCGAAGTGCGCTCGATAATGATAATCAGAAGGCCCGAAATCATGGTAAAGCCGGCCACACCGATCATCAGCACCAGAATCACCCAGATGTTGACGTCCAGAATGCCGAGCCAGGCAAAGATGGAAGGATTGAGCTGTTCGATGTTGCGCACACAGTATTCCTGTCCGAAACGGTCGATTACTCCATTCAGGTCGTCCCCAATCTCGTAGGTCATCTCTTCCAGACGATTGTAATCGCGCAAAGATAGTTCAATGCCGCTCGCCTGGTCAGACTCCCATTTGTTCAAACGGTTCACAAGGCACAAGTCGGTCAGCATAAACAGATTGTCATACTCGGCCAGATTGGTCTGGTAAATACCCACAATTTTCAACCGACGGGCACGGATATCGTCTTGTATGTAATACGTATCAATCTTGTCGCCCAGCTTCAACTTCAGTTTGTCGGCCAGCGATTTCGAAATAACAACCCTGTTGGACGAAGCCGAATCGCTGAACTGCGGAAACTCTCCTTCCAACAGATGATGCCGGAAGAAGGACAGGTCATACTCCGGTCCGATGCCTTTCAGCAGCATACCCTGAAAAGCCTCAGCTGTCTTCACCATGCCCATCTTGATGGAATAGCGCTGCACATGGCTCACCTCGGGATAGTCGGAAAGTATGGCCAGCAGACTGTCGTCGGCCACTACCGGAAAAGTCTCGTAAGAACGGGCCTGTTCCAGATTGGTGACTTGTATGTGCGAACCGAAACCGATTATCTTTTCGCGTACCTCACTTTTGAAGCCCACTATCACCGACACGGTAATAATCATCACCGCCAGCCCGATGGCAATGCCTGTCATGGCAATCAGCACCGCCGGACGGGAGACCCGCCGGCCGGCATCGTCTCCCCGATAAATACGTCTGGCTAGAAACAAGGAAAGACTCATCAGTCTACTCTCCCCGGATAGGCCTCAAGCGCTTTCTGCAGTACAAAAAGGGCACGGGTCAGGTCTTCTTTCTTCAATACATAGGCAATACGCACTTCATTGCGCCCGGCTCCCGGAGTGGTATAGAACCCCGAAGCCGGAGCCATGAACACTGTCTGCCCTTCGTATTCGAACTCGGACAAACACCAGGCACAGAACTTGTCGGAATCGTCGACCGGAAGTTTGGCCACCGTATAGAAGGCACCCATCGGAATGGGCGAATAAACACCGGGAATACGGTTCAGACCATCGATCAGGCATTTACGGCGTTCTACATATTCATCGTACGTATCGCGCAAGTAATCCTCGCCGGCATCGAGCGAAGCCTCGGCAGCAATCTGCCCAATCAACGGAGGACTGAGACGTGCCTGACAGAACTTCATCACAGCATCGCGTATCTCCTTGTTCTTCGTAATCAGAGCACCGATACGGATACCGCACTCCGAATAACGCTTGGAAACAGAATCAATCAACACCACATTCTGCTCGATACCTTCCAGATGGCAAGCCGAGATGTAAGGCGAACCGGTATAGATAAACTCACGATACACCTCATCGGAGAAGAGGAACAAGTCGTACTTCTTCACCAGGTCGCGTATCTGGTTCATCTCGCGACGGGTATACAAGTAGCCGGTCGGATTGTTCGGGTTGCAGATCAGGATGGCACGGGTACGCTCGTTGATCAGTTCTTCGAATTTCTCCACCTTCGGCAACGAGAATCCTTCTTCAATAGTCGTTGCAATGGTGCGTATCTTGGCACCCGCCGAAATGGCAAACGCCATGTAGTTGGCATACGCCGGTTCGGGAACGATGATTTCGTCTCCCGGGTTCAGGCAGGCCATGAACGAGAAAAGCACCGCCTCGGAACCGCCGGACGTAATGATAATGTCGTCGGCAGTCAGGTGTATATTGTACTTTTCGTAATAGCCCACCAGCTTTTCGCGGTAACTGCGGTATCCCTGGCTCGGGCTATACTCCAAGACAGTCCGGTCAATATTGCGTATCGCATCGATCGCCACCTGCGGCGTGGGCAGGTCGGGCTGTCCGATGTTCAGATGAAAGACGTGTATTCCTCTTTGTTTGGCTGCATCTGCCAGAGGAGCCAGCTTGCGGATAGGCGAAGCGGGCATCTCTGTTCCACGAATAGATATTTTAGGCATGATTCGAACTTTAAAATCTTCTTCTATTATTCAATAATTTGCATTCTTTTTGTTTAAAGCCACAAAAGTAGCGATTTATTTGGAATCAACGGAAACAGCAGACATAAAAACTTTAAAAACCTTATCTATATTAAAAACGTTATGCCAAATAAAAAGAAAGCCTTACCTTTGAGTTACTAAACCGTTAATAGCTAAAAACAAAAATAATATCATGGTCCTCAATCTGATTACATTTGCATCTCCACTGCACAAGCAAGCTTCCATCCGCAGTTCTCACAAAACGGTACTGACCGAGTTGGAAAAATATTTCACCCTCAAATTCATCGATTGTCAAGATATAGACAAAATATCTCCCGACGATTTCTGCCTGTTGTTTATCGCTACCGGCGGAGTAGAACGGATGGTTATCCAGCATTTTGAATCATTGCCCCGCCCGGCCGTATTTTTAGCCGACGGAATGCAGAACTCGCTGGCTGCAGCTCTTGAGATATCATCCTGGCTCCGTACGCGAGGCATGAAAAGCGAGATTCTGCATGGCGAACTGACGGAAATCGTCAGACGCATATTTGTCATGTACAATAACTTCAAGGCGCAACATCAAATCTCCGGATCGCGCATCGGTGTTATCGGTACGCCTTCAAGCTGGCTCATCTCCAGCAATGTGGATTATCTGCTGGCCAAACGCCGCTGGGGCATCGAATACGTAGACATCCCGCTGGAACGGGCCGTTGAATATTTCAATGCACTTACCGACGACGAAGTGGGCGAAGCCGCTGCCCAGCTGGCCGGACAGGCACTGGCCTGCCGTGAAGCATCGCCCGACGACATGCTGAAAGCCATGAAGATATACCAGGCCGTCAAGCGCATCGTAGAAGAAGAAAAGCTCTCGGCCCTGACATTGAGCTGTTTCAAGCTGATAGAGCTGACGGGAGCTACAGGCTGTCTGGCCCTCTCGCTGCTGAACGACGAGGGCATCATTGCCGGATGCGAAGGCGACTTGCAGTCGGTTTTTACCATGCTGGTGGTAAAAACCCTTACGGGAAAAGGGTCATTCATGGCCAACCCTTCCATGATCAACGCACGTACCAACGAAATCGTATTGGCCCACTGCACTGTAGGACTGAAACAGACCGAGAAATTCATCCTTCGCAGCCATTTTGAAACGGAACAGAGCATCGGCATCCAGGGATTGTTGCCTACGGGCGACGTGACCATCGTCAAGTGCGGAGGCGAATGTCTGGACGAATACTACCTGACCACCGGCACGCTGACCGAGAATACCAACTACATCAACATGTGCCGCACACAGGTACGTGTCCGACTGAACTCGCCTGCCGATTATTTCCTGAAGAATCCATTGGGAAATCATCACATCCTGCTGCATGGCAACTACGAAACCATATTCAACGAATTCTTCCAAGTGAATGCCTGCAAACGGACGGAATAAGATTTCCCCTTAAAAAAATAAGAAAGAAAAATTCCCCAGTTAGGAAAAAATATTTTGCTAACTGAGGAATATTTTTTTCCTAACTGGGAAAAAATAATGTCTTCTTTATCTGCGTGGACTACTCGTCGTGCAATGCTTCGGCGGGTTGCACTTTCATCGCCTGACGGGCGGGATACCAGATACCGGCCACTATCATCAGAGCCATCAGCAGCAACGCCACACAGAAACATCCCACAAAACGCGCAGTTGAAGCATCGATCAACGTATGTACCGTCAGGTCGGCCAGCTGGATGTTGAGAGCAATAAGCAAGGCCGGAACGGCTGCCAGCAACAGAAGTGCAAGACCTTCCAGCAGGAAATACCCCATCACCGTGCGACGACTGCTACCCATGGCCATACGCAAAGCCACTTCGCAACGACGCTTGCGAGTGCGATACCAGAAAGTAGCAAACACACACAGGAAGATATTGAACAGGAAAAAGGCCACCACTGCATAGACCGTATTCAGGTAGTTCACTGTGCCCTGCTGTATGTCGTAGGCTTCTTTCATGTCATCGTACGAACGGATGGTGTTCAGGTAGAAGATGCCTCGGTCGAACACCGGCTGCATATCCTTGCGGAAACGCTCGGCAAAACCGGCTACATGATCGGGAGCAACGCGTATCGCCACATGCTGCCACCAGAAAGCCTGCTGGGCAGGCAGATAGATGAACGGTTCGTAGCGCTCGTAATCGTCCAGCTTGTGCCGGGGCAGGACAGCAGCCACCCGATAATTGGTCACCGGATTATCCCGCTTCAACCAGTAGGGATTGAAACAGGTCTTGCCTACAGCGTCGGCCACGTTGGGCTGATGGAACAAGGAATCTGCCAAGTCCACACTCATCAAGGCCGGCATGGGATATTCAGCCGGTGACCAGTGAGCTTCGTCTAATTGTCCGGCAATGGGTTTCAGGCGGAACACCTTGAAATAAGAAGGTGTGACATAACGGATGAAACACGACACCACATGTGCCGAATCGGTATGAGAGGCATATCCCTCGAACATTGCATCGCCCGTATAGGGAATGCTGCCGTGATAGGCACAGACTTCCTCCACGCCGGGATAGTCTTTAATCAGGTTGTACAGGTAAGCGAAATCTTTCCCCGCCCGCTGGTTATCGGCATCGCTGATGACTTCCAATGGTTTGGCCTCCACGGTCAGGTCGAACACACACGACGTGTCGTAACCCTTGGGCTGCCAGGCGGCTCCTTCGTAATTGTACACTAAATCGATGCCATACCACAGCAGTACGGTTACGATACACAACTCCACCCACAGCCATGCGTTGGCACGCCGCTGGTTCCACATCTGTCTGTATATTTGTCTCCACATAATCTTATTCTCCTCCTGTTAATGTGTATGAAATGTTGCGGTGTACCGCCATCCAGGCCGGCAGCAGCGTAGATAGTGCGTTGAACACCAGGCACGCCGCCAGCACTGCCACGAACAACGAAGGCCGCAGCAGCAGGTCGCTGCCCAACAAGATGCCTTCCAACTCTACACCGCCCGTACCGAACAGCCACGTACCGCCCGCCACCACCAGCACGCACGACAAGGCATAGCCCAGCACACCGCCTATCAAGGTAGTACACAGGCTCTCGGCAAACAAGTGACCGATGATGTTGGCATTAGAGGCTCCATAAGCCTTGCGGATGGCTATCTCGCCCAGGCGACTCTGCATCTGAGCATGCACCAGCCCCGATATGCCCACGGCAGGCACCACTAACAGAATCAGCAGCAACAGCACATAGACCAGACTGGCACTGATGCTGCTGTCGCGGAAGAAGGTGTAGTCCGTATGTGTATAGAGCCGCGGATCCTTCAGGATATACTCCAGCCCTTGCTTGTTGAGCTGCTCCATCCGCCGGTTCACTTCGGTGCGTACTTCGTCAGGCGATGTGTCGGGCGACAGATGAAGGACGGCATAGCGGAAGCCCAGCAGACCGGCAGTAGCGAGGTTCGGGTCGAGGTGCTCCTCATTCATCAGGGTGAAAGGTTCCCACACGTCGGCATAGGCGGTCTGGAAGATGGAGCTGACATCGCGCACCACGCCCACCACGCGCGCCTCCTGAAAGTCCAGCAACAGTTGCTTGCCCACTGCCCCGGCAGCTCCGCCAAACAGCTGTCCTGCCAGCCGCTCGCTGATGACGACGAAACGGCGCACTACGTCGTCTTCACGGTTGCGGACAAGCCGCCACTCGTCATCGGCTTTCTCGAAGGCTGCGCGTCCGGCATCATATTCGGCCTTGGTAAAAGGACGTCCGGCTACAAAGTCGTAACGGAAAAAGTCGAACCAGTTGGCAGCCACGGCACGAAGCAATACGGAATGGCGGTCGGACGAAGCGGGTAAGGAACATACCGCCTTATTCAGTCCACTGTGCCAGGTCAGTTCGTCCACGCCCGGCAGGCTGTCGAAGAAGGCATGGAAAGCCGTAGGCCCCAAGGCCCGGTAGCCCCACACATTTGTGCCGTCGGGGCGCATGCACTGGGTACCGTAGTTGTAGAGCACACGGCTGCGTCGGGTCTCCGGCGCGACATCGGCCGTACGAAAATCGTAGACCATCACCACCACCATCACAAAGGCAATGGTAACCGCCGTTCCCACCACACACACCGCCGTATAAAAACGGTGCTGCTTCAGCTGGTTGAGAAGAGAGCGTAAATTGTGTAACAAAGCATGTTTCATTATAAAATGGTTAATGATAAATGGTTAATGGTTAATTGAAAAACGGTTACCCGCCAAACTGTCTATCATTGCACATACAATCGTTTTCATCTCCCCTCTCCCCGGGAGAGGGGCCGGGGGTGAGGCCCCTTACTCATCGTGCAACGCCTCCGCCGGCTGCACCTTCATCGCCCGACGGGCCGGATACCACACGCCCACCACAATCATCAGTGCCATCAGCAGCCACGAGAGCACAAGGGCGAGCACGAAGCGCAGAGTGTCGAAAGGCAATCGGCTGACGTCCACCAATTCGGCCACGCCAATGTTCAAGGCAATAACCGTGGCAGGCACAGCAGCCAGCGTCAGCAGTAACAGACCTTCGGTAATCAGGCGAAAGAAGATGCCCCGGCGTGTGCTGCCCATCGCCATGCGGAGGGCTACCTCCTGACGACGGTGCTGCGTACGGAACCAGAAGGTACCGATAACGCCCAGGAAGATATTAAGCAACAGGAAGCCCAGGATGCAGAGCTGCGTGCGCACTTCGTTCACATCCTCCAGTTCGCTGATATAGCGCAACTGCGTGAAGGGCTGAACATCCAGAATATAAACATTCCCTACACGATAGAGACGATCGGCATCGGCCATCAGCTCGTCCACAAAGCCATGGTCGGCCTCGGGGGTGACGCGCAAGCTCAGTTGCAGGTAGGCGGGATTCTCGTATTGCACCATCGCCTCGCGCGGGAAGTCCGTCGCCAGGAAAGGGCCTCCCCACTGGTCGGCTGTCGTGAAGTGATTCCAGCGCATGGGCTCGGCAATGCCGACTACGCGCAGACGGGAGTCACTGTCCTGCTCCCACAAAGGCAGTTGACGACCCAACAACGGTGTGGCATCGGACATGTTCAGTTCCTCATACTTCGCTGTCACGTTGCGCGACAGGATCATCGTTCCCGGGCCCAGCACGGCGGCCAGCGAGTCAGGACTTGCAGTCTGCACCGTCTTTCCTCCGGCATCCTGCACAGCTACCCCACGAATGCGGAACAGGCGCATAAAGTCGGGCTGCACCAGACGGAGCATGGCATAAACAGACACCGTGTCTACAAACGTTTCAATGCCGTTACTTCCGTTATTATAAGGAACGCTGTTCTGCGAAATGGCTACCGCCTCCACGCCGGGACGGTGGCGCAGGCGTTCGGCTATCTCCAGCAAGGCATCCATATCGTCCTCCGCCGTATGGCCTTCTTCATAGAGGGCGGAGTTGGGAGTCAGGCGGTTCACCGTCAGGTTATAGCAATGCTCCGTATCGAAGCCCATCGGCGCAAAGTAAACGCGCGCCGTCGTACAGCACCAGTCCACGATGTACCACAGCACCACGAAGACCACCAGCAGCTCCAGCGCAAGGAAGAAGTTGCTGCGCCATTCGTTTCGTATTTGAGTAAATAGTTTCTTCATCATATCTTTTGTTTTTTAGTTGACGAGTGGACAAGTTGACGAGTTAACAAGTGAACAAGTTAACGAGTTGACAAGGCAAGTCCTTATGGTCTGAAGCCTCGTTCCCTTGTCAACTGATTAATGCGCCTTCCCATTTATCGCCTCCACAATATTCATCCTCGACGCCCGCCAGGCAGGAATGCCCGCGCTGAGCAGGTTCATCAGCAGGCAGAAACCAAAGGCAGCCAGGAATATCCACGGACTGAGCAATTCGCTCGCCGTCAGGCTGGTCTCGCCCGACAGATAGGCGTTGGTAGAGTTACCGAAGAGAAAACCGTTCAGCACGAAGGTGGCGGCATAACTCAAGAATAGTCCCAACAAACCTGCCAGACAGGTCAGCAGCAGGTTCTCCAGAAAGACCTGGCGCATCAGTTCGTTGGCCGTAGCACCGAAGGCTTTGCGTACCCCGATTTCTGCCATTCGTTTCCGCATCCGCGACAGGGTCATACTGCTCAGGTTGATGGCAGGCACGATGAGCAGGATGAGCATCACGGCAACGTAGCGCAACACCACGCCCTGTACATCGGGCTCCTGGCTCCACGAGCGGTAAAGGTGTGCAAACTGTGTGTCGGGTTGTCCGCGGTAGAACACCTCCACTCCCTCCTGCGCATCGTTGTACTTCTGCCGCAGGCGTTCGCACTCCTCGCGGATGGCGGGGAAGTCTGCCCGACTGCGGGCCAGGATGACGGCACGCATCGGCCCCATCAGATTGTAACCCCACGAGTTGGCCTCCGCGTCGCCCGCCGTATAGGGTATCCATACCTGAGCGTAGGCATCCGTAGCCAACATGGAGACGTCGGCCACCACGCCGCACACCTGGAAATCCACGTGGTTCAGCTCTATGTGCTGCCCGCTGACGTCCGTCCGCCCGAACAGGCGACGGGCCACCGAAGCAGTAATGACGGCACGGGGCAGACCGCTACGCAGGTCGGCTGCCGTGAATGGCTTGCCGTCGAGAAAGCGGAAGCGAAACACTTGCCAGAAGGCCTCATCGGTCTGCACCATGTCGGCCGTCATCTTGGCACCGGCAGGCAGCGAGACACGTACCTTGCCGGGATTCGATGTCAGTGTGACAGCCTCGGCCGTGGTCAGCGCTTTGAAGCATTCTCGCCCCGTCTGCACCGACATGCTCGAATTGGCCGAACTGCCGCTTGTATCGCCCTTGGCTCGGTAGGACATGTTGGGCACGTAGAGCGAACGGCTACGGTTCACCTCCGGCTCGCAGTCGGCTATACGTACCCGCAAGGTAATGACGATGACCATAATCATACAGATGGACAACGCCGTACCCAGCACGGATATCCAGCTGATGACAGGGTTCTCGCGCAGGTGGTAAAGAGCCTGCTGGAAATAGAGCCTTACCCCCGCCCCCTCTCCCAAGGAGAGGGGAAAGTGGAAGGTATGGGAAGTTTTTTTCATTTCAGTCATTTCTTTATAATAACAATTTCATTTAGGGTTCGCAAACGAACAGTTCAAGTCTTACGGGCATGAATTGGCAGTCACGTTTATTTCTAACCTGCTGACAGATAGAAACATACCAGTTTATTTTTATTTATCCATATTAAACTGTGAGTTTAACCGCATTAAACTGCCAGTTTATTCCCATTAAACTGTGAGTTTATCCGTACTAAACTGCAAGTTTATCCGTATTAAACCAGAGCAAACTGCTCAAGTCTCGGAAGCCCAATCCCCTCCTTTCCTCCCCTCCCCCTGGGAGAGGGGCCGGGGGTGAGGCCCTTATTCATCGTGCAACGCTTCCGCCGGCTGCACCTTCATGGCGCGTCGTGCCGGAATGCCAATGCCGACACCGATCATAGCGGCAATAAGAATAAAGGTAGAGGCAACACAGAAAGCCAGGCGTGGCCACTCCAGTGTAGTGCCGTTGCGCCAGCTGTTCAGTTCGAAGTGAGCCAGTACGATGTCAATAATGACGGCAAGCACGGTAACGATCAGCAACAGGAAAATACCTTCACTCATCAGGCGGCCGAACACCGCACCGTCCGTGGCACCCATCGCCTTGTGCAGGGCAATCTCGCCCCGGCGCTGCTGCGTACGGAACCAGAACGTACCGAGCAGTCCCAAGAAGATATTCAGCAGCAGGAAGCCCATGCCCACAACCAAGTTGCGCATCTCGCTGGTCTCGCCTTGCTGGAAGCTGCGACGGATGTCCTTGAAGCTTTTGATGTCGCTGATGTAGAGATTGCCTATGCGGAACTGCTTCTCGCTGTCGGCTTTCAGGTTCTCCATGAAGTTCTGGTCACGGTCGGCACGGACGCGGACGCAGAGTTCATTGTCAGCATGAATCCAATCATCCGACAGCAAATTCATGTTGAACGCCATGGAATAGCTGGAACGTGCCTGACTGAAGTCGTCGTAGCGCACATTCTGCAAGGCGGCGCCCAAACGGTACATCTGGGCTGTATCTCCGAACAGATAGAAATCCTTCTTGCCAACCAGCGGCGTCATCGGGATGCTGTACTTGCGATACAGGTTGTCCGAAGCCAGGAAGTCGCCGCGCTCCAATATTTCAGCCAGCTGTTCGGACGTCTCACCGCGCGTTCCCTGGTAACGGAACACGCGTACGAAGTCGGGCGTCACAATGCGACGGATGGTCCAGCGGGGCGCATGAAGCGTGTCGTAGTCCACTTCTGCTGAGCCGTTACTACCATTATAAGGATAGGAATTTTGCGACAAGCTGACAGCTTCCACCTCGGGGCGGCGACGCAAACGCTCCACCAATTCGCGTACCTCATCACTCTGCTTGTGGGTATCACTATAGGGTGTATAATCGGGACTCTTGTCGGTGAGCACGCCCATATCTATCAGGTAGCAATGCTCCGTATCAAAACCGCGCGGCTCCAGATAGGTAGCCAGGCGGCAGTAGAGCAAGTCGATGATGTACCACATCACTACGCTCACCACCAGTAACTCCAGCGCCAACCACAGGTTGCTGCGCCATTCGTTTCGTATTTGGGTAAATAGTTTCTTGTTCATAATGTAATCCTATTTTATACATTCACATCACTGTGCCTTGCCGTTAATCGCCTCCACGATATTCATCCGCGACGCCCGCCAGGCGGGAATACCGGTGCTGAGCAGGTTGAGCACGAAGCAGAAGAGCAACGCCCAGCCGAAGGTGGAGGCATGTATCAGGATAGAGGCATCGACCACGGGCGGATTGAGCGTAGTGTTCCAGCTCTGTACAAAAAGGATATCGCCCAACAAGAAGGCAAAGAGCAGGCTGATTATCAGCCCCAACACACCTGCCAGCAGGGTGACGATGAAGTTCTCTCCCAGTATCTGTCCCAGCAGTTCCATGCGTGTGCAGCCAAAGGCACGACGCACCCCGATCTCCGCCACACGACGGCGCAGGCGGCTCTGCGTCATGCTGCTCAAGTTGATGGCAGGCACGATGAGCAGGATGAGGAAGATGATGAAACGGGTCCGGCGGGCAGCCGTCACATCCGGCTCCACATTGGCGCCGGCTACCAGGGCATTCTTCTCCTGATCGTAAGGACGGTTGCGGTTGATAATTTTATAACCGTTCTCGCCTATCACCTTATTGAATTCGTCCAACCGACGGGCAGCCTCCTCGCGGATGGCAGGGAAGTCGCTGCGGTCGCGCGCCAGGATGGTGCAACTCATCAGGCCCATCAGGTCGTGCTCCCACGTGTTGTTCACCTGGTCGGTCGAGGTATAGGGAATCCACACCTGCGCGTAGGCCGTTTCGGCCAGCGTTGATACGTCCTTCACCACGCCGCACACCCGATAGGGCGCATGGGCCAGCAGGAATTCTTTTCCCACGGCCTTCGTCGTGCCGAACAGCAGGCGCGCCACACTTTCGGTAATGACAGCCACCGGCCGGCCGGCATCGAACGTGGCCTGGTCGAAGGGCTTTCCGTCGGTGAAGGCGAAGTCGAACACCGTCCAGAACTGGTTGTCCGTCTCGCGCACATCCACCGCCGTAGAGGGCTGGCCAGGCAAGTTGACCGGCTGTGGCAAAGAATAGGCCACATAAATGGTGACAGCCTCGGGCGTCGTCAGCTTGCCGTAGATTTCTTTCAGCGTAGTTGCGCTCCACGGGCCATTGCTGTTGCTGTCGCCCCACGCTTCGTTGGTGATGCTGCCCCACTTCACGTGCAGGAAGCGGTTGCGGTTGCTTTCGGGCGCAAAAGGCTCGACCTGCACCTGCTGCATCATCACCACCAGCATGATGAGGAAGATGGAAAGGGCAGTACCCGCTACCGTCACCCCGCTGATGAGCGGCTGCTGGCGGAGCTGTGCCCAAGCTTGTTGAAAATATTGTTTGATCATCTTTTTAATGAAGAATCTGTTATTAATGAAGAATGATGAATGAAGAATGATGAATTGGAGTAAACAATACGTTCTCATTCACCATAAATTCTTCATTCTTAATTCTTAATTCTTAATTTTTAATCGTTTCGTATTCACACTGCCTATACCGCTGCGCGATATGTCGGCCTCATCGGCATTACCTCTCAACTCCAGACTGCCGATGCCACTCATGCGGGCTTTCAGGTAGTCGCAATCGACGTTCACCTCGGCATCGCCCACCCCGCTCAGACTGACGTTGAAACGACGGCAAGTCAGATCATCCACTTCGGCAGACCCTACACCGCTGATACGCAACGTGAAGTCGTCCAGTTTCAAGGGTTCCTTACACTCCAGGCTACCCACGCCGGTCAGCTCCACCTCTTCCAGCGTAGGAGCTGTGACATACAGCTTCAATCCGTTTATGTTCTTGACGGACCTCTTTTCACCTCTTTTGAAATCAATGATCAGGCAACCGTCCTTCACCTCGGTCGTGGTGAGCTTCACCCATTTCTCCTTGCCTTCCAGGCGGAGGGAGTATTTATCGCCCTGCGTAAACTCGACATTGGCTACCGCCTTTATCCTGATGGAAGAAAAATCGTCCACCTTGCGCACTTCGTTCACCCGTTCATCTTGTGCCAACGCACCTATTGCTCCGGCAAAAGCCAAGAGCAATGCAATCATTACACCTATAATATTTGTTTTCATTTCACTGTTCCGATTGATAATTTAAATTTATCCTATCTGACGTCCGTCGAAGAAGCGAATGGTGCGGGAGGTCAGTTTCGCCTGGCTTTCGTTGTGTGTTACCATTACGATGGTACGTCCGTCTTCCTTGTTCAGCTGGTGCAACAAATCCATAACCTCGGCACCCATCTTGGAGTCCAAATTACCGGTAGGCTCGTCGGCAAGGATAATCTCCGGATTTCCGATAATGGCACGCGCTATGGCTACACGCTGGCACTGACCGCCGGAAAGCTGTGTAGGCATGTGGCGCATACGGTGGCTAAGTCCTACCTTTTCCAAAACTTCTTCGGCCAGGCGACGACGTTCCTTGGCAGAGACCTTGCGATATAGCAACGGCAATTCTACATTGTCTATCACATTCAGCGAATTGATCAGATGGAACGACTGGAACACAAAGCCCAGATTCTTGTTGCGGAAAGCAGCCAGTTCCTTGTCCTTCATTCCCTCAACACGTGTACCGGCTATTTCGATGGTACCGCTGGTAGGAGTGTCAAGCAAGCCCATAATGTTAAGCAAAGTAGACTTTCCACATCCGGAAGGTCCCATAATACTCAGGAATTCGCCTTGCTCTACTTCGAGGTTCACGTTCTCCAATGCTTGAGTTTCAATCTCGTCTGTACGGTAGATCTTGTTGATACCGGTCAATTTAATCATGTCCATAATTGTATGTTGTTTATAGTTATTATATTCTTTGTTTTGCACCTCAGAGTACACTGAGATCTCTGTTTTACCACAGATTACTCAGATTAACACAGATGGCAAATTAAATCCGTGTAAATCTGTGTAATCTGTGGTGTCTCATTCACCATAGAGAGAACAAAGTTACATTTTTCTCCTCTGTGAAACTCTGTGTCCTCTGTAGTGAACTTAATTCAAAAGTCATGCCAAAAAGGCTTTTATCTGATTATCTGCACTTTACAAAATTCGTTCTGTGTCCGATAATGAACACTCTGTTCGATTTCAGCGAACATCCGTACAGATAAGGACAACTTTATTCATCCCTAAGCGCTTCCGTCGGCGGAATGGTGCTGATACGTCGCGCAGGAATATAGATACCTACCAGTACCACGACCAGCAGGATGAAGTAGATGATGAACGACACGATAGCGAAATGCAGCCCGAAGTGGTCCACCCAACAGGGCGTAGTGGCCTGCATCCAGGCATTTCCCTTATTCAACCCCTCGCTGAGCCCGTATTGCAGATAGAGGGAGCAGCCAATCAGGGTAGCTACCGTCGTGAGTACCACACCTTCGCCCATCAACTGAAGCCGGATGCGGCGTGGCGTAGCACCGTAGGACAGCATAATGCCCACCTCCTCGCGCCGCGTACGGGTCTGTAGCCAGAAGGTACCGACAACACCTAAACAGAGGTTGACAAGGAAGAACAGGGCTATACTCAGGTTGCGGCGATAGAGTGACGTCGCAGTACCAAACTCACTGATCCGGTTGATGCTGTCGTACGACTGCAAGTCGCGTGCATAAAGGTTACCAACCCGCATCTGGCGAACCATCCAAGGACGGAACTCATGCAGGAAGCGGTCCATGCTGACACCCTCCTTCAAACGGATGACTACGTGCATATCGTTAACACTGGAAAGAATATCGGGATGCAATATCGGCTCGAAGGCGACAGGAACAGGACGCCAGTCATTGGTGTACTTGAAAGTTCCTACCGCACCTACCACAACGGGCAAATAGACCGTATCCGTCTCGTTCGTCATCCAGCAACGCAGATTCTTGTTGTAAACACGGGTGTGAAACAAGGCTTCCTGTGCATACTCACTCAGTACAACATTCATCCCGCCATACGTATGATCCGACAATTCTTCGGGCGTCATGCTACCCTGCACGGGTCGGAAGCCGAATGTTTCAAAGAAATGTGTATGGGGCAGAAACTCAACATACATAAGGTCAAGCCCCACCGTATCACCTTCTGCCATCAGAGTGGAAGTACTACTTCCTTGCGAACCGGGATATGCGAAAGAAAGTACGGGAGTGGCCTGCTCTACATCGGGATGCTGGCGGGCACGTTCCACGATATTCAGATACGCCTGCATCAGCGAAGCAGAGTCGGTAGCCTGAGCATCATAGCCCGGCGCCTGCGGTTGCAACATACCGACGGACACCATGCAGAGGCGGTCGGCATCGTAGCCAAGCGGAAGGTGACGGTCGTAAGTCACCACAATGACAGGATCGAAGATAATCCACGAAAGAACAGCGACCAGTATAAGTTCGGCCAGCAGCCAGCCATTGCGGCGGCGACGGGTCCATAGGGTTTTTAAGATAAGGGTAAACATAAAAATGAAGAATGAAGAATGAAGAATGAAGAATGAAAAATGAAGAATTTATACGAATGAGGAATTTATAGAAATGAGGAATGAAGAATTTATAAGAATGAGGAACGGTAATGTCGGCATCCGCATGGCAATTCTTCATTCTTAATTCTTCATTCTTCATTAAAAATTTATCTTTTTTCATACAGCGAATAAACAATCGGTTTGCGGAGCGACATCCATGCCGGCAGGAAGGCCGACAGCAGATTCAGTGCCAGGCAGAGCAGGAAAGCGATGCCAAAGACGGCAGGTGCAAAAAGCATCTCGCCCGATACATAGGCATCGACACCTTGCGGCACAGCTTCGGGCCACTGGTCGAGCAACGTGAAAACCCATTCACGTCCTACATAGACAACGATCCACGCCAGTACCAACCCAAGCAGACCACCTGCCAGTGTCAGGAAGAAGTTTTCCCACATCACTTGCGAAAGCAGTATGTTGCGTCCTGCACCAAACGACTTACGTACTCCCATCTCGGGCAAGCGGCTCTCCATACGACTGGCAATAAGGCCACTCAGGTTGAGGGCAGGCACCAATAGCAACACCAGTACCACGACGACCAGATAACCCGCCGTCTTCCAAGGATTGAAGTCGGCATCCGATGGATGACTTTGGAAAACACTGAGCCAGTGCGAAGTTGGCTGCTTCCACAACTCCAACTGCCACTGATCCTTGTACTGCAGGTTCACCCGCCTCGTCAGGTCTCTGATTTCTGCCCGCAAAGCATCAGCCTGTGCCTTGTCCTTCACAAGAAAAGTGACGGAGAAAATGCCACTATACGGGAACTTGTCTGAATACGGTTTCGTATAATTTCCGAAAACCGAATAAGGCAAATAGACCTGAGCATACGACTTCGAGGTGAGATAGCTGGCACCGCGTACCACACCGCACACACGATAGTTGACATAATCCAACGAAAACGAACGTCCGACAACATTTTGGGTCGTACCGAACAGACGACGCGCCAGGTCATCGGAGATCACAGCCGTATGGATGCCACTTGCCAAATCGGAATCGGTGAAAGGATTTCCTTCCAAAAAGCGGAATGAGTAGATGCGGAAAAAGGCTGGATCTGTAAGCTTTAAAGCCACTTTAAAGTCACCGCTCAAATCGGTAGGCTGTATGTAAAAGGATTCATCCATGCCATAGTCCACAATGGCAGAAACTGCCTCTACGTTCTTTAACGGATACATCCACTCCTGCACAGCCTGAAACGACAGTCCAGCCTGAACGGTATATCCCTCCGAACGAAAACTGGCATGAGTCAGATACAACGTATTTTCCCGGTTTACCTCGGGATACACAGGTGCCAGCTTCACATAGTAAACCACCGCCATCACAACCGTCATGGCAATAGCCAGCCCCGTGCCGGCAATGTAGAGCGTACTGAACAGGCGGTTCTGCCTGAACAACGCAAGGGCTTGTTTGAGATAGGTCTTTAGCATACGTCTTTTATTATTTTAGTTGACAAGGGGACGAGGCCTCAGACCACGAGAACCTGCCTTGTCTAATCGTTTACTTGTTAACTAAACTCATTCCTCCCTCAACGCCTCCGTTGGCGGAATGGTACTTATACGGCGAGCCGGGATATAAATGCCCATCAGCACCACGATCAGCAGTACAAAATAGACAATGAACGACACGATACAGAAATGCAGACCGAAGTTCTGCACCCAGTACGAGCCGGTGGTCTCCATGCCCGTCTGTCCCTTGGCTAATCCTTCACTGATTGCATATTGCAAATAAAGGATACATCCTATCAGAGTAGAAACAGTGGTAAGCACCACCCCTTCGCCCAACAGGAAACGGACAATGCCTCCCGGCGTGGCACCATAGGACAGCATGACACCCACTTCCTCTCGGCGGGTGCGTGTCTGCACCCAGAAAGTCCCGGCTACCCCCAGACAGAGATTGACAAGGAAGAACACCGCCATCGCCACGTTGCGCTGATACAACGTCGTCGTTCCCGCATACTCGCGTCGGGCTATCAGTTGCCGGTAGGGCTCCACCTTCTGCGCATACAGATTGCCCGCACGCAGTTCGCGTACCATCCACGGATGGAACCGATGCAGAAACTGCTCCATGCTGACACCCTTTTCCAGCCGAACCAATATCTTGACATCGTTGGGGAAATAATTCAGATCGACAGTCTGCATCGGAACAAAAGCCACAGGTATGGGTTGCCAGTCGCTGTACATGCGGAAAGTGGCTGTAGCACCTACAATATCCGTATAAAGCGTGTCCTGTCCATGGGGTTGCCAGAAACGGCATCCCTGAGGGTTGTCCGTATGAAAGAATGCCTCTAACGTATTCTCCGAAAGAATCAGGTCGCCGTTCTTATAAGGATAATCAGAAAGCTCTGCAGGCGTCAGTCCCTTGGCCGGACGAAATCCGTACGTTTCGAAAAACTGCGTATGGGGCAGAAACTCAATGTAGCGCATGCGGCAGGCAATGCTGTCGCCTACAGGTATCCGGGTCATGGCTCCCTGCCCTTGCGAGTTAGGATACAGCCAGCCTAACAGAGGAGTGGCATGTTCCACTTCGGGATAGTTGCGCACCCGCTGTACAAGGTTGTCGTAGGCCTGCATCAGCGAAGCCGAGTCGGTGGCCTGTTCATCGTAATCGGGCGCATTGGGACGGTACATATTCAGCGATACCAGACAGAGACGGTCGGCATCATAGCCCAACGGAATCATCCGGTCGTGCGTCACGACCACCACCGGGTCGAATATCGCCCACGACACAATGCACACAACAATCAGTTCGGCCAACAACCAGGCATTGCGGCGCCGACGAGACCATAAGGTTTTAAAAATGAGTCTTAGCATGTTGTTTTGTTTTATACAGTTGACAAGGGAACAAGACTACAGACCACGAGGGCCAACCTTGTCAACATATTAATAGTCATCTTTTCTCATATAGTGAATATACAATCGGATTACGCAAAGACAGCCACGCCGGCACAAGAGCCGAAAGCGTATTCAGCACCAGACAAAACGCCAGGGTTATCAGAAAAACGGAAGGCGCAAACAGCATTTCGCCCGAAACATAGACATCGGTTCCTTCGGGCACCAACCACGCATAACGGTCGAACACACGAAACACCCATTCCCGACAGCCGTATAAAGCAATCCAGGCTGCTACCAGCCCCAATGCCCCACCAGCCAAGGTCAGCAGAAGATTTTCCCACAATACTTGCGAAAGTAACTTGCTCCGTCCGCCTCCAAAAGCCTTGCGGATGCCCATCTCTGGCAAGCGGCTCTCCATGCGGCTGGCTATCAGTCCGCTCAAGTTCAAGGCAGGCACCAGCAACAAAGCCAGCAATATGAACAACAGGTAACGGACAGCCCTCCACCAGTCGCTCCCTCCTCCACCGACCGACATCATCAGAGACGCGTGCAGATGGGAAACCGGATCATCATCGATGCTCATCTTCAGACCGTCGGCCTCGTGCAACAGATTCTGTTTCCGTACAATTTCATGGATTTCATCACACAGGGCTTTACCTTGCTTACCGTCTTCCACCCATACCGTCACCTGAAAAGGACCACAATAAGGAACTTCCGGATAGGCGGCATCGCGATACCCTTCCATCGTGCTGTAAGGCACGTACAGATCTGCATACGAACGGTTGGTCAGATAACTGGCCCCACGGACCACTCCGCAAACCTGATAAGTCTCGTAATCCAGCAAAAACTGACGACCTATGGCTCCCTTCTCCTCGCCGAACAGACGACGGGCCAGCTTGTCGGTAATCACCGCCTTGCGGATGCCACTCTCCAGATCGGCCTGCGTAAAAGGCTGTCCCTCAAAAAAGCGGAAAGCATAGATACGGAAATAAGCCGGATCGGTTTCTACAATCTGTACGGCGAAATCACCACTACGGTCGGAAGGCTGGATATATTTCACCGCTCCGAACGTGGAAGCACTCACCTCACGGGCGTTCTTCAACGGATAAAACCATTCCTGCAACGCCCTATACGAATAAGCATAACTCCACGACTGGAAACGGCCATCCTTGTTCCGCTCGAAAGATGTCCCCGACAGGTAATACGTATCTCCGCGGTTCACCTCCGGATACACAGGTGCCAGCTTCACATAGTAAACCACCGCCATCACAACCGTCATGGCGATAGCCAGCCCCGTGCCGGCAATGTAAAGCGTACTGAACAGGCGGTTCTGCCTGAACAACGCAAGGGCTTGTTTGAAATAGGTCTTTAGCATACGTCTTTTATTATTTTAGTTGACAAGGGGACGAGGCCTCAGGCCACGAGAACCTGCCTTGTCAACTCGTCTACTTGTTTACTAAACTCATTCCTCCCTCAATGCCTCCACCGGCAACGCACGTGCCGCACGGCGTACAGGGATATACGTCCCGACCAGCGCTATCAGCATCAGAATAATGTAACTGAGTGCCAGCACCACGGTGAAGTGGAAACCGAAACGGTTTTGCCCGTAGGCGGGATTGGGCACGAACTTGTCATTCATCTCTACCGTGTACAGGCCGTTGGCGTGTGCATGATAGAACAGGAAGGGGATGACCAGCACGAAGGCTATCGTCAGCAACAGCCAGGCCTCGAGGAGGAACTGCCGCACGATGCACCCTTGCGAAGCGCCCATACTGCGCATCACTCCAATCTCGCCGCGACGGGCGTTGCTGCGTATCCAAAAGGTGCCCACCATGCCCAGGAAGATGCAGAGCAGGGCGAAACCCGCCAGGGCGTATTGCAGGCGGAGCTTGTTGGTGACACCGCTCTTCATGGCATAGGCCTCGCTCAGCTCCGAAAATTCCTTCAGACTGTCGAAGTAGAAGTTGCCGACGGAGAGCTGCGGCGCCACTTCCTGCTGGAAACGCTGCTTGAAGGCTGACACGTCCACACCCGGCTTCAGACGGATGACAAAATTGTACCACCACGGCATATACTGGCTTCCATACATTTCGCTGTACATGGTGACAATGAGCGGATAAGGCTGCTCGTAGTCGCGATGCTTGAAGTCGCGGAATACGCCCGCTACCTCCAAAGCATCCTCGCCCTGGTAGACTTTCTTTCCTACGGCATCGGTCGTACCAAACAGGCGCTGAGCCAGCCGTTCGGAGATGAATGCCTTGTCTTCCACCTGTTCAGGCACCTGGATGTCACCGCCTGTACGGGCATCCTTCATGCCATAGGTATGAAGCATATTGCTGCCATCGGTTGCCACAAAGCAATAAGACTGGGCATGTACGAAACCTTCCCTTTTGTGCAAAGAGGCGGTATCGGCATAGATTTGC
The DNA here is from genome assembly GCF_030518095.1 of Bacteroides sp. ET489. Lineage (NCBI taxonomy): Bacteria > Pseudomonadati > Bacteroidota > Bacteroidia > Bacteroidales > Bacteroidaceae > Bacteroides > Bacteroides sp. ET489. The sequence goes on from NZ_JAULLJ010000001.1 coordinate 278,506, forward strand.
GTACCGCTCCACGAGCTGCTACAAGGGAAACTTTGATTACCGGAGATGGTCCAACACTCCACCTCGGGCTGCTCGCGTACGATGCGGGCAAGGCGTGTGTAGGCCACCAGATTCATCGAGTCGGAAGCCATGTCGGGGTCGAAGTTGCCGTTCGTCTCGTCGTACATGCCGATGTTCACCACGTAAAGCCTTTCGGGGGTATACCCTCGGTCGATGGAACGGTTGGTGGTCAATACATAGATAGGGTCGATAACGGTCCAAAGGAAGAAACTGACGACCAGCAGTTCCAGGAATATCCAGCCGTTCTGACGACGCTGGTTCCATAGTTGGTGTAAGATGGTTTGAAGCATGAATTCTATTTTTAGGAGTTAAGGAGTTAAGAACTTAAGGAGTTAAGCCAATACTTATACCAAATAGCATATTTATATATCATCTTTACTTCTGCCTGTACAACCTGCTATCGGCTTAACTCCTTAACTTCTTAACTTCTGTATTCTAAATACATTTATCTTTTCGTATTCAACGATTCCATAATCGGGTGGCGCATCGCCCCCAGCGCAGGCACGAGGGCCGACACCACATTGAGCACCACGCACACGGCCAGCGCGCTGCCGAACACGGCGGGATTGAACAGCATCTCGGGCGTGAGCGACGTGGAGAGCGAAGTGTCGTAGATGTTCTTGTCGAACAGCGTCAGAATCCAGTCGCTGGCCGTCAACACAATCAGGTAGGAGAACAACAGGCCTGCCAGACCGCCCAGCAACGTGAGCAACAGGTTCTCGCAGAGCACCTGCTCCAGCAGGCGGCGACGCGTAGCCCCATAGGCCTTGCGGATGCCCAGCTCGGCAATGCGGCTGTCCATGCGCGAGGAAATCATGCCGCTCAGGTTCAAGGCAGGGATGAAGAGCAGGGCCAGCAGGATGTAGAGGAAATCCTTGGCCAGTTCCATCGTGTCGGGTGCCTTCTCCACATCCTGGCGGAATGTACTGAGCCAGTAAGGATCGGGCTGCCCCATCACGTCGTATTCATAGTCCTTGTCCTGCAAGCTAAAGCGCCGGAACACATCCTGCACCTCGTTGCGCACGGTTTCGAAGTTCTCCGCATCGTCCACCAGCAGCGATACAAACACATTGCCGAGCAATCCCTGTCTGTCCAGCTCCTTGGAGATATACTGCGCATTGAGCAAGGGCAGCCACAGGTCGCCTGCCGTCTCGGGCGTGGCATTGGAAACATCCCGCACCACGCCGCACACGCGGTAGTCGCGCCCGTTGAAACTGAAATGACGCCCCGTCACTCCCTCGACGGCGGCAAACAACCGCTTGGCCAGCGACTCACCGATGACGGCCACTTGCGCCTTGGCCTCCACATCTTCCTGCGTGAATGGTTGGCCGTCAACAAAACGGAAGGAAAAGACTTTCCAGAAAGCGCCGTTGGCAAAACGGGGAGTAGCTTTGAAGGGCTTTACGTCTGTGGCAGACACCTGATAATCTCCCCAAAAATCAATCACACTGCCCGCCACCTGCTCCACATGAGGCAACCCCGGCAGCATCTGGTCCACCACATAGTAGGCCACGCCGCCGTAGATGTTCCAGCTCTCGGGCTTCCCCTTCGGGTAGCGCTTTATCGGCTTCAACACCAGCGTGCGGTCGCGGTTATACTCGGGATAGACGGGACCGAACTTGACGTAGAAGATGATGAACAGTGTCATCACCAGCGCAATGGACAGACCCGTGCCCACCACGTAGATACCCGTGAAGAGGCGGTTCTGCCGCATCAGGGTCCAGGCTTGTTTGAAGTAGTTTTTCAGCATAATGTTTATCTGTTTTAGTTGACAAGGAGAGTTATGGTTAGTTGACAAGGGGACGAGGCTTCAGACCACAAGGACTTGCCTTGTCAACTTGTCTACTCGTCAACTTGTTTACTTGTCAACTCTCATTTCTTCAATTTCAGTTTGTTCTTATTCTTATACTGGCTCATGTCGCTCACCACCACCTGGTCGCCCGGCTGCAGGCCCGAGACCACTTCGACATACTCGAAATTGGAGTCGCCCAGTTGCACCTTGCGCTTCACAAGCTGACCTTCGCCGTCACGCACAAAGAGTTCGTACTCGCCACGACCCACATAGTACGAAGCATTGGCCACGCGCATCACGTCTTCCTTCACGGCGTTCATCACGTAGACGTCTGTCTTCAGGCCCGAACGCAGGCGGCGGTTGCTGTCGTCCTCCAGCTGCACGGTGAAGGAGATGACACCGTTCTTCGAAAGCGGAGTGACACTGCTCACCTGCCCTTCCAGCTTCTCGCTGCCTATCTTCACGATGGCCCGTCCGCCGGCTGCCACACGGTCGCCGTAGGTATCGGCTATCTCGCCCTCTACCTTGAAGTGGCTCAGGTCGCTGATGACGGCTATCTGTGTGCCCTCTCCCACCTGCGCACCAATCTGGTTATTGATATAGGTAAGGATGGCCTTGCGGGGCGAACGTACCTGTGCGTCGTCCAGCGTACGCTTGGTTTCGGCCAGGCTCTTGCGGAAGATGCTCAGGTCCAGTTCCTGCACCTTGTATTCGGCTGCCAGCACCTCCTGTTCGTTTTCGTACTGCTGGCGCAGCTGTTCCAGTTCCAGCTGGGCCACGTTGACACTCAGTTCGGCCTGACGTACCTTGTCGGTGGTACCCGAACCGAGACTGTCGAGATACTGCTCGTTGCGCAACTCCACCTTCATGCGGTTCAGCTTCATCTCGGACACCTTGATCTGCATGGCCAGATCTTTCAGTTTGGTCTCGTTGTTCACCTGCAACTGCTGCAGCTTGTAGGTGCGCATCTGCTCCTCGTCCAGCTGTTTCTTGTATTCGGTCTCGGCACTCTGCAGGTCCAGCTTCAGGATGGGCGTGCCCACGTCCACACTGTCGCCACCCTTCCTGTATACTTCGAGGATGCGGGTATTGATGGGCGAGTTGATGATTTCCTCGAACGCCGGCACCACCTTGCCCGAGGCACTGACGCTGACCTCGATGGTTCCCCGGTCCACTTGCGAAAAGACGAGGTCCTTCTCCTTCACTCCCGTCCGCATCAGCGAGATGAGTACACTGATGACTACCACGCCCGACGCTCCTGCGATGCCGTAGCGCATCCACCTTTTGTTGCGCTCCTTGCGGCGCACTTCTTTCGGAATTTCTCTATCCATACCTTATATATTATATTGTTCTTATTTTCCTTGCTTTTACTTTTCTGTCTGATTTTCCTTTCCGGCTGACGGAAACGGACAATCTGAAAAGACTTACACCCTTTTCCTACGAAATACGTGCCAAAAACGCAACTTACTGATTTACAACAAAACCAAGAAAATACAAAGTGTCCGATTCCGAACACTGTGTACACTTTTGGATAATCTATTCCGAACACTTGCACCATCCTAAAGCCTTCCAAAGTGAATACCGGAACCTGAATCCATAGCTGTAAAGGGACGAAACGAGTGCAGTACCGGGGAAAATATGAACAAAAGCGAAAATATGAACATTCGTAGAAGAAATATAGACGTCATACTACCAGCATAACCATCTATCTTTGCAACAAATAACAAAAGAAAGCTATGATAAAGAAATTGTTCACATTTACATTTGCCTGTCTGCTCATAGGGAGTGCAGAAGCCCAGGAAATACTATCTTTAGGGCAATGCATCCGGATAGGCATCGAGAACAACCTCGGACTGCAGACCAAGCAGAACGAGGTGCGCAAAGGCCGTCACGCCATCAGCGAGAACCGCGCCAAACTGTTACCGCAAATCAATGCTGTAGCCTCCTTCAACGACAACTTCAACCCGCCCGTATCGGTGACCGACGGCTCGGCCTACGGCAACCCGTACAACGTGACGAAGACCCTGCAGTACAACGCCAGCGCAGGCCTGCAACTGCAGATGCCGCTCTACAACCAGACCGCCTACACGGCAGTGGACATTGCCCGCACGCTGGACAACATCAACCGGCTGACCTACGAAAAGGCACGCGAAGACCTCATCCTACAGATAGCCAGGATGTACTACCTGGGACAAAGCACTGCCGAACAGATAGGCATCGTCCGGGAGAACATCGGCCGCCTGCGCGAACTGCGCGACATCACCCAAGCCTTCTACGACAACGGCATGGCGATGGAAGTGGACCTGAAGCGCGTCAACATCAACTTGGAGAACATGCAGGTGCAATATGACAACGCCCAAGCCATGCTGACCCAACAGCTCAACCTGCTGAAGTACGTCATGGACTATCCCGCCAACGCCGACATCGCCCTGGAGCCTGTGGACACCGAAAACATCCGGACTGCCGAACTGACCGGACTGGACACCAATCAGTACGAACTGCAACTGCTCCGCTCGCAAGGCGAACTGGCCGAACGGCAGAAACGGATGATTAGCCAAGGGTACTTACCTTCGCTCAGCCTGACCGCCAACTGGATGTACTCGGCCTACACGGATAAGGCCAAGAATTGGTTCCATTCCGGCCCGTCCAACCACTGGTACGACTCCAACGGCATCGGCCTGACGCTGAGAATCCCCATCTTCGACGGATTGGACAAACGCTCGAAACTGCGGAAAGCGAAGATTGACATCGAAAACATCCGCCTGAATCAGGAGAACATGCAGAAGAACCTCGAAACGCAGTACCTGAACGCCACGAACGACCTGATGAACAACCACCGCAACTTCGTGAAACAAAAGGACAACTACCGCCTGGCCGAGGAGGTCTACGAAGTGACCACCGACCGCTACCGCGAAGGCATTGCCTCGATGACCGAAGTCCTACAGGACGAGATGCGCATGAGCGAGGCGCAGAACAACTACATCAGCGCCCACTACAACTACCGCGTCACCAACCTGACCCTGCTGAAGCTGACTGGACAAACGGAAAGCCTACTGGAATAGGAGGAGACGAGGGAACGAGTTGACGAGTTAACAAGGGGACGAGTTGACGAGTTAACAAGTTAACAAGGGAATAAGGAATGTCCTTGTTGCCTGAAGCCTCGTCAACTCGTCAACTAACCCAACCCCCTCGTTGCCTGAAGCCTCGTCAACTTGTCAACTAACTTAAAAACAACATTCAAAATCATATAAACGTCATGAAAACCAATAACACTTTACAAGAAAAAGCTCAAAAACTGCGCAAGATGCGCCGTCGTCAACGTATAGCCAGCCTGCTGGGCATCGCCGTCCTCGCCTGGGGAGTGGTGCAGGCAGCCATCCTCTTCTTAGACTACAAGAACACCGAGACCAGCAACGACGCTCAGGTGGAACAGTACATTTCGCCCGTCAACCTGCGCGCATCGGGCTACATCCAGAAAATCTGCTTCACCGAACACCAGGACGTACGCAAGGGCGACACCCTGCTGATACTCGATGACCGCGAATACCGCATCCGCGTGATGGAAGCCGAAGCCGCCCTGAAGGACGCTCTGGCCGGTGCCACCGTCATGAATGCCACCTTGCAGACCACCCAAAACAACGCTTCGGTATTCGAGGCCTCCATCGCCGAAATCGAAATCCGCCTGGCCAAGCTGGAGAAAGACCGCCAACGCTACACCAACCTGCTGAAGCGCAATGCTGCCACACCCATCCAATTAGAACAGATTGAGACCGAATACGAAGCCACCCGCAAGAAGCTCGAAGCCGTAAAGCGCCAGCAGAAGGCCGCCCGCTCGGGCGTGAACGAAGTGTCGCAACGCCGACAGAACATCGAGGCCTCCATACAGCGTGCACAGGCCGCCCTCGACATGGCCCGTCTCAACCTGTCGTACTGCGTGGTGACCGCCCCCTGCGACGGCAAGTTAGGCCGACGCGCACTGGAAGAAGGACAGTTCATCGGTGCCGGACAAACCATCACCTACATCATGCCCGACAAACAGAAATGGATTATAGCCAACTACAAAGAAACACAAGTTGAGAACCTTGCCATCGGTCAGCAGGTACGCATCCGGGTAGATGCCATCAGCGGCAAGGAGTTCGAGGGGCGCATCACCGCCATCTCCGGCGCCACCGGTTCCAAGTACTCGCTTGTACCCACCGACAACTCGGCCGGCAACTTCGTCAAGATACAGCAGCGCATCCCCGTCCGCATCGACTTCGACCACCTGAGCCGCGAGGACAACGAACGCCTGGCTGCGGGGATGATGGCGGTAGTAAAGACGATTAAATGAAGAATTTCCATGCGGAACGGCATAAGTTTGTGCATTCGAATTTTTCAGCCGCAGATGACGCGGATGACACAGATTTATAATTTCCATGCGGACGGGCACATTGCCACATTAGCACATTAAAAAATCCGCGTCATCCGCGTCATCCGCGTCTGAAAAATCCCCCACCGCATGGCCACTAACCACTAACCACTAACCATTAACCATTTTTCCCTATGTCTTCCTATCCCCGAAACTATCCGTTCTACAACTGGGTGCCCAAACCTCTGGGCATCCTGATACTGGTGCTGCTCTTCATCCCCATCCTCACCGTGGGCGGCGTGTATACCGCCAACAGCGGCGAGATGATGAGCGGACTGGGCATTCAGTCCGAACATATCCAGTTTGTCGGCTTCCTCACCTCCATCGGCATGGCGGCCTTCTCGCCCTTCTTCTACGAATTAGTGTGCATCCGCCGCGAGAAGATGATGTGCCTCACGGGCTTTGCCGTGATGTACGCGCTGAGCTACGTGTGCGCCAAGACCGACAGCATCTTCCTCCTGGCCCTGTGCAGCCTCATCATGGGTTTCCTGCGCATGGTGCTGATGATGGTTAACCTCTTTACCCTCATCAAGTACGCCTTCGGCATGGAAGCCACGCGCAACATCACGCCCGGCAACGAACCCCACGACGCCGAAGGATGGGACCGCTTAGACAGCGAGAAGAGCGTCAGCATGCCCACCATCTACCTGTTCTTCATGATACTGGGGCAGATAGGTACTTCGCTCACAGCCTGGCTGGCTTACGAGTACGAGTGGCAGTACGTCTACTACTACATGATGGCCACGACCCTCGTCGCTATCCTCGTCATCTTCGTCACCATGCCCTACCACCGCTACCCGGGCCGACGCTTTCCCATCAACTTCCGCAAGTTCGGCAGCGTGGTCATCTTCTGTGCCATGTGCACGTCGGTGGTCTATGTGCTGGTCTATGGCAAGGTGCTCGACTGGTACGACGACCCTACCATCCGCTGGGCTACGGTGGCTGCCATCGTGTTTACCGACCTGTTCGCCTACATGGAGGCCACGCACCGCTCGCCCTACTTCCTGATGGACGTTTTCCGCCTGCGTACCATCCGCATAGGCATCCTCCTTTTCCTGCTGCTGATGGTGCTGAACTCCAGCGCCCTGTTCGTCAATGTGTTCACCGGTGTGGGCATGAAGATAGACAACTGGCAGAATGCCGCCCTGAACAACTGGGCCATCCTGGGCTACTTCATCGGTGCCGTCGTGGCCATCGCGCTGGGCAAGCGGGGCGTACACCTGAAGTATCTGTTCGCGCTGGGCTTTGTCTTCATCGGCCTCTCCGCCCTCTTCATGTACTTCGAGGTGCAGACGGCCGGCCTGTACGAGCGCATGAAGTACCCCGTCATCATCCGTGCCACGGGCATGATGCTGCTCTACTCGCTGACCGCCGTACTGGCCAACCAGCGCATGCCCTACAAGTATCTGTCCACGTGGATCTGCATCATGCTGACCGCACGCATGATGCTGGGGCCTGCCGTCGGCACCGCCCTCTACACCAACGTGATGCAGCATCGCCAGCAGCACTACATCACCCGCCTGGCTCACGACACGGACCTGCTCTCACCCGAAACAGCCGCCAGCTATACAGGTACCATCCAAGGCATGATGCACCAAGGCAAGAGTCGCCAGGAGGCTGAACAGATGGCTGCCTTGTCGGCCAAAGGCAAGGTGCAGGTGCAGGCCACGCTGGCCTCGGTCAAGGAGATGTCCGGCTGGACGCTCTATGCCTGCATGGGCTGCGCCGTGCTGGTACTGGTGTTGCCCTATCGCAAAAGACGAATCACCACAGACAGCCATATCTCGTAGAGGCGCAAAATTTTGCGCCTCTACAACGTCCTCCGTGGCGAAACAACCAACATTTTTCACTAACTTAGCCCCGTATAACCATTATGAACCGCCCCATGAACGAAGAAGACCGCCTCCAAAGGCTCGAACAGGCGCTCAGCACCAACCACCTCATCTGTAGTTCCGAAGGCACCCTTTCCGCCTTCCCTGCCACCCTGCGCCACCCTTACCGCGTATGCGGCCTGTGCCTGATGCTGTGCCGCAAGGGCAGCTTCGGCTTCCGCCTGAACGGCCGCGACTTCACCGCCCACGAAGGCCAGACGCTCTTCGTGCCCGAGAATGCCACCATCCAGGTCACCACCCAGGCAGCCGACCTGGCCGTGCACATCTTTGCCTACCGCATCGAGCCCATACGCGACATCATGGGCAACCTGGCCCTGTCCATGTACCCCTACACCGAGCTGTCGGCCGAGACGTGCTACGTGTGGCACACCGGCGAGGAAGAAGAACTGCTGCGCTACATCGCCCTATTAGACAATACGCTGAAGCACGGGCAGGAGCTGTTCAACTCGTTCGAACAGAAACTGCTGCTCATCGGACTGACTTACCGCCTGTGCGGCATCTACAGCCGCAAGCTCGTCAACCGCCGCGACACCGTGAGCCACAAGGACGAGACCTTCATCCGCCTCGTTGCCCTCATCGAACAGCACTTCCGTAGCGAACGCGGCGTCGAGTTCTATGCCGACAAGCTCTGCCTCTCGCCCAAGTACCTGTCCAACCTGTCCAAAGCCGTCAGCGGCTACACCGTGCAGGAACTCGTGTTCAAGGCCATCGTCCGCGAAGCCATCTCCCTGCTGAAGAACACACAGAAGTCCGTCCTCGAAATCTCCGAAGAACTGAACTTCCCCAACCCTTCCTACTTCGGCACCTTCTTCAGGAAGCAGACGGGGATGTCGCCCCTGCAGATGAGACGAAACGGCTGACGGCATCGCCTATGCAGCTTTAAAACGATGGAAAACCCGAGGACTTTTCTCACAAAACCCGAGGAGTTTTCCGACAAAATCCGAGGAGTTTCGTTTGCAAACCCGGGGAGTTTTCCGACAAAACCCGGGGAGTTTTGCCCGTTCCCTCCACATGCTTTTCCTGACGAGGTTGCCGACATTCAAAAACGATACCGCATCAAGCATCTCGCTGCTGGTGGTCTGGAGCACATCAGAAAGCAGCTCATTGTTAATTTTCACTAAGGGAATAGCGACACAACCCCGAAAAGCCTTACTTTTAAAACCCAATAAGCGCAAACAGAATATGATGGAAATTACAAAACTGGACGGAACGGACGAAAGGCTCTATCCACTGGTAGGCCCCTTGGTGATGAATCCCAAAGTGCTGAAGCAGAACAACAACTACCCCTTCCGTACATCGGAAAGCTACACATGGTACATAGCCCGGGAGGAGAAACATGTGGTGGGCTTCGTGCCACTGGAGCAGAAAAAAAACGGCTACGTCATCAACAACTACTACATCGAAGGCAAGGCGGCACCCGTGCTGGAAGCCCTGCTAAAGCAGATTGCGGAAGACACGGCCGGCAGCCTGCCCCTGTATGCGGTAGCGTTGCTGGACGATGCCGATGTGTTCGAGGGACAAGCATTCGTCGTCGAGAAAAAATGGACACGCTACGTCCGGATGAGGAAAGGTTAAAGAAAGACTCCATGGAAAACAAGAAAAACGTCTACGAACTGGCTCAGGAACGGCTTGCAATGATCTTCAGGGACTTTGACAACGTGTGCGTATCCTTCTCGGGCGGAAAGGACAGCGGACTGCTGCTGAACCTCTGCATCGACTACGTGCGGCGGAACCGCCTGAACCGGAAAATCTGCGTATTCCACATGGACTACGAAATACAGTACACCCATACCATCGACTTCGTGAACCGCATCCTGGAGGCCAACCGCGACATTCTGGAAGTGTACCGCATCTGTGTGCCCTTCCGCGTGCCCACCTGCACATCCATGTACCAGAGCTTCTGGCGGCCGTGGGACGAACGGATGAAAGACATCTGGGTGCGCCCCATGCCCGCCGACTGCTACACTCGAAGCGACTTCCCCTTCTACTACGAAAAGATGTGGGACTACGAATTTCAGATGCACTTTGCCAAGTGGCTGCACGCTCGGAAAGACGCCGTACGCTCCTGCTTCCTGATAGGCATCCGCACACAGGAAAGCCTGAACCGCTGGCGCAGCATCCACCTGAACCGCAAAATACACATGTACCACAACTATCGCTGGACATCGCGCATCGGCAACGACGTCTACAACGCCTATCCCCTGTACGACTGGAAAACCACCGACGTATGGACAGCCAACGGTAAGTTCCGCTTCGACTACAATCGCCTTTACGACCTCTACTACAAAGCAGGCGTCAATCTGGAACGGCAACGGGTAGCCAGCCCCTTCCTGTGCGAGGCGATGGAAAGCCTCTCCCTGTACAAGACCATCGACCCCGACATGTGGGGAAAGATGATAGGCCGCGTCAACGGGGTGAACTTCACAGGCATCTACGGAGGTACGCACGTCATGGGATGGCAAAGTATACGCCTGCCGCAAGGATACACGTGGAAAGAATTCATGCAATTCCTGCTCTCTACCCTGCCCGAACCGACCCGGCGCAATTATCAGCGGAAACTGACCGTCAGCATAGAATTCTGGCGCACACGGGGCGGATGCCTCAGCGAAACAACCATCCAGCGCCTCAAGGAAGCCGGAGTGAACTTCGAAGTAATGGAGACTACCAATTACAAGACCACCAAAAAACCCGTCCGGATGGAATATCTGGACGACATCGACATCCCCGAGTTCCGCGAAATACCCACCTACAAACGCATGTGCATCTGCATTCTGAAGAACGACCATGCCTGCAAGTACATGGGCTTCTCGCTGACCAAGGAAGAAGTGCGCAAACGCAACAAGATTATGGAACAATTTAAAAATATGCACCTATGAACGAAAGTCCAAGCCCGGTATACAACGTACAGGCCGTACCTATCGAGAAAGTACAGGCCAACGACTACAATCCCAACGTAGTAGCTCCGCCCGAAATGCGGCTGCTGGAACTGTCCATCTGGGAAGACGGTTTCACCATGCCCTGTGTCTGCTATTACGACCGCGAAACCGATACCTACATTCTGGTGGACGGCTACCACCGCTACCAGGTGATGAAAACCTCGCGGCGGATATTCGAACGCGAAAAAGGCCTGTTGCCCGTAGTGGTGATAGACAAAGACCTGTCGAACCGCATGGCTTCCACCATCCGGCACAACCGTGCCCGGGGCACACACAACATCGAACTGATGTGTCACATCGTGGCCGAACTGGACAAAGCCGGCATGTCCGACCAGTGGATTATGAAACACATCGGGATGGACCGCGACGAACTGCTTCGCCTGAAACAGATTTCGGGACTGGCCGACCTGTTTGCCGACAAAGACTTCAGCATCCCCGAACAGGACAACATCGACTGCGCATACATGCCGCTGGAAGACGAACTGTAGCCAGCGTCTTCCTGCGCCACTATCCCGCAACAGCCGCAAGGCAATTGTCAGCGCAAGCGCAGGCGGTCGCCTACCTCGGGAACGTACTCTTCGACATCCTTACGGTTCATCTTATAGAGGTTCTTCAGCCGGATGCCGTACTTCTGGGCAATGGAGTGCATGGACTCGCCGTCGCGCACGATGTGGACCGTATAAGGTTTCTGCGCCTTCTTGTTTTTCTTCTTCAGGTAGATGATGTCGCCCGCCTCGATGGTGTACTCCTTATGCAGGTCGTTGTAATCGACCAGCTTCTTCCAGCTGATGTCGAACTCACCGCCCAGCAGACGGAACGTATCGCCGTCGCGTGCCACGACGTAAGCCAGACCGTTGGCCAGATATACCTGATGCGGATTGGCCAGCCAGGGTTTCTTCTTCAGCTCCTTTTCCCAGCGACGCGCCTCGCGCTTGCTCATGCCCTTGGTGTCGTACTTATAGAGCTCGTAATCCTCGATAATGGTAATCAGACGGTTGGCATACGACGGATCAGTGGCATATCCCGCTTTCTTCAACCCCTTTGCCCAGCCCTTGTAGTCGGTAATCTTCAGTTTGAAGAGGAAAGCATAGCGGGCACCCTGCCTCAGGAATTTCGAGTGATCCTCGTACGAGTCCTCTACCTTGCGATAAGCCCTGAAACATTCGCCACGGGCATCATCGTCGTGATAGACTTTGCGACCGCGCCAGGTATTGTGACACTTGATGCCAAAATGGTTGTTGCTTTTACGGGCCAGCACACTCTGCCCCGCTCCGCTCTCCAGCAATCCTTGTGCCAGAGTGATACTGGCCGGAATCTTATAACGGTTCATCTGGTCGATGGCCAGTTCGGAATATTGCTTGATATAGTCGTTGTAACGAGAGTTCCGGCGCTGCGCCGAGGCAGGCAGAAACAGAATTAATAAGGCTACAAAAGCCCACAGTCGGAACGTATATTTCATTTCTTTACCTTTGATTTCGGCGCAAAAATCTGCAAAAGAATCGAAAAAAACAATCCTTTTACTATTTATTAGCTACCCGATGAGGCATAAATAAGTTAAATTGGCTACATTTGAAACCGAGTTAAAAACCTTATCCGAAAACGAAAATGAAATGTAAACGCTATCTTATAGGAGTAGCAGCCATGTATCTGCTCTTGCAGACTTCCTGCTCAAGCATGTTCTATTCCAACTCCAATGTTCTGGGCCAAATCAAACAGGGCATGTCACCCGAAGAAACCACAAAAATACTGGGAGAACCCGAATACCGCCGCCTGGACTACGGACTGGAGGAATGGGAGTACCGGAAAATGTTGAACCCGCTGGATAGTGAAGCCACCGTCATCATCGTACGCTTCGAAGAGGGACGCCTGGTCTATATGGATTCTTTCAAGGCATCGGAACGCCAGCCAGTCATGCCCGAGCCGCCCGTCACTGCCCCGCAGGAACCACCGGTAGTTGTTGTTCCGGGACATAAGCCGCGTCCCGTGATACGTCCCATCAGCGACAAACAGTTCACCGACTTCTACAACAAAGTGAAGGCACGTCTTTTTAAAGACGAACAGATGAAACTGATACGTGCCGGCGCCGACAACAAATACTTCACCTGCCAGCAATGCGCCCGCATGATGTCACTGTATGTCTTCGATGACGACAAGATGGAAGTGCTGAGAATATTCGCGCCTCGCATCGTCGACAAAGAGAATTACGAAACCGTAACCAAATCCCTTTCGCTTTTCGAACAAGAAAAAGCGATGAAGCTGCTGGGAATATAAATCCGGCAAGCAGGGAAAAGGCTTAACCCCGATAATCATTCACTTATAATAAACCTTGCACCATGAAACAACTGAATATCCGCATCGATGTCCAGGTATATGCTTACGACGAACTGGACAACGCCGACCGCGAACTGATAGACAACGCCTGCGAGGCTACCCACCGCAGCTATTCGCCCTACTCGCACTTCTCGGTAGGAGCTGCCGCACGCCTGGCCGACGGTACTGTCGTATGTGGCAGCAACCAGGAAAACGCAGCCTATCCGTCGGGACTCTGTGCCGAACGTACGACCCTGTTCTACGCCAACTCACGCTATCCCGAACAAGCCGTGACCACACTGGCCATCGCCGCCCGCAACGAACAAGGCGAATTTCTTGACGATCCGATTCCTCCCTGCGGTGCCTGCCGTCAGGTGATGCTCGAAACCGAGACACGTCACCAGCGCCCTATGCGCATCCTGCTGTATGGACGGAAAGGCATTTACGAGATAAAACGCGTTGGCGATCTGCTTCCGCTTTCGTTCGACGCATCGAACATGGAAGTCAAATGATATAGCATAGGACGGGCATCAATAAGTATGCCCGTCTTTCATTTCGTCTGCATCAATCTTATGGCTGTCGATACGACGCCAGGCATAGAAGATGTAGGCCAGCACAAAAGGTACCAGGATGGAAACATAAGCCATCACTTCGAGCGTAAAACGGCTGGAGCAACTGTTGGCCAGCGTCAGCGAACTTTGCAGGTCGGCCACGGAAGGATAATAAGCCGTATGGTTATAGCCCGCCGTCAGTAAAAGAGCAAAGACCGCAAGTATCGTTCCCGCACCAGACAACCAGATTCCTTTGTCATAACCGGGTTTCCATAAGGTACGGACAATACCACCCAGCACCCCTGCAACTCCTAACAGGAACATAACAAGTACCCAGGGCATAGCCAGAAAGTTGTGCAGATATTTGTATGGCTCCATGCAAATCCAGCCGTTTTCGGGCTGTACGGCAAAGCCGTCGGCTACCAGCGTACGTACCAGAAACGCCAGAAAGAAAATCAGGAACAGCACGGAGTTTCCCCACAACGAACGGCGACAACGCGCAACAAGCTCCGTATCGGCTATGTTGTTGATAAAGTAGAGAGCACCCAGCACCCGCGCCAGGAAAAAGACAGCCAGTCCCATTACCACGTTCCACGGATTTGCCAGTGCGTCCAGCCCATGCCAGCCGTTGGCCCAGCGACTGATGACGGGCATCAGCGTATCACCCATATTATTCTTGTCGATAATGAATGCAGAACCGGTAAAAAACGTCGCTACCGCACCGCCCAACAGCACAGGCCCCACTACTCCGTTGATGACCAGAAACACACGATAGGTGTTCTTACCCAGAAGATTGCCCGCCTGCGACTGAAATTCGTAACTGACAGCCTGCAATACGAAACTGAACAGAATAATCATCCAAAGCCAGTAGGCACCGCCGAAACTGGTGCTATAGAACAATGGGAAAGAAGCGAAAAACGCACCACCGAAAGTAACCAGTGTAGTAAACGTAAACTCCCACTTACGTCCCGTCGAATTGATCATCATTTTGCGGTGTTCTTCCGTCTTGCCCAGACAGAACAGCAATGAGTTACCACCCTGCACAAACAACAGGAATACAAGAAAAGCACCCAGTAGCGAAACTATTGCCCACCAATATTGCTGAAGAAAAGCATAAGTATCCATAAATACAGAATATTCTTTTTTTGATTTTACGATAAAACGACAGTGTTTAGAATCCCTTGCGAATGGCTCGGAGCATGATGCCTATCTCGGCTATCAGCAATACCGTGAAGAGGACTAAGAAGATGAAGAAAGTTGTCTGCACCGAACCCACGTCGAGCCTCGAAATGGCAGCCGAAGTAGGCAGCATGTCCTGTATGGCCCAGGGCTGACGGCCGCATTCGGCCACTACCCAACCGGCCTGTCCGGCCAGATAACCCAACGGAATAGTGAACAGGGCAATCCAATGCATCCAGCGCATCTCTGCCAGATTCTTCCGGTAGACCAAAAACAGAAGCACTGCAAAAAACAGGATGAAATATCCGCCCAGCATCACCATGACCCGGAACATGTAGAACGTAAGCGGCACATTAGGCACCAGCTCGTTGACATCCTTTATATACCCGTAACCAAAATAAGCTACATTGTCCTGCAACACTACGGCTGCTTCAGCCGCAGCTTCTTCATTGCCGTCGGCCTTAGCCGTGCGATAAGCGGCAAAAGCAGCTATTGCCTTCCGGCCACGCGCCATCTTCTCCTCAGCCGACAAAGCCTGACTGCCATCTTTCAGCCGGTAGCCTCCTTCCAACAAATTATTGATGCCCGGCACAAAAGCATTCGGATCGCGTTCGGCCAGGAGCGATAGCATCTTGGGCAATTCGATACGCATCAGAAAAGGTTCTACCCCGTCAGCCGGTGTCTGTTTGTCCGGATTCAGAATGCCGAAAGCCACCAGTCCGGCTCCTTGCTGTCCTTCGTAATAGCCTTCCATGGCTGCCAGCTTCATAGGCTGTTTCTGGGCTACCTGATACCCGGAACCATCACCCGTCCAGGCCGACATCAGTGCGGCAAACAAACCTACCCAGGCCCCTACCCTGATACTGGCCAGCGCAAACTCCTTGTGACGGCGCCGCAACAGGTACCAGCAACTGACACCCACTACAAAAACGGCACCCAATACCCAGCCCGAAAGTATGCTATGAAAAAACTTATTAACGGCCATCGGCGATGTGGCCACAGCCCAGAAGTCGACCATTTCGTTGCGTGCCGTATCGGGGTTGAACACCATACCGACAGGATTCTGCATCCAGGCATTGGCAACCAGAATCCACCAGGCAGAAATCGTTGCCCCCAGTCCGGTGAGCCAGGTAGAAGTAAGATGAAAACGGCGACTCACCTTCCCCCAGCCGAAAAACATGACTGCAATGAAAGTAGCTTCCATAAAGAAAGCCAGTATTCCCTCGATGGCCAACGGCGCTCCGAAAATATCGCCCACAAACCAGCTATAGTTACTCCAATTGGTACCGAACTCAAACTCCAGTATCAGCCCGGTGGCCACACCTATGGCAAAATTGATGCCAAAAAGTCGCATCCAGAACTGGGCAGCCTGCTTCCAGAACTCATTACGGGTACGATAATATATCGTCTCCATAATGCCCATAATCACCGCCAATCCCAAAGTCAGCGGAACAAAAATCCAGTGATAGATAGCTGTCAAGGCAAATTGTGCTCTTGACCAGTCGATCAGGGAAGTGTCAATACTCTCGAACATAGATAAAAGATCGGGTTAAATTACACATAAAATTCAGCCATAAAAAAGCTATCCTCACTTTACTGCCCGCTGAATGAGTTCACGGCCTACATAATCGCTCTGTCCGGCTTCATCGGATGCCCGGCTATTAAGAAAATCGGGGAAGAAAAACAGACGGAGTACAAAGAAAATAACGAACAGCTTTATCAGGATAATAAGCCACAGCGTACGTCCCAAGGTCATACCACGAAAACCGTCGCGATAAAATCTCCATACGTTTGTCAGTGATTGCTTCATAGCAAGCAGATTTTTAAGGATTAGCATCGGGGCAAATATAAAACTATCTGCGCTTCCTCCCAACAAAAAACAGAGAAAAAATAGAGCCCCAAATACCCAAATAAGCAATCCGGGAAAAAGGAACTGTACATTATCCCCCAATCTGCTGTTGCAAGATGTTGCAAAAAGCGTAAAAAGGATAATCAACCGTAAAGTCAGAATTGCTATATTTGCACGGTTATAAAACTATTTTAATTAAGATACACACAAATTTCTAATAACTACTATTTATGTTACGTAAAATCAGACTAACACTTGCTGTCCTGTTCTTCGCACTCATTACGTTGCTGTTCCTCGACTTTACGGGAACGTTGCATACGTGGTTCGGCTGGATGGCTAAAATTCAGTTTCTGCCTGCCCTGCTGGCTCTCAACGTGGGAGTAGTGCTGGCGCTGGTGATCCTCACGCTGTTGCTGGGACGTGTCTACTGTTCGGTCATTTGTCCGCTGGGAGTATTTCAGGACATAGTGGCCTGGTTTTCCAAAAAGACCAAGAAGAACCGTTACCGCTACTCGCCCGCCCTGTCGTGGCTGCGATACGGTGTATTGGGAGTATTCGCCGTCGCACTGGTGGCAGGTGTGCACTCGTTTGTCGCCCTATTGGCTCCTTACAGTGCATACGGACGTATTGCCAACAACCTGTTTGCTCCCCTCTACCAGTGGGGAAACAATCTGCTGGCCTACCTGGCCGAACGTGCCGACAGTTATGCGTTCTACGATACCACCGTGTGGCTGAAGAGCGTCCCGACTTTCGTCATTGCAGCCGTTACCCTGGTCATCCTCATCGTACTGGCATGGAGAGGCGGACGAACCTATTGCAACACCATTTGCCCGGTAGGTACCATACTCGGCTTCTTGTCCAGATATGCTTATTTGAAGCCGGTTATCGACACGGATAAGTGCATCAACTGCAACCTTTGCGCACGCAATTGCAAAGCTTCGTGTATCGACATCAAGAATCACCAAATAGACTACAGCCGTTGCGTGGCCTGCATGGATTGTCTGGACAAATGCAAACACCAGGCAGTGAGCTACAGACATCCGGTCAAAGCCGGAGTTGCGAAAGCAGAACCGAAAACCGAAAAAGACAGCTCACGCCGTGCCTTCCTGGCATCGTCGGCACTGGCAGCCTCGGCAGCCGTACTGAAAGCTCAGGAAATGAAAGTAGATGGCGGGCTGGCTACCATCGAAGACAAAAAGATCCCCAACCGCAAGACACCCATCCTGCCACCGGGAGCTCAGGGAGCACGACACTTCGCACAACATTGCACCGCCTGCCAGCTTTGCGTATCGGTATGCCCCAACGAAGTACTGCGTCCTTCAACAGATCTGATGACACTGATGCAACCTTTCTCTTCGTACGAACGCGGCTACTGCCGTCCCGAGTGTACCAAGTGTTCGGACGTCTGCCCTACGGGAGCCATCAAACCGATCACGGTAGCCGATAAGTCGGCTATCCAGATAGGCCATGCCGTATGGATCAAACGAAACTGTGTGGTGAAAACCGACGGTGTAGAATGCGGCAATTGTGCCCGCCACTGTCCGACAGGCGCCATAACAATGGTACCTTCGGATGCCAACAATCCGGACTCGCGCAAGTTCCCCGCTATCGACACCGAACGCTGTATCGGCTGCGGCGCCTGCGAGAACCTTTGTCCGGCACGTCCGTTCACAGCCATCTATGTGGAAGGACATGAACGCCACCGGATTATTTAATAAAGAGGAACGGGCAGCAAGCAATAAGCACAAAACACCTGCCCGACTTCTATAACTTCTTTACACTTTATTACTAAACACTTTGCAACAATGAACGATCAAAATCATCATAAAGACATTTCCCGCCGCGAATTTCTGAAAATTGTAGGCATCAGTACAGCTACTGCAACCGTAGCGCTGACGGGATGCGGACCGAAGGATTCGAACTCGGCCTCGCTACAGGCACAGGGAGAAGTTCCGACCGACAAAATGACCCTGCGCGAAAATCCGAAAACAAAAGAAAAAGTCTCCTTACTGGGATACGGATGTATGCGCTGGCCTACTCTGCCCGCTCCTGAAAAAGGAGGTAACGTCATCGACCAGGATGCCGTAAACGAACTGATAGATTACGCCATGGCACACGGTGTGAACTACTACGACACGTCGCCCGTATACGTACAGGGATGGTCGGAGAAGTCGACCGGCATCGCCCTGAAACGCCATCCACGCGAGAAGTTCTTCGTGGCCACCAAGCTGTCCAACTTCTCCAACTATACACGCGAGAACTCCATCGCCATGTACAACCGCTCGTTTTCGGAACTACAGGTAGACTACATTGACTACTATCTGCTGCACTCCATCGGTAACGGTGGCATCGAGACCTTCCGTGCCCGCTACATCGAAAACGGCATGATAGACTTCCTGATGAAGGAACGTGAAGCGGGACGTATCCGCAATCTGGGATTCTCGTTCCACGGAACCAAAGAAGTGTTCGACGAAGTGCTGGCCATGCACGACCAGGTGCATTGGGACTTCGTACAGATACAACTCAATTACGTAGACTGGCAATACGCCTCGGGCAACAACGTAAATGCCGACTACCTGTACGCCGAACTGGAGAAACGCCATATTCCCGCCATCATCATGGAACCGCTGCTGGGTGGCCGCCTCTCGAAACTGCCCGAGCATCTGGTGGCACGCATCAAGCAACGTGGGCCTGAAGCAAGTGTAGCATCGTGGGCCTTCCGCTTTGCAGGCACGTTCCCCGGTGTTCTTACTGTATTGAGCGGCATGACCTACATGGAACATCTGCAAGACAACCTGCGGACCTACTCACCACTCGTACCACTGACTGACGACGATTTCGAATTTCTGCAGCAGACAGCCGACCTGATGAAACAGTACCCTACCATCCCTTGCAACGATTGCAAGTACTGCATGCCCTGCCCCTACGGCATCGACATTCCTGCCGTACTGCTTCACTACAACAAATGTGTGAACGAAGGCAACCTGCCCACCTCGCAGGAACATGCCAACTATCGCGAAGCACGCCGCGCTTTCCTGGTAGGTTACGACCGAAGTGTGCCACGTCTGCGCCAGGCCAGTCATTGCATCGGATGTGAACAATGCAACTCGCACTGCCCGCAGAGCATTGACATCCCCAAAGAGTTGCACCGCATTGACCGATATGTGGAACAACTGAAACAAGAAACGCTGTAACAAGAACAAGAATGAAAGAACTGATAGAAATGCTTCACGCAGGAGGATACTCCTGCGTGATAGCTCATGGTGACTGCATCCGTACGTTCACACAACGGGGTGTAGCCGATCTGTATGACCTGTTGGTGACAGAGCCGGATTTTCTCCAAGGCGCTTCCATTGCCGACAAGGTAATCGGAAAAGCTGCCGCCTCGCTCATGGTGCTGGGCGGCGTAGCCGAAGTCTATACCCGCACCATCAGTGAGCCAGCCCTCCGGTTGTTACAAGAAGCCGGCGCCAAGGTAAGCTGCGACGAAGTGGTAGACCACATCATCAACCGCGACCGTACCGGATGGTGTCCGCTGGAGCAAGCCAGCCGTGACCTCCAATCGGCCAAAGAAATTTTCCCAGTTATAGAAAAATTTATCTCCAATCAGAGAAAAAACGCATGAAGAAACTGAACCTGCTGGAAGGCATGTGTGCCTTCCTGTTCCTGACCGTTCTTCCTGTCCGTGGACAAGAAGACAGTACCCGCATTGCCCGCACGCTGACAACCGACGAAGTCGTTGTGACAGGCACCCGTAACGAAACCGATATACGCCACCTGCCCATGACCATCTCGGTGGTAGACCGGAAGCAACTGGAAAGCAATTACCAGCCTTCGGTGTTGCCAACACTGACCGAACAGGTTCCCGGCTTCTTTACCACCAGCCGAGGCATTATGGGCTACGGAGTATCGACCGGTGCTGCCGGAGGCATGAGCCTGCGAGGTGTGGGAGGAAGCCCTACAGCCGGTCTGCTAGTGCTTATCGACGGACATCCGCAATACATGGGCCTGATGGGACACCCCATAGCCGATGCCTACCAGACGATGATGACCGAACGGGTCGAAGTGCTGCGTGGACCGGCATCGGTACTCTACGGTTCGAATGCCATGGGAGGCGTTATCAACATCGTCACCCGACAAATGCAGGAAGAAGGAACAAAGACCGATCTGCAACTTGGCTATGGCTCGTACAACACACTACAGACCGAGGTATCCAACCGCGTGAAGCACGGACGGTTCAGAAGCGTCGCTACCGGCTCGTATAACCGAAGTGACGGGCACCGTCCCGACATGGAATTTGAGCAATATGGCGGCTACGTCAAACTGGGCTACGACCTCAGCAACCACTGGAAAGTGTGGGGCGACCTGAACGCTACTCACTTCAATGCCTCCAACCCCGGTACAATTGCAGCTCCTTACATCGACAACGACTCGCGCATCACACGCGGCATGGCATCGGCCGCCCTCGAAAACCATTACGACCGTACCTCGGGTGCCTTGAGTTTCTTCTACAACTGGGGACGCCACAAGATAAACGACGGTTACCATCCGGACGAAGAGCCACAGACTTTCCACTTCAACTCCAAAGACCGCATGATGGGAATCTCGCTGTACCAAAGTGCAACCCTGTTCGAAGGCAACCGCATCACAGCCGGATTCGACTACCAGCACTTTGGCGGAGAATCGTGGTATCAGGTACTGGCAACAGGCGAAAGACAATCTCAGGTAGACAAACAACTGGATGAGTTTGCGGGCTACGTCGATTTCCGACAGAACATCAGCACCTGGCTGTCGCTCGATGCCGGCCTGCGTATCGACTACCACTCGCACACGGGTACCGAATGGATCCCGCAGGGTGGTCTGGCCTTCCACCTGCCCCAGCAAGCCGAAATGAAGGCTATGGTAAGCAAAGGATTCCGTAACCCGACGATCCGCGAAATGTTCATGTTCTCCAAGAATCCTGACCTGAAGCCGGAAAGCCTCGTGAACTACGAACTGTCGTACACCCAGCGCCTGTGCGACAACCGCCTGAACTATGGCCTCAACCTGTATTACATCAATGGTAAAAACATCATCATGGTAGATCCTTCGCAGCGCAAAAACATGAACTCGGGAAAAATAGAAAACTGGGGAGTAGAAACTAACATAGCCTACCGCTTCAATGCCCGCTGGCAAGCCAATGCCAACTACAGCTGGCTGCACATGGAGAACCCCGTACTGGCCGCTCCGGAGCACAAACTGTACGCAGGTATCAGCTACCGGCAAGGCCGATGGACACTGACAAGCGGCATGCAATACATCAAAGGACTTTATACTTCGGTTACGAAAGGACAGGAAAAACAGGAAAGTTTTGTGCTCTGGGACTTGAATGCAAGCTATCGACTGTGTAACTTTGCAAGCCTTTTCGTGAAAGGAGAGAACCTGCTGGCACAACGTTACGAAATCAACGCCGGATACCCCATGCCGAAAGCAACTTTCATGGGAGGCATAAACGTGAACTTCTGACCCTAAAAAAAAGAAAAAAGCAATGAAAGATACGAATGATAAGGCAGCACAATGGTTTGTCTTCTTCAAGGACAACCTGCTGATGCAGAAACAAGCTGATGGCACATGCACTGTGCCTACCGGCAACCAATTGCCCGTTGCGCCTTCCGAAGAACAGCATGTGCACCGGGTGACACTGCCTAACGGTACACAGGTCTACACCTTTTCCATCAATCATCCCATCGCAGAGACAGACCAATGGATCATGACCGGCCTGCGGGCTTCGTTCGACTATCTTCCGTTAGAAGAATACAAGGCTGCCGGAAAAGCTTACCAGATACTTTATTGGGATGCACACAGCCGCTACTGCCCCGTATGTGGCACAGCCACTGAACAACAGACAGACATCATGAAGAAATGTCCCCGATGCGGCAACGAAATGTATCCTCCCATTGCCACAGCCATCATCGTACTGGTACGTCGGGGTGAAGAGATTCTGCTGGTACACGCTCACAACTTCCGTGGCACCTTCTACGGGCTCGTAGCAGGATTTCTTGAGGCTGGCGAAACACTGGAGCAATGCGTCCGCCGCGAAGTGATGGAAGAAACCGGCCTGACCATCCGCAACATTACCTATTTCGACAGCCAGCCTTGGCCCTATCCCAGCGGACTGATGGTGGGTTTCTTTGCCGACTACGAAAGCGGAGAAATAAAATTGCAGAAAGACGAACTCAGCGCCGGTGCTTTTTATCATCGGGACAATCTGCCGGAACTTCCCCGAAAACTGAGCATTGCCCGCAGACTGATAGAAGCCTGGCGGGAAGGAAAAGACCGGCACTTAAAATGAGAGATACAACCGGTCGCAAGCCTTACAGATTATCGGCTTCTACTTTTGCTTTCAGTTTATTCAGACGGTCGATGGCCGCATTGTAGAACGGATCGGGATAGTGTGCTTTTATATCGCTGATATTCGACTGCAAATACATGGATGTATCAAAAACATATTCCGCATCGCTCAGTTCCAACTCTTTAGGCAGTTTTACAGTTTGAGCCCATTCCAGTAAAGCCTTCACCGAAGACTCATCATAAGTATTTTTCGATTCTTCTGACATAGTTTTCTATTTTCCGGCAAAAGTAACAAAAAGATCGGTTATCGCATACTTTTTTCTTTTATGCTTCTACGTCAACTGTTCTTCCTGTAACTCACGACCGCCCACAAGTTGAAGCCTACAGCAAACAGGATCAACGCGCCTAATTGCGGAAGCAAATCAAGGATTCCTCCTCCACGAAGGTATACCGTACGCATTACTTCGACAAAGTATCGCAAAGGATTGATGTAAGTAATGGTTTGCGCCCAACGGGGCATGCTGTGAATAGGAGTAAACAAACCGCTCATCAGTACCAGAATCAGAATAAAGAAAAACATGACAAACATGGCCTGCTGGAGCGTAGAAGAATAATTGGAAACCACCAGACCGAATCCGGATATCAACAGCAAAAAGATAATTGAGAAGAAATAGATGGTGAGGAAATGTCCTACAGGCAAAATGCCATACAATGCCCAGGCCAACAAGAAGCAGATGGAAAGTACCAAAAGCCCTATCAGCCAGTAAGGAATCAGTTTGGCAATGATGAAAGTAAATTTCCCAACCGGCGTCACGTTGATTTGTTCGATAGTACCCGCTTCTTTCTCACCGACCACATTCAGCGCCGGCAGTGCCCCGCATATCAGCGTCAGCAGCATTACCATCAATGCCGGTACCATAAAAAGCTTGTAATTGAGCCTGGGATTGAAAAGATTCAGTGTCTGTACTTCTACTTGAGGCAAACGGACAACGGAAGAAGCAGACCGCTCTCCTCCTTCTGCCAAATCACGGGCATAATCGGAAACAATAGAAGACAGATAAGAACTCCCCATACCTCCTTTTGTACCGTTCACCGCATTGGCTGCAATCAGCAGGCGGGGACTACGACCTGTCATCCAATCTTTCTCAAAATCACATGGAATTTCCAATACAATATCCGCCATACCTTCCTCGACATGTCGCAACCCTTCGTCGTACGTATCCGGACAGGCCTTGACATGAAAGTAAGTAGAAGCCATCACTTTCTCTACCAGCCTCCTCGACAATGCGCTATGATCACCATCCACAATATCCAGCCGTATGTTCTTTATCTCCAGACTGGCTGCCCAAGGCATCAGAATCATAATCATGCAGGGAAACAACAGAATCAGTTTCGGAATGAACGGATTCCGGAAAAGCTGTTTAAACTCTTTTTCTATCAGATATTTTATCATAGCGGTTACTCCAATCTGTTTTTAAACTTCTTCAAACTGACTGTTATCAGCAGAACAGCCATCCCCGACAATATTGCAACTTCGGAAAGCACATTAACTACATCTACCCCTTGTATCATCAGTTTTCGCACAGCCTGTATATACCAGCGTGCCGGAATGAGAGCCGAAATGCCCTGAAGTACCCACGGCATACTCTCGACCGGGAAAATCATACCGGATAACAGCATTGTAGGCATCATCAGCATCAACCCCGAAGCCAACATGGCTGCCACCTGAGTATGCGTCACCGTAGAAATGAGCAGGCCTAACGAAAGCGACACAAAAATGAAAAGCAACGACACTGCCACAAGCCACAACAAACTGCCCGCTACAGGTACATGAAGCACATAAACCGATAGCAACAGGATGGTAGCAAGATTGACAAACGACAAGACAAAATAAGGAACTGCCTTCGACAGAATCAGAAAGAATGGCCGTACAGGTGATACTAACAACACTTCCATCGTGCCCGTCTCTTTCTCGCGTACAATCGATATGGAAGTCATCATGGCGCAAATCAGCATCAGAATGAGTCCCATGACGCCAGGCACAAAGTTGTAGACGCTCTTCATCTGAGGATTATAAAGTAACTTCACTTCGGGTTGGATGGCTGGGACAGAAACACCAGCCGGCAACAGTTGTCGCGTGGCGGCGGCAATAATACCTGTAGCATAGCTGGTCTGCATGGTTGCCGTATTAGGATCGGTGGCATCGCAAACAAGCTGCACGGCCGACTCACCCGTATAAAGCCGGTCGGAAAAATCAGGAGTGAACACAACAGCCATGTCTACCTGCGAGCGGCGAAAAGCTTCGTCCATCTCCTGCGGAGTCTGGAAGCGGGCGGACAAAGTAAAGTATTCCGAAGCATCCAGTTGTTCGATAATGCGCCGTGTCAGCACATCATCCGATGGGTCAAGCACCGCCATCCGTACATTCTGTACTTCGGTAGTGATGGCAAAACCGAAAAGAATAATCTGCACCACAGGCATGACAAGCAGGATGAGCATCGTCCGCCGGTCGCGGAAAATGTGCCGGAACTCCTTGCCTGCAAATATGAGAAACTGTTTCATAATCGTCAATCATCGTTTTTTTTGATACCAGAAATCAGACACCGGCCTCAACAAGCCGCCCTCCCCGCTGCACGGGCCAGTTGACGGAATACTTCGTCCATCGTAGCTGCATGGAAAGTGCGTTTCAGCCCGTCGGGCGAGTCAAGGGCACGTATCTTGCCGTCTACCATGATGGAAATGCGGTCGCAGTACTCGGCCTCGTCCATGAAATGAGTCGTGACAAACACTGTAATACCCCTGTCGGCAGCCTGATAAATCAATTCCCAGAACTGACGGCGGGTAGCAGGGTCTACCCCACCTGTCGGTTCATCCAGAAAAACAATTTCCGGATTGTGAAACACTGCTACCGAAAAAGCCAGTTTCTGCTTCCAACCCAACGGCAAACTGCTAACCAGGCTGTTCCGTTCTTTTTCCAGCCCGATCCGTTGCAGTACTTCATCGGTCCGCCGCTTTATGTCATCCTCTTTCACTCCATAGATGCCGGCAAACAAACGGATGTTTTCCCACACCTTCAAATCCTCGTAAAGCGAAAACTTCTGGCTCATATATCCGATATGCCGCTTCACTTCTTCCGGTTGTCGCCCTACATCGAAGCCGGCCACCGTAGCCCTTCCTGCCGACGGACGGCTCAAGCCCGTCAGCATGCGCATGGCTGTCGTCTTGCCCGCTCCGTTTGCTCCCAGAAAACCAAATATCTCGCCGCGGCGTACCTCAAAGGATATATGGTCGACAGCAACAAACGAACCGAACTGTTTGGTCAGATTTTCTACTTCAATCACAGGAGTACCCTTGTTGTTTTTCTCACTGTGCGACAGCCCTGCCGGACAAAGTATATCGGCAAAACGCTCCAGAATAATGTCTGGAGTATCGATGCCCCGCACCTGTCCTTCGCTGATAAAAGCAATGCGGTCGCACTGCCGTGCCTCGTCGACGATAGGGGTAGAAACAACAATGGTAATGCCCTGCTCGCGCAGACGTCGGAGCATGTCCCACAACTCGCGACGTGAGACGGGATCTACCCCCGTGGTAGGTTCGTCAAGAAACAGGACTTCCGGCTTGTGAATCAGGGCACAACTTAACGCCAGCTTCTGCTTCATGCCACCCGACAAGGCTCCGGCCCTACGCGTACGGAAAGGCTCTATCTGACTGTAAATATCGCGCACCAATTCGTAGTTCTCGCGAATTGTAGTGCCAAACACCGTCGCAAAAAACTGCAAGTTCTCTTCTACTGTCAGGTCCTGATAAAGCGAAAAGCGTCCCGGCATGTACCCTACTCTCCGCCGTATCTCCTTGTATTGCCGTTCTACATCGAAGCCGGCTACCGTAGCCCTACCGCTATCAGCCAGCAACAAGGTAGTCAGGATGCGGAACAAGGTAGTCTTACCTGCCCCATCAGGGCCGATAAGTCCAAATATCTCACCCTTCCGCACACGCAAGGATACACCGTCGAGTGCCGTCACCCGCCCGTAACTTTTCCGCAGGTTATCTGCAACAACCACTTCATCCATACTCAAAGCCTCCGTATCAGTCGAACACAATACCTCCATACATGCCAATCTTCAACATACCGTCGTTGCGGACAGAAACTTTTATGGCATAGACCAGATTGGCACGTTCGTCTTTGGTCAGAATATTTTTAGGAGTAAATTCCGACGTATCCGAAATCCACGTCACCTTTCCCTCATACTCATGCTGCTGTTCGCCTCCATAATCGGCCACCACCTTCACTTTCTGCCCCAAACGGACATCGGCCAGCTGGTCGCTGGTAATATAGGCACGAAGATACATCTGCTCCATATCGCCCAAACGGAACAGCGGAGTACCGGGAGCTACAAACTCGCCCGCTTCCGCATATTGCGCCAAGACAGTTCCCTGCATGGGAACCGTAATGTGGCACTTGGCCAACTGATCGTTCATTTGTGCCACCTGGATATCTACCGATGAAGACTGCCACGTCAGACTCCGGTCGCTATTCTGCAGCGTCGAATTCTGAGCATCCAACTGTTTGCGGAGCACCTGAAGCAAAGACTCGGCATCGTCCAGTTGCTTGCGGTTAGCGGCATCGGCTTCGAACAAACGTTTCACACGGTCACGTTCGCGCTCGGCCTGGCGTATCTGTTCCTGTGTGGCTGCAATCTGCTTCCGTATGTCGGGACGCTGTCCCTGTACAGAACGGGCATTGGCCTCCAACTGCAGTTTCTTCAGGTAAAGCTGCACTGTGTCTACAATCCCGACTGTCTGACCGGCTTTCAGCCTCATCCCTTCTTCTACGTCCATACGCAGAAGTTTGCCCGATGTCTCGGACGACACAACGACCTCGGTTGTTTCGAAAGTACCTGTAGCATCGTAATGACCGGTTCCGTCCGAGCAGGACACACAGGCAATAAGCAAGAATATTGTCGCAAATGTTTTCATAGATACCTGTATTTTAATCGCTTTTATTGTTTTATCAAAAAAGAATCCGTTATGGCTCCGGGAGCGTAGGATCATCACTCTCCCACTGCATGCTTCCAGTCGTATAGCTTCATCAACAGCTGTACTTCATGCAGGGCCTTTTGCCGACGCGCCAGATTTTCTTCTGTAATGTCACGCAACAGATCGTTTACGGTATATGCACCGTTCTGCAGTTTGGCTTCCGATGCTTGTCGGATGCGGGTACGCAAACGGATAATCTCGTCATCATCCGCCATCTGACGGCGTAAAGCGTTCACGTCTGCTTCCTGACGGGTCACTTCCAGGCTGGTATTGAACAGAAACGTCTGCCTGCCTGTCTCCAGCATCAGGCGATTGTTTTCGATCAGTCGGCGGTCGTTCTTCAAGGTATACAGCCTTCCCAGATTCCAGGACAGACTGACTCCTGCCACAAAGTAAGACTTGAATTTGTCCTGCAACATATTCAGTCCCGGATTGCCATAAGCTCCTTGCATGAAAACTCCCAGACGTGGCATGAACCCTGCCGCCAGCGACGCATCCTGCACTCCCAACAAAGCCGACTGTGCATCGTACCAACGCAATTCAGGCCGACGGTTCTGCCAGTCCGACGGTTCCTCGGCAAGCGGTTTCTGCAGCTTGATTTCTTCTTCAGGCTTACGCCCCAGATAGAGTAACAACATATCGGCATACGCCCGCCTGGAAGCTTCCAAAGACACCTGTTGCTGGCGGATCGAAAGCTGCTCCACGGCCACTTCGTCCAAGTCGCTGCGGTTTGCAGTCCCATTGTCGATACAAATGCTTACCGTACGGTGGGTACGATCCAGATCGTCGAGCAACAAGCGGTTTTGCTCCAACTGCTCATCGAGCAACAAGATACCGAAGAAAAGCTGGTTTACCCGTTCGTCCAAGGCATACATATCTACATTCAGTTTTTCCCTGTCTACCTCCGCACCGGCACGAACCTGCTGTTTGCGCCACTTTGTCTCGCCTCCATCCCAAACGGACTGCTGTACCTGTATCATCACCTGATACTGATCTTTCGGCATAAAGTCTACATCGATGCCCGGCAGTTCGAAAGGTAAACGGGTCACATCGCTCTGATAGGAAGCCTTGGCCGAGAGGCTGACCTGCGGCAAATAGGCTTTTGCCGCATTGGCCACGCTGTATTGCGCAGCTTTTTCAATCAAACCATACCGGCGGATAAGGGGATAATTGTCGCGTGCCTGCTGCCTGCATTCGTACAACGTAAGCTGGGCATGCAGCACAGGAAGAAACAGTGCAAACAAAAACAAGACGGATAAGCCATATCTCTTCATAAGCAAAGCAAATTAGATCGTTGTTGTTACTTTGCAAAGATAAAAAAAAACAGGACAGATATACTATCTTTTTCCCAGTATATCTGTCCTGATTATGCAAATTGCTAACTATACAATGCTTCTACTCCTGCAACTTTGAGCTATCACTCAGTTCCTTTATGTCCTTCACAAACTTCTTCCATTCATCCGACTTGAAAGTTTTCTGCAGGTTGTCCCAATCCATATCGGGCATGTGTATGCCCATGCTTTCCAGTTCCCCCCGCTGGTACACACGGGCTGGAGATACATATCCGCTCGCGTTCTGATAAAGCAACAGGCTCTGTACGTCTTTCGTCGTCATCTCTCCTTCCAGATAGACGAACTTCAGTGTGGCGGCGCCGTTGGTTATCATTACCAGTTCCTTTACCTTGTCGCCCTTGCGGCTGACGTAGAATTCGGAAGATGATACCGTTCCCTTCTGCTTCATCAGCAGCTCGTAGCGCGAGGATTTAACCATCTCACGGATGTCTTTCAGCAAATCCGCTTTGATCATTTTGTCCATCGTCGAGATGATCTGCACCGAGTTCAGCTGCGAAGCCGCCTTGCCAATGTAGATGTCCTTTGTAAACAGGCTGGGGTTCATCTCCAGCATGGCTTTGGAAATGTAGACAGACGACACGTTCTTCATGTCGCTGTATTTCTTGAACAACTCCTGTTGGGCCTGGCTCAGCAGGGGGAATGCCAGCAATAGGCTGACTAAAAGTAATCTGACGGTTCTCATAACAATCTACGGTTTTTATTTGGATAATTCTTGTTTCACTTCTTTCTGTACCACGTTCATCTGCAACTGCACTTCCTGCATCTGTTCCAACCCTGCCCTCCAGTTGCTCGACATTTCCGAGAGTGTGGCCTGCAACACCTGATAGGCTTCCTGCGGATCGCTGAACGTGTCCAGCGGTGTAGGCGGAACAGTCTGCTTGTCCATCGTCGACACTCCCCACCCGATCACTGTCAGCAACAGGAATGTGGCTGCTATACCGGCCACCCAACGCCAGTTTCTCCGCACACGGTTACGGCGCAGGAAGTGTGGAGCCTCTTCATCTTTCCGGTCTATCAGGCACGAAAGTCTTTCTTCCAGTCCGGCCGGCACAGGTATTTCCTCCATGTTTTCTGCTTCCAACGCTGCCAGCAGTCGTCCATCCGGTTCCAGATGTTCCGGCAGATCCTGTGACAGCAAAGCCTCCTTCAACCTTTTTTCTTCGTGCTCGTCCGTTGCCCCTTCGTAATAGGCAGCGAGCAATCTTTCCACTTCATCGACTTTCATAGTTGTTCCATTTAGTAAATTCCTCACGTATTTTCTTTCTCGCCCTCGACAGTAATACACGCACATTAACCGAGTTCAGCCCCGTCAGCCGCTCCACCTCTTCGTAAGAACATCCTTTCACATCGCGCAAGGTAATCACCAGCCGCTGTTGCAAAGGCAGACGTGCTATCAGCGTTTTCACCACTCTGGCATCCTCTTTCGTTTCCCAACCGTCAGAAGAGAGGCCGACGCGCTGCACTTCCTCGGTCAGTGGCAGGTTTTGCCTGTCGGAAAGATACTGGCCCGAACGAAGCAAGTCGAAGCACATATTCTTCACCATCGTGACGGCAAAGGCTTCCGGATTGCTGATAACCGTCAGTTCTTCCCGCTTGCTCCACAGTTTCAGGTAGGCCTCCTGCAGCACATCTTCGGCATCGGAAGCATTCTCCAACAGCCTGTAGGCCACCCCATACAGTTTAGCGTGACAAGGTAAAAACATTCTTTTAAAACTCTCGGCATCCATGCACTTTCTCCTATTCTATCATCAGTCTTATACCCGTCAGACGGAAAAGAGCGATCGCTTGTTACAAAGGACAAGAACTTTTTTTGCTTTTTTCTCTGAAAGCTCAAATATAGCCAATAACCGCCAACCGGCGAAGCCCAAGTAAACAGAAATCCCCGGCATCTGTCAAAAAACAACGCCGGGGACTCCCTATATTATAAAAGCGATAAGCTGCCTTACTTGTACTCAGCCCACGACTTAATGCCCAAGTCATCGACCGACATCGTGCAGAAAGCATTGATGAAGGCACCGGCCAGACGGGCGTTGGTGATGAGCGGAATGTTGAGGTCGATAGCGGCACGGCGTATCTTGTAACCGTTGCTCAGCTCGCCCGCCGTCAGGTTTTTGGGGATGTTGACCACCATATCGATTTCCTTCTTGTGGAGCATGTCCAAAGCCTGAGGCTGACCGTTCTCGCTGGGCCAGTAGACGCGGGTGTTTTCAATGCCGTTCTCGGTGAGGAACTTCGACGTACCACCCGTAGCGAAGAGCTTGTAACCCTTACGCTGCAACTGTCGGGCAGCAGGCAGCATGTCTACCTTCTGCTCCGTGGAGCCGGTGGACAGCAGGATGTTCTTCTGCGGGATGCGGTAACCCACAGACAGCATGGCCTTGAGCACGGCACACGAGGTATCGTCGCCGATGCAGCCCACCTCACCCGTAGAGGCCATGTCGACGCCCAGTACGGGGTCGGCCTTCTGAAGGCGGTTGAAGGAGAACTGCGAAGCCTTGATGCCCACGTAGTCCAGGTCGAAGAGGTTCTTGTCCGGCTTCTGCACGGGGATGCCCAGCATGACCTTCGTAGCCAGCTCGATGAAGTTCAGCTTCAGCACCTTGCTGACAAAGGGGAACGAGCGGGAAGCACGGAGGTTACATTCGATGACCTTGATATCGTTGTCGCGTGCCAGGAACTGGATGTTGAAAGGACCGGAAATGTTCAGCTCCTTGGCAATCTGGCGGCTGATGCGCTTGATGCGGCGCACGGTCTCCACATAGAGCTTCTGCGGCGGGAACTGAATGGTGGCGTCGCCCGAGTGCACACCGGCAAACTCGATGTGCTCGGAGATGGCGTAGGCGATGATTTCGCCGTTCTGTGCCACGGCATCCATCTCGACTTCCTTGGCGTGTTCGATGAACTGACTCACTACCACAGGATGTTTTTTCGATACATTGGCGGCCAGCTGCAGGAAGCGTTCCAACTCTTCCTGATTGGAGCAGACGTTCATGGCAGCACCACTGAGCACATACGACGGACGTACAAGCACGGGGAAACCTACCTTCTGGATGAAAGCGTTGATGTCTTCCATCGAAGTCAGCGCGCTCCATTCGGGCTGGTCTACGCCGATGCGGTCGAGCATGGCCGAGAACTTGTCGCGGTCTTCGGCATTGTCGATGCTTTGGGCCGAAGTGCCGAGGATGCGGACGTGCTGTGCATCGAGGCGCAAAGCCAGGTTGTTCGGTATCTGTCCGCCGGTAGAGACGATGACGCCGTGCGGATTCTCCAGGTCGAGGATATCCATGACGCGCTCGAAGGTGAGCTCGTCGAAGTAGAGGCGGTCGCACATGTCGTAGTCGGTAGACACGGTCTCGGGGTTGTAGTTGATCATCACAGAACGGTAACCCTCCTTACGGATGGTATTCAAGGCCTGCACCCCGCACCAGTCAAACTCCACGCTGGAGCCGATGCGATAGGCACCCGAACCCAGTACCACGATACTGCGGTGGTCGCCCAAATAGTGAACATCGTTGGCCACACCGCTATAGGTCAGGTACAAATAGTTGGTCTGTGCAGGATATTCGGCAGCCAGTGTGTCTATCTGCTTCACCACGGGGACGATGCCGCGCTCCTTGCGGTGGCGGCGCAGGGTGACGATGGCGTCTTCCATCTCGCCTTCCATGCCGATGGCGCGGGCCACCTGAAAGTCGGAGAAGCCCTGACGCTTGGCCCTACGCAACAGGTCGTCGGGCAGGTCGGCAAGCAGCTTGTGGTTGCCTGCCCACTCGTGCAGTTCCTTCGAGGTGCGCATGATGTTCATCAGCTTCTCCAGGAACCAGCGGTCTATCTTGGTCAGCTCGTGTATCTGGTCTACGGTGTAGCCGGCACGGAAGGCTTTCGAGATGACGAAAATACGTTTATCGGTCGGCTCGCGCAGTGCCTTGTCTATGTCGGGAATGACGAGTTCCTTGTTCTCTACAAAGCCGTGCATGCCTTGGCCTATCATACGCAGACCTTTCTGAATGGCTTCCTCGAAGGTGCGGCCGATGGCCATGACCTCGCCCACGGACTTCATCGACGAACCCAGTTCCTTGTCTACGCCGTGGAACTTGCCGAGGTCCCAGCGCGGTATCTTGCACACCACGTAGTCCAGCGCAGGCTCGAAGAAGGCCGAAGTGGTCTTGGTCACGGAGTTCTTCAGGTCGAACAGTCCGTAGCCCAAGCCCAGCTTGGCGGCCACAAATGCCAGCGGATAGCCGGTAGCTTTCGACGCCAGAGCCGACGAGCGGCTAAGACGGGCATTGACCTCGATGACGCGGTAGTCCTCGGATTGCGGGTCGTAGGCATACTGCACGTTACACTCGCCCACGATGCCGATGTGGCGGATGATGCGGATGGCCAGCTCGCGCAGCTTGTGGTAGTCGGTGTTCGACAGTGTCTGGCTGGGAGCGATAACGATACTTTCGCCCGTGTGGATGCCCAGCGGGTCGAAGTTCTCCATGTTGCAGACGGTGATACAGTTGTCGAAGCGGTCGCGCACTACCTCGTACTCCACTTCCTTCCAGCCGCGCAGGCTCTTCTCGACAAGTACCTGGGGCGAGAAGGAGAAGGCCTTCTCGACCAGCACGTTCAGTTCCTCCTCGTTGTCGCAGAAGCCCGAACCCAGTCCGCCCAAGGCATAGGCGGCACGGACGATGACCGGATAGCCCAGCTCGCGGGCGGCGCGACGGGCGTCTTCGGCGTTCTCGACGGCCTCGCTCTTGATGGTCTTCACGTCGATTTCGTTCAGTTTCTGCACGAAGAGTTCGCGGTCTTCGGTGTCGATGATGGCCTGTACGGGGGTGCCCAGCACCTGCACGTTGTACTTCTCCAGCACGCCTTCCTTATAGAGTGCCACGCCGCAGTTCAGCGCCGTCTGTCCGCCGAAGGCCAGCATGATGCCGTCGGGGCGCTCCTTTTCAATCACCTTCTCGACGAAGTAAGGGGTGACGGGCAGGAAGTAAATCTGATCGGCCACACCCTCCGAAGTCTGCACGGTGGCAATGTTGGGGTTGATGAGGACGGTCTGGATGCCCTCTTCCTTGAGGGCCTTAAGTGCCTGCGAACCGGAGTAGTCGAACTCGCCGGCCTCGCCGATCTTCAGCGCGCCGCTTCCGAGCAGCAGGACTTTTCGTATGTTGTTCTCTTTCATATCTTGTTTTTTCGTTGCTAAATGGTCGTTAATGTTTTTATACCTCAGAAGGTTGTCCGCCAAAGGCGACGCGTTTGCTCACTAAATGCGGCGCATTTGCTCATTAAATGCGGCGCATTTTGTCACAAAACGCGGTGAGTTTTGCCACAAAAGGCGGCGCGTTTTTTCTACATTCAGAGCAGCTTCACGAACTCGTCGAAAAGGAACTCCGTATCTGTAGGACCAGAGGCAGCTTCGGGGTGGAACTGTGCTGAGAACCAGGGGTTGCGCTTGTGGCGGATGCCCTCGTTCGATCCGTCGTTCATATTGACGAACAGCGGTTCCCAGTCGGCGCCCAGCGTGTTGTTGTCCACCGCGTAACCATGATTCTGACTGGTGATGAAGCAACGTTCGGTGCCCACCATGCGCACGGGCTGGTTGTGGCTGCGGTGTCCGTACTTCAGCTTGTATATCTTGGCTCCGCCTGCCTTCGAGAGGAGCTGGTTGCCCATGCAGATGCCGAAGATGGGGAGCTTTTCATTGGCCATAGCCTTGCGGATGTTCTGCACGGCAGCGTCGCACGTATCGGGGTCGCCCGGACCGTTGGAGATGAAGAGGCCGTCGAACTGC
Organism: Bacteroides sp. ET489; assembly: GCF_030518095.1. Lineage (NCBI taxonomy): Bacteria > Pseudomonadati > Bacteroidota > Bacteroidia > Bacteroidales > Bacteroidaceae > Bacteroides > Bacteroides sp. ET489. Next base: position 313,984 of record NZ_JAULLJ010000001.1, read on the forward strand.
AGCAGGTTGAAGTCGTAGTCCCAAGGCACACGGATTACTTCGACCCCACGCTTCAGCAAACAGCGCAGGATGTTGGTCTTTACGCCGCAATCGACAAGGACGACCTTCTTTCTCAATGAAGAATGAGGAATGAAGAATGAAGAATCGAGCTGCGCGATGGAGGTGTTCAGCTCTTCTTTAGACAAGACGGTGGCCAGCGAATAACTCTTGTCGCCGGCGTAAACGATAATGTCCTTGCAGGAAACGCGGTCTACATAGTTCACCTCACTATAATTAAATGAAGAATGAAGAACGGAGAATGAAGAATGAAGAATGTCGGCTTCGCCTCCGAATGAAGAATTGCCATGCGACACCGCAGCGCAGCCTGATTCTTCATTCTTAATTCTTAATTCTTCATTTCCACCGAAGGTTGATTCTTCATTCTTCATTCTTAATTCTTCATTATCATCGAATACGATGCGCCCCATCATCACCCCATGCTCGCGCAACACCTTGGTCAGTTCGCGGGTGTCGATGCCCGTGATGCCGGGCACGTGTTCGCGCTTCAGCCAGTCGGCCAGGCTCTCCACGGCGTTCCAGTGGCTGTAGTTTTCGGAATAGTCGCTCACGATGATGGCCTCGGCGTGTATCTTCTCGCTCTCCATGAAGGTGGCCAGTCCGTTGCCTTCGATGGTGAAGGGCGGCACGCCGTAGTTGCCCACCAGCGGGTAGGTCAGAGTCATCAACTGGCCGGCATACGAGGGGTCCGTCAGGCTCTCGGGATATCCCGTCATGGCCGTATTGAACACCACCTCGCCTGCTACCGGCTTTTCATAACCGAACGACTGACCGCGGAAGCGGGTACCGTCGTCGAGGATAAGGGTTACGTTTCTCATTGTCTGTTCGTATCGTTATTGTTACTGTTGTTGTCTTTGTTCTTCCTCTTCTTCATCACACTCAGGGCAAAGGCCATGGCTACGCCCATGGGCAACCAGAGGGCCAGGTTGTCGAAAATGATGCCGAAGGCCGTACCTAATGACAGGCCGATGGCCAGCGAGGAACCGTCGATGTATTCTTTGTCCTTCTGCTTCTGTTCTTCCATATACTTAGAATTGATAGACTTGTTCGATGTAGTCGATGAAGGCCCTGTTGAGCAGCTTCACGCCGCCGGGCGTGGGATAGTCGCCGCTGAAGTACCAGTCGCCCGGATGGTTGGGGCAGGCCTCGTGCAGCCCTTCGAGGGGCTGGTAGACAATCTGCACCTTGGCACGGACGCTATCAGGCTTGAGCAGTTCCACCATCTTGGCCGCTATCTCGTCGTCGGTGAAGGGGGCGTAAATGTCCTTCACGTAGTTCACCATCTGCTCCTTGGGCAGGTCGGCCTGCGCCTTGGCCTTGCGGTAGGCAGCGGCAATGACGTCCTTCATGTCGCGGTCGCGCAACAGCTCGATGGCAGCACGGAAGGCGATGAACTCGCTCATGCGGGCCATGTCGATGCCATAATAGTCGGGATAGCGCACCTGTGGCGAAGAGCTGACGATGACAATCTTCTTCGGATTGAGACGGTCCAGAATGCCGATAATGCTCTGACGCAAGGTAGTACCGCGAACGATGGAGTCGTCGATGATGACGAGATTGTCCACGCCCGGCTCCAGACTGCCGTAGGTGATGTCGTAAACGTGAGCCGCCAAGTCGTTGCGCGTGTTGCCTTCGGCGATGAACGTGCGCAGCTTGATGTCCTTGATGGCCACCTTCTCACTACGGATGCGGCGCGAAAGGATGCGTTCCAGTTCGTCGTGACTGGGGTTGTGGCCCAAGGCGGCTATTTGTTTCACCTTCTCCTCGTTCAGATACTCGTCCAGTCCCTGAAGCATTCCGTAGAAGGCTACCTCGGCCGTATTTGGGATGAAGGAGAAGACGGTATGGTCGATGTCGTAATTGACAGCTTTCAGAATGCTGGGCACTAACTTCTCACCCAGCAGTTTCCGCTCGCGATAAATATCCATATCGCTGCCACGGCTGAAGTAGATGCGTTCGAAGGAACAGGGCTTCAGTCCGCGCGGCTTGTTGATCTGCACTGTGCGCAAGCGGCCTGCCTTGCTGATGAAAATGGCCTGTCCGGGCTGAAGTTCGCGAATGCTGTCGGCCGGGACATTGAGTACGGTCTGTATCACGGGACGCTCGCTGGCCAGCACGGCTATCTCGTCATCCTGATACCAGAAGGCGGTACGGATGCCCCAAGGGTCGCGCACGGCAAAGCTCTCGCCGCTGCCTGTCAGACCGCACATCACGTAGCCGCCATCCCAGTCCTTGCTCGAAGTACGCAGGACATTGGCCAGGTCGACATGCTCTTCGATATAGTGCGTAATATCCATGCCGGTCAGTCCTTCGGCTTCGGCCATGTTGAACAGACGTTCTACCTCGCGGTCCAGACGATGGCCTACCTGTTCGAGCATGATATACGTATCGGCATACTTGCGGGGGTGTTGGCCCATGGCCGTGATGCGGGCAAATATTTCGTCAACGTTGGTCAGATTGAAGTTACCGCAAAGAGCCAGATTCTTGGCCCGCCAGTTGTTGCGGCGCAGGAAGGGGTGCACATAGGTCAGTCCCGACTTGCCGGTAGTGGAATAGCGCAAATGCCCCATGTAGACTTCGCCGGCAAACGGCAGGCACTTCTCGGCATAACCGGCATCGGCCAGCTGTTCGGGAGTCAGATCCTTGAAGTGGCTCTGCACCGTCGAGAAGATTTCGGTAATGGCACCCGACCCCAATGCACGCTCGCGGAACATGTATTCCTCGCCGGGATTGGCAGCCAGCTTGACACAGGCCAATCCGGCTCCTTCCTGTCCGCGGTTGTGCTGCTTTTCCATAAGCAGATAGAGCTTGTTGAGCCCGTACATCCACGTGCCATACTTCTTCTGGTAATAATCGAGCGGCTTTAGAAGGCGTATCATCGCCACACCGCATTCATGTTTCAATTGTTCCATATCATTATCCGGATTATTCTATTATTCTACTGTAACCGACTTTGCCAGGTTTCTCGGCTGATCCACATCCATGCCCTTGCACACAGCAATGTGATAGGCCAGCAGCTGCAAGGGGACAGTCGTTATCAGCGGGTCGAGGCATTCCATGACGGCAGGCAGTTCGATCACCGTGTCGGCCACGCGGCTAATAATGTTGTCTCCCTTGGTCACGAGTGCCACTACCCTGCCCTTGCGTGCCTTTATCTCCTGTATGTTGCTCAGTACCTTTTCGTAAAGTCCGTTCTGCGTGGCCACCACAACGACCGGCATTTCGGCATCGATCAAGGCAATAGGACCGTGCTTCATCTCGGCAGCCGGATAACCCTCGGCATGTATGTAGGATATTTCTTTCAGCTTCAGCGCACCCTCCAGTGCCACCGGATAGGCATATCCGCGGCCCAGGTAGATGAAGTTATGCGCATAGGTGAATATCTTGGACAGTTCGGCTATGCGGTCGTTCAGCTTCAGCACCTCTTCCATCTTCTCCGGAATGTGCTGCAGCTCTTGCACTACGGACACGTACTTGGCTTCGTCTATCGTCCCCTTCTCGCGTCCCAACGTCAGTGCCAGCATGGCAAGCACCGTCACCTGCCCCGTAAAGGCCTTGGTAGAAGCCACACCGATTTCGGGACCAACGTGTATGTACGACCCCGTATCGGTAGCCCGAGGAATGCTCGAACCGACGGCATTGCAGATGCCGTATATGAAAGCTCCCCGGCTCTTGGCCAGCTCTACGGCAGCCAGCGTATCGGCAGTCTCACCACTCTGCGAAATGGCTATCACCACATCGTCCGGACCGATTACCGGGTCGCGATAGCGGAATTCAGAAGCATATTCCACCTCAACCGGAATACGGCAAAACGTTTCTATCAGTTGCTTGCCTATCAGCCCGGCATGCCACGACGTACCGCACGCCACGATAATGAAGCGTTTGGCCGCCAGCAGACGTTCCTTATAGTCTATAACGGCAGACAGTACCACATTGTTTCCTTCTACGTTGACACGGCCCCGCATACAATCGTTGATGCAGGCCGGCTGCTCGAAAATCTCTTTCAGCATGAAGTGCGGATAACCGCCTTTCTCCAGCTGTCCTAAGTTCATGGATACCGTCTGTACCTTGTGCGGACATTCTACATTATTCAGATTGACTACCTTCAGCGGACTGTCGCGACGGATCACCGCAATCTCCTCGTCCTCCAGATACACCACCTTGTCGGTATACTCAACGATAGGAGTAGCATCGGAAGCCAGGAAAAATTCGCCTTCGCCAATCCCGACTACCAGCGGACTGCTCTTGCGGGCTGCGACGATTTCGTCGGGATTGTCACGGTCCATCACGGCGATGGCGTATGCCCCTATCACCTCTCTCAAGGCAAGCTGTACGGCAGTGAGCAGGTCGATGTGGTCGGCCGACTGTATATACTCTATCAGCTGAACCAGCACTTCCGTGTCCGTACTACTGTTGAACTGATAGCCTTTTGCCTGAAGTTTTTCCTTCAGCACTGCATAATTTTCAATAATACCGTTATGAATAAGGGCGAAGCGCCCGGAAGAGGAATAATGAGGATGAGCATTGGCGGAACAAGGTTCCCCGTGAGTGGCCCAACGAGTATGGGCAATACCGATAGTACCGGAAATATCTTTTTGACTGACGAAAGTTTCAAGGTCTGCCACTTTCCCTTTCGTCTTGTATACATTCAACTGACAATTGTCACTGATCAATGCTACCCCAGCACTATCATACCCGCGGTACTCCAACCGCTTCAACCCTTTGATAAGAATGGGGTAGGCTTTTCTGTGACCTATATAGCCTACGATTCCACACATAATAGTTTACAGTTTTAATATTTGCAGTGCAAAGATATGCTTTTTCACGAACATAAAGTCAATTTTATTGCAGTTTCTTTATCAAAAATACATAATAAATTCCCTTTCCTTCTCAAATATCTACTCCTATCAAGCTGAATTTTTAGGGGGGACAGCCTCAATCATTATACCATAATTCCCTATAAAGGAACCTATCGGGTCCAATATGCCAATCATTGCAAGGCAGAACTACCTGAAGAAATTCAAATAGACAAAGTCAGGAAAAATTGCCCAGTTAGAAAAAGATTTTTCCCCAACTGGGAAAAAATAATTCTCCAGTTAGGGAAAAATCAATGTGCTTTCATCGGATCATCGTCACTGTATATTCCTTGAGTTTACGTTCCTTGACAGGTGTACCTGCGGGAGCATATCCCAAAGCTGCACAACCGAATACGCGATAGTCGGACGGGATGCCGAGTTCCTCGGTAAGAAACGTGCGCATGGCCGGATGGTCGCACGTCTGTCCGGGCTGATTGATCCAGCAAGAGTCAATGCCGAGGGAGGTAGCGGCCAGAAAAATGTTCTCTAGTGCACAGGCACAATCGAAAGGAGTCAACGAGCTGTCTGCTTTGCCCGACACAATCACCAGCGTAGGAGCATGATAGTAGCAGCAATACGAATCGCTGTGGCCACGCTCCTGCCACTGCGGATTATCACTTGCAGCAAAGGCTTCCTTTACTTTGTCGTTGAGCTGGCGCAACAGATCGGCATTCTGGATGGCTGTAAAATGCCAGTCCTGAAAATTCATACCACTGGGAGCATGAGTCGCAGCCTCCAATATCAAAGACAAGTCCTCGACAGAAACTTGCTTTTCGGTGTAGACACGTGTACTGTGACGTGCCTTGATGTTCTGTAATACTTCGTTCATAATAATAATTTAAGTTTCGCAAGTGCTCAACTTATTAGTTGACAAGGCTTCAGTCAACAAGTCTACTAGGCTGGAATGCCCCGTTTGATAAAGTGCCGCTTGAAACGGCTCGCTACAAACACCTTGTCAACTCGTTAACTTGTTGCTCGTCAACTGCAACTTGAGCTTGTGAAAGTTGAAATAATAATATGTTTTATTATATCGTTTGATATTTCTCAAACTGTCCAGTCCCCAAAGACAGACGTCAGCGTTTCACCAGCCCTATCTTGGCATTCAATTTGAAATAATAGCTGCCATTCTCCCTTTCCAGGAATCCGTATTTGTCTTTGTCAAGCGAGCCCTTCTCGAAACGGGTATTCTGAAAAAGGAAATCGGCAAACACCTGATAGCGGGAACGGTGATAACAGATTACCTCCCCCTTGCCATCGGCCAGCAGCATGCCTTCGACAGCCGAGTCGGTACCATTATAGATTTTGGCCGGACGCATGCCCAAAGCCAAGGCCATGAGGAACTGTTTCATCTTGTACTCATAGAAATGATGTTTCTGAATCAGTTCGTCCTTTATCTTCAGCGGGTTGATTTCGCGAATACGTTCGGTCAGTTCGCTGACGCGGGTAATGCCTTCCAGATGCATCAGCCGGACCATCTCGGCCAGCATGCGCGGAAAGTGAAGATCGATCATCAACAGATTGCAACGGAACACCCGATCGGCTACATCGGCATACTTCAGTACACCGCCCAGACGCTCTATCATCAGCATGCGGTCGGCCACCTCGTTAGGAGCTTCAGGCAGGGCATTGATCTTGTTCACCGTAGGTACGGCAAACTTTATCCCCGTCTGTTCGAACTTCAGATTGGCTGTACGTCCTCCGTCAAGCAAAGGATTCATCGGACTGAGACGGCAACGGACGGCAAACCCCATAAGAGGCGCATCGGCATGCCAGAATGCGATAGAAAAATCGGTACGGTCGTCGGTGCGGGCTTCGAGGTCGTAGATGCAGACCGCATCAAGAAAAGCCTCCAGGCTGTCATCGACTTCCACTTCTTCGCCCGGCAACTTCAACAGATCCAGCACAAGTGTGGCAGCAGTTGCAAAGTCTTCGCGCGGGAAGTGACGCTCACTGTCGGGACGAGGCAGAAAAATTCCGTTCTTTTCCAGACTTCCGGAGACCGTCCGGATGTCTTCGCCTACATAATAACGGCGGGTGCCATCGTGCTCTTCACGTTGTATCATGGCCACAGGCCAGCGTTCGCCCTCATCGGCCACAGCATGCGGAGTGCCCATAGCGACTACGCCATCAGCCAATAAGCGGAAAAAGGTATAAATCTCGCCCAGTTCTCGTTTGGTTGCGTTGAAAGACATACTACTTTATAATATAAATGAAATAAATAATCTATCATTTACTCCGGATAACGGAGGGTTTCTACTTTTTCGAGCCGCGCCTTGAGGGCAGGCATCAGCGAACGACGGATGCGAAGCGTCATACTGCAATCCATGTCATAAGCCTGTTGCACGATTTCGGGATTCATCTCCTTGACAACACGCATCACATCGTTCATAAAAGGATATTCGAATAGAAAAGACACCACGTCGTCCACTGTTCGCTCGATAAACTCCGCAGCCGCAATGGCTTCGGCCGCTGCTGCCTTGTAGGCTTGTATCAGCCCGCTGGTCCCCAGCTTGATGCCACCGAAATAACGTACTACCACAATCAGGATGTCCGTCAGTTCGTTGGAGTTGATCTGCCCCAGTATCGGCTTTCCTGCCGTGCCCGAAGGTTCTCCGTTGTCGTTGGCCCGGAAGTCTTTCCGCTCGTGCCCCAACATGTAGGCATAGCACACGTGGCGGGCATCGTAATACTTCTTCTGACAAGCTTCGAGATGCACCTTGATTTCGTCTACCGTACGCACAGGAAAAGCCATGGCTATGAACTTACTGCGCTTCTCGGTGTATATACCTTCGGAAGGAGCAACAATGGTCTTATAGGTATCTTCACTCATCGGTACTGTTTCACTTTGCAACATTATTGATAACCTTGCCTTCCATATACCCTTTCAGGTTGTCGAGCAAGATTCCCATCAGCCGTTCGCGAGCCGCAGCACTTGCCCAGGCTATGTGGGGAGTGATGTAGCAGTTGCGGGCTGTCAGCAACGGATTGTCGGCCTTAGGAGGTTCCTGCGAAAGCACATCCAGTCCGGCTGCATAGATCTGTCCGTTGTTAAGCGCATCGGCCAGATCCTGCTCGTTGACCAGCTGTCCACGTCCGGTATTGATAAGGATGGCTGTAGGTTTCATCAGTTTTAAACGCGCTGCATTGACCAGCTCGCGTGTCTTGTCGGTCAGCAGGCAGTGAAGGCTGATGATGTCGCACTCGCTGAACAGCTGGTCCAGCTCCATTTTCTTGATTTCGGGCGGAAGCTGGAAAGAGGACTTGGAAGTATATGCATACACTTCCATGCCAAAACCGATGGCAATACGTGCCGTCGTATATCCCGTATTGCCCAGTCCTACGATACCCAGCTTCTTGCCACGCAGTTCGATAAGCGGTGTATCCCAGAAGCAGAAGTCCTTGCTGGCAGTCCAGCGTCCCTGATGCACCGCCTCGGAATGGTGTTGCACCTGCTGGGCGATGTTCAGGATATGGGCAAAAACCATCTGCGCTACCGAATCAGTGCTATACGAAGGTATATTGGTAACGATAATGCCGCGTTCGCGGGCTGCATCGATATCAACGATGTTATATCCGGTAGCCATCACTCCGATATATTTCAATTGTGGCAATGCAGCCATCATTTCGGCTGTAATGACAACCTTATTGGTCAGCACCACCTCGGCATCGGCGGCACGTTCAAGTACTTCTTCAGGAGCAGTACGGTCGTAAATGACACATTCGCCCAAAGCCTTCAGTTCATCCCAGGAAAGGTCTCCCGGATTGGCGGCATAGCCGTCTAATGCTACAATTTTCATAGATTCTACAATTTTATTCTGTTATTATTATCATTCACTCTTTCATTTCTTCTTAAAACGCTCGCCCCACAAAGCTTGCATACGGTCACTGTGTTTCTGCTCCGCTGCATTGTCCTGCGGCTGCCAGATGCGATGTTCCTTCAGGTCGTCGGGCATAAACTGCTGGCGGACAAAATGTCCCGGATAGTCGTGTGCGTACTTATAGTTGTCGCCATAGCCCAACTGTTTCATCAGCTTGGTAGGAGCATTGCGCAAGTGCAGGGGGACAGGCAGGTTACCCGTCTGCCGGACAAGTTCCAGTGCATCGTTGATGGCGTTATAAGCCGAATTGCTCTTGGGGCTGGTAGCCAGATAAATCGTTGTCTCGGCCAAAGGGATACGTCCTTCGGGCCATCCGACCTTCATCACCGCATCGAAACAGGCATTGGCCAAAAGCATGGCGTTAGGATTGGCCAGGCCGATGTCTTCGGAAGCCGAAATGACCAACCGGCGGGCTATAAACGCCGGGTCCTCCCCACCCTCGACCATACGGGCCAACCAGTAGATAGCCGCATCGGGATCGCTGCCACGAATAGACTTGATGAAAGCGGATATGATGTCGTAGTGCATTTCGCCATCCTTGTCGTAAGCAAGCGGATTCTGCTGCAAACGGTCGGTCACCAGCTGGTCGGTAATGACAACCGGATCATCCGACTCGGACGAAACAACCAGATCGAGAATATTGAGCAACTTACGGGCATCGCCACCACTGTAGCGCAACATGGCTGTTGTCTCGCGAAGTTCGATGGTACGTTCGCGCAATACCACGTCGGTAGTAATGGCGCGGTTCAGCAGTTCAAGCAGGTCGTCCTTTTCAAGCGACTTCAGCACATAGAGCTGGCAGCGCGACAACAACGGACGGATAACCTCGAAAGAAGGATTCTCGGTAGTAGCTCCAATCAGCGTAACAACTCCCTGCTCGACGGCTCCCAACAACGAATCCTGCTGCGACTTGCTGAAACGATGAATTTCGTCGATGAAAAGAATAGGACTGGCCTGCGAGAAGAAACGGTTGCTTTTGGCACGGTCTATCACGTCACGCACGTCTTTCACACCGCTCGTAACAGCGCTCAATGTGTAGAAAGGAGTCTCCAGCTTATTGGCTATGATTTGTGCCAAAGTTGTTTTTCCTACTCCGGGAGGGCCCCACAATATGAAGGAAGAAATGCGCCCGGCATCGATCATCTTGCGTAATACAGCTCCCTGGCCAACTAAATGTTTTTGGCCGATGTATTCATCTAATGTCTTAGGCCTGAGCCTTTCTGCTAATGGTTGCACGTGTACTTCCTTTCTTTTCTTTAGAATATCGTCAATATCATAAAACGTATGCCATCTTTCTGTACCCCCGGCATATTGGTATAGGTCAGACGCCGGACATATTCGATATGTATCAGCTTGAAGATGTTATATATTCCCACACTTGCTTCGACATAAGGCGTCTTGCCCATCACGTAACTGGTTGGCAATCCGTTGCGCATCGGAAACAGGAACAGGTCGGGATTGTTGCTCTTGTACGGATTGTTCTTGTCTGTCAGTGTTCCCCACAAGCCCCGGATGCGGAAACGCTCACGCCACTTCAGGCGCTTGATAAGCGGAATACGGTTGAAAAGTTTTCCGTTCATGTCATAGCTCAGTGCCAACGACGCATAGCGGTCGTTCAAGAACTCCATATTGTCAATGAGGTTAAATGACTCATTATTCTGGGTAATGTACGAAAGATTGGCCATAGGCAGATTCAGCAAGGGGAACGGAACCGTGTTCCATTGTGCACCGGCACGGGCCGTAACATCCAGCTTGCCCCACGAGCCAAACCATATACGCTTACGCAAACTGAGTTCTGTCAGGTTGAAGTTGTATTCTCCACCCAGCACTCCTTTAAAGCCGGCCGTATGCGACAGTGTGAATACCGGAGCATCGAGCGACACCGGTACACGGCGCTGCTTGGTATTGACAAACGTCTCGCCGGGAGCATAGCGCAACGTAACTCCCAGTTCGGTGGTAGTCATGTCGTGCACCAGTGTATTCGTGGCATCCCACTGCCCGGCCACCTTGCCATTGTTCTTCCAGTACTGCAACACGCCGGCAGGCTGATCGTTGCGGTGGCGTGCCATAGCCATTACGGAGAATCCGCTATTGGTTTCAAGCTCATAAGTCAGCGTAGCATCGCGTATATAGGACATCTGGTCGACAGTGGTCCACTTCCATCCGACAAACATATTATCCTTATCGGTCATCAGATACTTGTCCATAGGCGACATGACGTCGTAAGTATACTTAAAGGCCAGATAATGTTTGGGGAACTCCCACAGCACATATTCGCGCTTGTTGAAAGAATAGGCCGCCTGACCGGAATAAAACCATTTCTTGTCTTTCGTACCATAGGCTCCATAACCGCTGAAACTCCAGTGTGGATGCAGGTTTCCGGTAGTCATAGCACTCAGACGGAAACGGGTGCCGTTGACATAGTTACTGGTAATCATTGTATTGATAGGACCAATATCCACTTTGCTCGGATGCTCTTTGCTACCTGTTTCCACGAAATTCTCGATCAGCGCCTTGGCACCGAAGATGACGTATTTGAAACCTGGTATCTGCTCAATCCGGTTCATGAATATGTCCATGTTGCTCTCTTTCTTGGTGAGAGGAACCTGCCGAACCTTGGCCCAATATTCATCACTCTTGGCCAGCATATTGGCTTCCTTGATAACATTTCCTTTCAAACGGAAAAGCCGCGGTTCTATTTCATCGAATTTATAATCCGTATATTTGGTGGTACGTTGCACTTCCAGTCCCTGTATACCTTTCACAAAAACCAGTTCCACCGTCATATCATCGTCGGTCAGCACCCAGTTACCGTCGGGCAGCTGCTCATATTCCTGAACGATATCCATATTATCCACAAAGTTCACCCCCGTTCGTTTGGGCAGATTCATAGTACAGCGTTTCACTGCATACGTAGAGTCTTTCACCACATACAAATGTCCGGTAAAGCCAAAGTCTTGCGGATTCTGAGGCACAAAAGTCAGGTGCACACACTCCTGTTTGTCCACCATCAAGGTATCCATCAGATAATATTTGTAGAAAGTAATGGCTCCCCGACCGATGGGGCTCACAAAACGGCGTTGCAACAGACGGATATCATCATCGTAGATATTAATGTCCGAAAAGACATCATTCAAGATAGTACCCAGCATATCGCCGGTATTAAAGAACTCTTCGATACCGGTTGAATTCATTCCTTCAATGATGGTCTTCTCGCTTTTCGGACTCTTCCGGTAAATGGTTCGGGAAGCCGTTTCCTTGATCGAAATGGGAAGGATCATCTTGTTGGTCTTGGGCGAGACTTCTACCTGGTCTTTGAAGAAAGAGAATTTCTTATAGATGCCTTTTTCCATCTTCTCCGGAGTGACATCGTTGATAGACATCTTCATCTTCTCGTACTTCTGGTACTGGTAATAGTCATTTTCTTCCAGCTTCAAAGCCTTCTTATTGGCAATTACTTTTCGCATGAAATCCACGGCAGGATTATTCTTACGCGAATATTTTTCCTTTTTGGGCTTTACTACGACTTCGGACAGCATCACATCAGCCGGTGCCAATTGCACATTAAGGACCTTGGTATCCGGAGTCAGCTTCACCCGCTTTGTAATATATCCAATAGCTGAAAACATCAGCTCATCCCAGCCCTTACGTGTCTCGACTTGATATTCACCCTCGGCATTCGTTATGGCGCCCACTCCTTTTCCCTCGTACTGAACGGTAATATACATCAGAGGCTCATTGGTCAAGGAATCCGTAACCACACCTTTTATCTGGGCAGAAGCGTCAAAAGATATGAATAAAGACACCAGACAGAAGAATAAAACGGTATATATATGCTTCATACATTCCATAATCAGACCGCAAAGTTACGAAATTACCGCCAAACCCAAAACATTTATAATCCTAAAGAAACAAGACGAATGTTTATCTATATAAAAACGACGGAGCGACAACTGTTTCGAAATCCAGTTGCCGCTCCGCATTTATCCAGTTTCAGGCAGGTTAATTATCCGCCGAAGTTATCGTACATAATGCTGGATGACTCAACACCCAGACCGTCAAGCATGTTGACCACAGCCTTCGACATCGGGCCAGGACCACACATGTAGTATTCAATATCTTCGGGAGCCTCGTGATTCTTCAGATATGTGTCGTACATAACCGTATGAACGAAGCCCGGAGTATACTTCACGCCTGCAGCATCGGCAGCAGGATCGGGACGGTCGAGTGCCAGATGGAAGTGGAAGTTGGGGAATTCTTTTTCCAGTCCGAGGAAGTCGTCCAGGTAGAATACTTCGTTCAAGGCACGTGCACCGTAGAAGTAGTGCATTTCGCGGTCACGCGTATTCAACGTCTTGGTCATGTGCATGATTTGTGCACGCAGCGGAGCCATACCGGCACCACCACCTACCCAGATCATCTCCTTCTTCGAATCGAAGTGCGGATGGAAGTCTCCGTAAGGACCACTCATCGTCACCTTGTCACCCGGTTTCAGGGTAAAGATGTAAGAAGAAGCAATACCCGGATTAACATCCATAAAGCCACTGCGGTCGGGCTTGAACGGAGGAGTAGCGATACGTACTGTCAGCATGAACACATCACCCTCGGCCGGATAGTTGGCCATAGAGTAAGCACGTACGGTAGGCTCAGGGTTGACACACTTCAACGGGAAGAGGCCAAACTTCTGCCATGCCGGCAAATACTCGTCGCCGATAAGGCCTTTATCGATATCCTTGTCATAATCCATCGTGAATGCAGGAATCTTAATCTGTGCATACGAACCCGGCAGGAAGTCCATATGGGCACCGGCAGGAAGCTGCACTTTGAATTCCTTGATAAAGGTAGCCACGTTTTTGTTGGAGATAACGGTACATTCGTACTCTTTTACTCCCAATACGCTTTCGGGAACCTTGATTGACATGTCACCCTTCACCTTGACCTGACAACCCAGACGCCAGTGGTCTTTCTGTTGTTTACGGCTGAAGTGAGGAACTTCAGAAGGCAGAATTTCACCGCCACCTTCTACAACCTGACATTTACATTGTCCGCACGATCCTTTTCCACCACAGGCAGAAGAAAGGTAAACGCCATTGACTGCCAATGTATTCAGCAGTGTGCCACCAGAAGCGACCTCAAGCACCTTGTCGCCATTCATGGTAAGTTTCACATTTCCTGAAGGCACCAGGAAGTTCTTGGCAACCAGCAGAATTATCACAAGCAACAGAACAACCACCAGGAATACTCCAATGCTTGCTAATATCATATTCATATCCATTGTCTTATTCCTTTCTTTATTAGATGTTCAAACCAGAGAAACACATAAATGCCATTGCCATGAGGCCTACTGTGATAAACGTAATACCCAGACCTTTCAGCGGGGCAGGAACGTCCGAATAAGCCATCTTTTCGCGAATGGCAGCCAGACCTACGATAGCCAGCAACCAGCCCAGACCCGAACCAAGAGCGTAAGAGATAGAATCCCAAACGTCACCGATGTACTTCGGATCGCTTTCGCCCAGCGTAATACGCTGCTGCATGAACAGAGAGGCACCCATGATGGCACAGTTAACGGCAATCAGCGGCAGGAAGATACCCAACGAGGCATACAATGAAGGGCTGAAACGCTCTACAATCATTTCTACCAGCTGTACGATAGCTGCAATCACGGCAATGAAAAGAATAAAACTAAGGAAGCTCAAATCCACACCCTCGATGAGAGCGTTCGGACCCAGCACTTTAGTCTGCAACAGATAGTTGACCGGCAGCGTAACCACCAACACGAAGGTTACCGCAATACCCAGTCCGACGGCAGTCTTCACGTTCTTTGATACAGCCAGGTACGAACACATACCCAGGAAGAACGCGAATATCATGTTGTCCACGAAAATGGAGCGGACGAATAAACTTAATAAATGTTCCATAATTTATCTTGAATTGAGAATTCAGAATTAAGTATTAAGAATTTCCCATAACGGATTCTTCATTTTTCATTCTTCATTCTTCATTATATATTATTTATCTTGCAACTCTTTATGACGCGAACGCTGGTACCAGATAATGCAGGCAAGGATGATCAGTGCCATAGGCGGCATCAGCATCAAACCGTTGTTCACGTAACCGATCTTCTGAAGGGGTTCGTAATTCAGGATATTGAATCCGAACAGCGTACCCGATCCGAGCAGCTCGCGGAAGAAAGCTACAATCACAAGAATCTTGGCATATCCCAAACCGTTTCCGATACCGTCGAGGAAAGATTCCCACGGACCGTTCTGCATGGCAAATGCCTCCAGACGTCCCATCAGGATACAGTTGGTAATAATCAGACCTACATATACCGAAAGCTGAACACTTACATCATAAGCAAATGCTTTCAGAATCTCGCTCACGATAGTTACCAAAGCGGCAACTACTACCAGCTGAACGATGATACGGATACGATTGGGAATGGTCTTACGGATCAATGAAATCACCACATTGGAAAAAGCAGTGATCACGGTTACGGAAAGACCCATCACGATGGCCGGTTCCAGCTTGGCAGTTACAGCCAATGCGGAACAGATACCCAATACCTGCACGGTGACAGGATTGTTCATTCCGATCGGAGTTGAGAATACTTCTTTATTCTTTTTCGAAAACAACTGTCCCATATTCTTATTCCTCCTCATTATTATTGGTTAAAAAACTCTTGTAACTGCTCAGACAATTCTTCAGCATGGCATCTACACCCACCGAAGTAATCGTACCTCCCGAGATTCCGTCAACCTGATAATCGGGCTTTTCTACCTTACCGTTCTTTACAACGCCCAAGGCAATCTCGCCGTTTTCCAGCGTTTTCTTTCCCCGGAATTCGCCCTGGAAGTGTGCACCGGCAATTTCGGCACCCAGACCCGGAGTTTCGCTGGCATGCGAGAAGTAAACGCCATAAACGGTATCCTTGTCGCCGTTCAAAGCCACATATCCCCAGATGGCACCCCACAAACCGGCACCGTAAACGGGGAATACATACTTGGTTTCACCATCAACCTCGGCTACAAACACGTGCAGGCGGTTGTTTTCTTTAGCTTCTTTCTCGAAAGCAGTCACAAACTTGCCGGTGTATTCGGTCAGCGAACCGTCTTCGTTCACCAGCATGTCGCTCTTTACATATTTATTATATTCGGCTTCGGCATCCTTCACCTCCTTCACGTTGAGGGCAGCAAGAATCTGCTTCTTCGTATCGAGCTCTACATTCTTGTTCTGAGTCTCTTTCAGCGAAGAGCTTACGAATGCCAGCAGGAATGCAACGATAATCACCATTACCGAAGCATAAATGATAGTATAACTATTGCTATTGGTATTCATTTTCTTTCGGTATTTTTAGCGGTTAGACTTAGTTGCACGTTTGGCACGGTTGTTGATGTTGCTCTGCACTACACAGTAGTCGATCAGCGGAGCAAAGATGTTCATCAGCAGGATGGCCAGCATCATACCTTCGGGATAACCGGGGTTGAGCACACGGATAATGATAGCCATTGCACCGATCAGGAATCCGAAAATGTATTTTCCGGTCTCGGTACGTGCTGAAGTAACAGGGTCGGTAGCCATAAACACGGCACCGAAGCAGAAACCACCGAGCACGAGGTGTTCGTACCAGGGCATCTGTGCCATCGGGGTGTCAGGACCAACGGTATTGAATACCCATGCCATAAACGCACCACCTACGAATACGGAGAACATAGTCTTCCAGCTGGCAATGCCGGTCCACAGCAACAGGATGGCACCCAAAGCAATGGCTATGACACTGGTCTCACCGATAGAACCGGGGATAAGACCGGTCACCATGTCCCACGAGAATTCGGGATAAGCGCCTGTCGTAGAAGCCACACCCAGCGGAGTAGCCACTGTCAGGCCATCCACCTGCTGTCCAAGGCCACAGATAGAATCGCCTGAAACCCAAACAGCATCACCCGACATCTTGGTAGGATAAGCGAAGAAAAGGAATGCACGGGTAATCAGAGCTACATTGAAGACGTTCATACCTGTACCGCCAAATACTTCCTTGGCAAAAATAACGGAGAAAGCCGTAGCGACAGCCAGTATCCACAACGGACAATCAACCGGCACAATCATCGGAATCAGGATACCCGAAACCAGGAAACCTTCCTGAATTTCTTCCTTCTTCCACTGGGCAACCACAAATTCGATACCCAGACCTACTACATACGAAACGATGATTTTCGGCAATACGGCCAGAAAACCGTAACCGAACATTTCGATGAAACTGCCGGTTGCACCGGTAGCATGGAAATGCTGATAACCTACGTTGTACATACCGAACAGAAGTGCCGGTATCAACGCGATGACCACCATGGACATGATACGCTTGCTGTCGATGGAGTCATGAATATGCGTTCCCGATTTCGAAGTGGTGTTAGGCACAAACAGGAATGTCTCAAAGCCGTCGAACACCGAACGAAACGCGTGGAATTTGCCGCCCTCTTCAAAGTTCGGCTTTATCTTATCGAGATAATTTTTTAACGCTTTCATTAATATTCTGCTATTTTATAAATGTTTCTGATTCGTGAATTACGCCATTTCGGCACGGAGCATGTCAAGACCCGCACGCACGATGCGCTGAACTTCGACCTTGGACGAACATACAAATTCGCAAAGGGCAAAATCTTCGGGAGCCACTTCGTAAATACCCAAAGCCTCCATGCGGTCAATGTCACCGGCAATGATGGCTTTCACCAGGTATTCCGGATAAATGTCCATCGGGAACACGCGGTCGTATTCGTTCGACATGATCATGTGACGTTCGCCTCCCTTCACACGGGCGTCAATCACATATTCTTTCTTACCCATCAGCCAGCTGAAGTAAGAGTGGCTTACGCTGAACTGATTGAAACGCGGCATAATCCATCCGAGCATTTCGTGTGTTTCGTCACCTTCGGGGATAACGGTCACCTGAGTATCGAAAGCGCCCAGATAGCCGTTGGCAGCAATCTTCTTACCCGTCAGCACATTACCGCTGATATAACGCAAGTCTTTGTCGGTAGTCACATTGCCTTTGAGCACATTGGTCAGCAACGCACCCACTTTCAGTTTGCAATAAGCAGGTTTCAGCACTTCGCTACCCGTTACGGCTACCGTGCGTGTCAGATCGACCCGACCCGTGTTCATCAGACGGCCGATGAAGATAACAGCCTCGGCAGCGATTGTCCACACCGTCTCGCCCTTTGCAATCGGAGAGATGTGATTGATCTGTACGCCGACGTTGCCGGCAGGATGCGGACCGTCGAAAGCCGTGATGGTTACATTCTTTGCACCTGTCAGAGCTGCACTCTTCTGCTTCACGCTGATGCTCAGGTAAGTCTTGGCCATCTTAGCCAAAGCGTCGAGTCCTGTCTGGAAGTTCTTCTCCTCGCCTTTCAGGGCAAACTCGAAATTGGGAGCCAGCGGATTGCTGTCGAATGCCGATACAAAGATTGCTTTCGGAGCAACTGTCGGATCGGCGATCACATCGTAAGGACGCTGACGGATGAAAGCAAACATACCGGCTTTCAAGAGAGCAGCTTTTACCTCCTCTGCGTTCATCTTCGACGGATCCATCTTGCCGAACTCCTCGTAATCCTGTTCTGTAGCAGCTTCTACTACGATGTTCAACACCTTACGGCGTGCACCGCGCTCCACGCTTGTCACTACGCCACTCACGGGCGAAACAAAATTTAATTCGGGATGATTCTTGTCAATAAACAAGGGTCCTCCGGCCATCACATATTCCTGTTCTTTGACCACCACTTTCGGAGTGATACCGGTAAAATCATCGGGAACCAATGAATAGAATCCCGGCTCTTTTACGGTAACAAGCTCTTCCGCGGCTTTGCCTTTCAGGTTGATGTCAAGGCCTTTGCGTAACTTAATTACATTTGCCATGCGTTTATCTAAAATAATGGTTTCATTAAATTTGCGGCAAAAGTAACAAAAAAGAATGTGAATAAAGAGTAAAAGTTAAAGGAATTAAAGAGAAATTTCCGTAATACATTCCGTTAACGAGCACGAAGTTACTGTTTCACGTACAAAACAAGGGCTGGACACGCCTGCCACCCCTTGTCTGCGTGCCCCACACGACTATCATTTTCTCACTGTCTTCGGGGACTTATCCTTCTTCAGGCAAAGCAACGGAAGGAAGAAAAAAATACCGATGACCGACATCACCAGTCCGCCGATCGTACCTGCTGCCAACGGAAACCAGAAACCTTCCTTTTCGGTACCTGCCATGAATGGAATAAATCCTAACACGGTAGATATCACAGTCAGGAAAATCGGAACAATCTTCGCATTCCAAGCCTTCACATAAGCATAATATCGGGACATGTGCGGGAAGCGCCGGCAAATGCCATTGTATTCGTTCAGAATGTAGATACTCGCATTGACCGTAATGCCACACAACAATACAAATGAGGCAAACCCTCCCTGATCGAAGTTCAGCTGGAACCAATAGAACGTCAGGAAAACGCCGATGTACGAAACCGGTATGATGAATATAATGGCCAACGGTTGCTTCAGCGAGTTAAACAGGATGCTGGTCGTACAGAAAATGATGGATATCACGATGAGCAGAAGCAAATACTGCTTGTTGATGCCTCCGCCCCACCCCCATGTCTGGCGCTCCGACTCGGCCGTATACCCCATCGGGAGCAGCTTCTTGATGGCTTCCAAGTCGCGTTCCTGCACCCGGTTACCCATTTCGTACGAACCGATATATTCGTATTGCAGACACAGGCGGTACTGCTGGTTCTCCTTCGCGATGTTCTGGGGCATCTGCCCTTTCTCCACCACAGACAGGTCGGACAGCTTATACTGCTTGTCGTCCGAATAGCCGTAAGGATAGTACTGCATGGCCCAACTGTCGTACTCGCCCGACTGCCTGGAGGACAGATTCAACCGTTCCGAACCATTCTCGGTAGGAACCGTACCCACCGATATGTTTTTACTGAAAATAGGTTCCACGGCATTGAACAGCATGCTTGCATTGACTCCTTCCTCTGCCATGCGCTGCTTGTCCAAATCGAAATAGAACTCCTGGTAATCGTCCTTCCACCACGAAAACTCCGAGTTGATGGTGACTTCCTTTATACGCCGGTGGGTCAGCAAGGTGTCTTTCAGCGCTTCGGCCCATTTGTACAGCTCGTCGTAATTGTATCCGTACATGCGGATGCGGTACGAACCGGCACTTTCGCGCACGTCGTTGCTGAAGCCCTGATCCTGCAGACCGTAAACGCTCCAACTGCCTCCACCCAGCTCCAGCGCTTTCGAGATGATGCCCGCTTTCAGCGTATAGGGGAAACCGCTTTTCTCTGCTTCCTTCTTGAAATAAATGTTGATGCTGGCCCGGCGGGCATTGTAGACATTGGTCTGGAACTGCCTGATTTCGCTGAACTGCGTCAGATAGGTTTCCATCCGCTTCACCAGCGTGTTCATCTGCTCCAGCGTGCTGCCGTTGGGCAGATTGGCATTGGCGGTCAGCACCACTTCCTCGTTGCGGGTAAAGTAACTGCCTTCGTACACCTTCTCCACAAACAGCCGCCAACTGCCTCCCAAGACTTTGTCCACGATGGGTTTCACCGATTCCTTGTATGTGGTAGAGCCTAACGTCTTGTTATACAAGTCAGGCCACGTACCTTCGCCCTCCAGCTTTTCGGGCAACAGGAAGACCGGCAACCCGAATGCCAGCACCAGCACTACGGCTACCGCCCAGCGCCAGCGTTGCAGAAACCTGATCTGACGGATGTAGTAATGAGAGAACCAGACCGCACACCGCTTTGCGCTGAACGTCCGGTGCCATTTGTCTGCCATCCGCTGACGCCAGCGTTGCAGAAACAGCAACCGGCGTTTCTTCGTTGACGGCTGATAGGTCAGCCCCGTCTTTTCGATCATGGCCGGTACGAAGAACAGTGCCACGAACAGCGAAACGGCCAGATTGATAATGACCACTGCCGCAAAGTCTTGCAGATTCAACCGGATACGTTCGTCTAAGAAGAAGACAATGACCAGGGCTCCCATCGTCGTCAGCGTGGCTGCCAGCACCGACATGAACGCCTTCAGATTGCGGCGGTGCAGAATGTGGTCGGTCATCACAATGGTACTGTCTATCACCAGATTCAGCGAAATGGTGATACCGGCCAACGAATAAAGCTGCATCTCCAGTCCGAACAAGTAATAGAAGATGATGGCCACCGCTATGTTGATAAACAGACTGCTGACAATCAGCAACAGATATTTACCTTTCCGTGTGATGAGCCATACGAAGACAAACAGGATAAGCACCGTCAGACCGGTCCGCAGATAGATCTTGTTCATCTCCGCATGTATGTATTCGGTAGCATCGTATCCGATATGCACTTCATATCCGGCGGGCAATACCTGCTGTATGCTTTCCATTTCCTGTTCCACCAGTTTGCTCAGTTCCAGCTGGTTGGCCGTTTCCTCGGCTGTGACGGACAAGTAGATGGAGTTCAGTCCGTTGATGCGGTAATAGCTTTGAGGCTCTTCTTCGGTGTGGACGACGCTGACCAGCTGGTCCAGCCGGAACAGTCTTCCGTTGGAGGCCGTCACCGTAATGGTGGTCGGGTCGAAACCGAAATCGGTCTTTTCCGGGACCAGCGCCAGTCTGATCCACTGTTTTCCGCCACGTCCGTTGTCCACGTTGTGCGTGCCTAAGAACTCTTTCCGGTACGCCTGCTGGATGGCAGCCTGAATATCGTAAGGGCTGATTCCCAGCGTACGCAGCTTTTCGCTGTCGTACTCCAGCCTCCACTCCATCGGGGTGGCTCCGCTTACGTCCACCTTGTACACGCCCGGCAAGGCGGCCAGACGGGGTTTGATGTGTTCCTCGGCGTATTGCTGAATCCAGATGGGGGAAGAAGGCGCATTCAGCGTGAACGAAATAAACGGACGGTTGGCATCGTCTTCGGGCATCCGCATCTGGATGTACGGATAGCTTACACCATCCGGCAGTCCCGACCAGGCCTGCCTCACCACGGTAGAGGCTTCGAAGCGTACCACGTCGATGTCGGCATGCTTGTCCAAATCGACATCAATTCTTCCCCATCCGTTTCCCGAAGTCGAATTCAGGTTCCTGACTCCCCGGATGCGTGCCAGCATGGCTTCCAACTTACTTGTCACTTCCATCTCGACCACCCGCGACGAAGCTCCCGGCATGTTGAAGCCGACACTGAAGCCCGGCAAGGCACGCGACGGATTCAGCTTGACAGGCAGCAACGGCACTAATGCCAGCCCCACCAGCGCAAGGCAGATAAAGGAAACGATGACTGTAAAAGAAGAATGTCTCATTAGTGACTTATTAATTTAAGTTTCGGCTTTACTATCTACAATTCCCGGCGGCTTTTCACGCAATTCCCGCCGGCTTTTCACGCAAAATCCGTCGGCTTTTTCCTGAAACCCCCTCGGCTTTCCAACGGAAACTCCCCGGCTTTTGCCTGAGTCGCATTCACCTCCCGCGGTGCGGAAGGCGGACGCCTGTTCTACGGCTGTCAATTGTCATAATCGAACTTTTCCGACAGCGAGAAGCCCGACATGAAGTCGTGCAACGTCAGTTTACGTATCTTGTAGTAGTTCAGCCAGTAATTCTTTAAGGCCGATATGTAGTTGCGTTGCGCCTCCTGCTGACGGTTCAGCGACAGGGTAAGGCTGTTGATGTCTGCCTTGCCGATGATGAACCGCTGACGCGTCTCTTCGTAAGCCAGTATGGCCAGGTCGAGTGCCTCTTCCGCACTGCTTACCAGGCTTTGCTGTATGTTGAAGTCGCTGACCGTCATCACCACTTCTTCCTCGATGCTTGCCTCGCTCTGACGGGCCGAAGTCCTTACCACATTCAGGTTGTTGCGAGCCATGTTGTATTTGCCTTTTCTCACGCCCCAGTCCACTAACGGGATGCTGACGCTGACCGACACCATCTCCTGCTGCATAGGCCGCCGGTATGCCTCGCCAAACTGTTCGGCCACCTGGTTGAAACCGATGCTGGCATTGATGCTGGCGTTGAAGCGCGACTCCTTCTTGGTGCGGTCCACATTCTGCTCGGCCTCCAGTATGTTCTGCTTCAGTTCCAGGAAATCCGGATTGTTGGTGCGGGCGGCGGCCAGAGCCTCATCCACCGGCACAACCAGCGAACGCGGCGTACCGGGCAGCTCCAGCCGTATCTGGGTGTTCTTCTCCATATTGAGGAACGAAGCCAGCGCAAACATGGCACGCTTCAGTGAACTGGCCGCATTCTGCAACGTGTTGCGGGCGTTCACCACGTCGAGCTTCAAGGTCAGCAGGTCGGCACGGCTGATGGACGCTATCTTCAGGCGCTGCATGCCGATGCTGTACAGCGTATCTGTCGAAGCCACGTTGTCATTGGCCAAGTCGTATTCTGCCTGTGCCATGGCCAGGTCGAAGAAGTAGGTGGTGGCCAGCTCGGACACCTGTTCGGCGTTGTAAATGTATTCTTTCTTCACCTTCTCGTACTTCAGAGGCTCTATCTTGCGTTCCCAGCGGAAGGCATTGTATCCCACTAAGCTCTGCGAGTATCCCAACCGGATAGGCACGCTGGTAAACTGTGTATATGGGTTGGCCCCGAAGCTGCGCATGAAGCCCAGCTCCGTGTCGATGTAGAAGGTACCGCCCGTCAGGTCCAGATTCTGCCGGATGGCCAGGTTGCCATACGCGTAAAACGACTGCTGGCTGCGATAGATGTCCAAGTCCTGTTCCGAGTCGTACCGGCGTGTAATGTCGCGGTTATACTGTGCGGGCGTCATGTTCAGCGTCAGACTGGGCAGGCGGTTGGCCTTGTACGTACGGTATTCCCAGTAGCCTGCCAGATACATGTTCTGCGTGCGGAAAGCTTCCAGCGAACTGTCGTTGGCCAGTCTGATGGTTTTCTCCAGATCCAATACCACCAGTTGCTGGGCTTCGGTCTGCACGGCTGGCAGGCAGATGCCAAGCCCCCATCCTATCAGAAAAATAAGTTTTTTCATCTGTTTGTTTGAATTTATGTCCTCAATACAGAGTCAGCACGGTGTTGCCTCACTCTTTACCTTTCGTTCACTTTTTCTATATATGTACCAATATATCAGCGGGATAATAAACAGACTGACCAGCGTGCCTATCAGCATGGCCCCGATCATGGCGATGGAAAGCGGCTTCTGCAGTTCCGAGCCCATGTCGAACGAGAACAGCAAGGGCACCATGGCAAATATGGTGGTCAGCGAAGTCATCACAATGGGACGCAAACGCCTGCGGCCTGCCTCGTGTATGGCCTCCAGCAGCGGCATCCCGCCCTTGCGCAGCTCGTTGATGGCATCCAGCTTCAGGATGGAGTCGTTGATAATGATACCGCAGGTCACTATCAGTCCGATGGCCGACATCAGGTTCAGCGTATGCCCGCATACCCACAGCAGCACCAGCGAGAAGGCGACATCGACCGGAATCTCGAACAGCACAATGAGCGGTTGCAGGAAACTTTCGAACTGTGCCGCCAGGATGAAATACATCAGCAGGATGGAAACGAACAGGATAACGACCAGCTCGTCCAGCATCTTCTGGTTCGAGAAGAAACTTCCGCTGAACACGGTGTCCCACTCGTCCGAAGCCTCGGTCACCTTGTCCACCCCGGCCATCAGCTCGGGCGCATCTTCCACGTCGTAGAAGCGGAAGGGAATGTATTCCCCGCTCTTTCCGGCGGTGATGGTCTTCAGGTCTTCGCCTGCCGTCACTTTCACCAGCATCGAAAGGGGGACGTACTCTACCTGCCCCAGTCCGTCGGGGCGTGTCTGTATCAGGGTGTTCTGCAGAATCTCGTTGACCGTCTGCTCCTCGCCCACGATGCTGACGGGCAAATACTGCTGATAAGAGTGGAGCATGGCCACGCTGTTCTCCTTGAAAGCTGTTTTCAGGGTCCGGTACAGTTCGTCGTAAGCTACGTTGTAGAGCAGCAGACGTTCTTGCAGGATGCTGATGTTCAGCTGGTTTTCGAATGCGATGCCCACAGGAGGGTTGCCGGTAGTCTTTGCCAGCTGCTTTTCCAACTCGCGCAACTTTTCTGCTTCGGGAGTCCGTTCCTTGTTCCGGGCATACAGTTCGGCCACGACATCGGCCTCACCGGTGACAAACAGTTTCTCGAACACCGTCTCGGGAGGCGAAAACGAAATGACCGCATACGGATAGTGCTCGGCCACATAGGCATAGACCGCTTTCTGCAACGGAGCGATTTCTTCGGGCTTCTCTGTCTTGAAGTACAGTTCCGCTTCCGACGACGAAAGGGGGCGGTCGCGTTCCAGCAGGTAGTCCTGCTGGCCGATGGCTGCGGTGCGTTCCACCGTCTTTCCGGCAAAATGTTCCAGCAGGCGGTCCACCCTGTCGCGGTTTTCATCCACGTGGATGTTCTCGTTCCACTCCACGCGCGCCAGCAGCTCGTTCTGGTCAACAGCCGGCATCCGCTCTTTGTCGATGAAGCGGAACATGAACACGCAAAGGGGGATGGAGACTGCACAGAACAACAGGCTGACTGCCTTATGGCGGAAAACCCAATCGACACCGGCATCGTAGAAGCGATCCATGGTATGCTCCTTCAGCGGATTGGGGATGCGAACCCGGCTGAGCCACGACTTCTGGTGCAGCTTTGTCCCATAAGCCAGCGAATAGAGAACGGGCAACAGCAGAATGCCGGTGAAATAGGACACAAACAAACCTGCCGTCACGGCAAACGCCTGATCGTAGAACAGGGCACCTGCGATGCCGCTCATGAATATCAGCGGGACGAACACCGCCACCGTCGTCAGCGACGAACTCAGCATGGGCGTGATGACTTCACCGGCTCCGGCGATGCAGGCACGGTGCAGGGTAAGTCCCCGCTCGCGGTACTGCGAGATGTTTTCGGTGACAATGATGCTGTTGTCCACCATCATACCCTGCGCCAGTATCAGTCCGGACAGCGAAATGATGTTGAGCGACATGTTGAACAGGTAGAAGACCAGAAAGCAGACTATCAGCGACACCACCATACTCAGCCCGATGATGAGCGGCGAACGCACGTCGCCCAGGAACAATACCGCCACAATGCAGATGAACAGGAAGCCCAATGACAGGTTCTGTTGCAGGTTGTCGATGGTGTAGTCCAGCAGTTCCGTCTGGTTGCGGCTGATGCTGAAGTCGATTTCGGGATAAACCCAACGGAAATAATTCATCACGCCGTTCACCGCTTCCTTCATCTTGTCCATATTTTCGTCGGCCTGCTTGATGACAGCCAGCGTCACGGCGCGCTTACCGTTGCTGACCGACAGTCCACGCTCATCGACCGGCACAATGCCTACCTGGCAGAAGTCGCCCAATCGGACGATGCGGTCGCCCTTACGCAGCAGGATGTTTCTGACGTCTTCCTCCGTGCGCAGCAGGGTCGAGAACTTGATGCTGTATTCGTAATATCCGTCGCGCACGCTCATGCTGCCCGGCTCTACGTTGTTCTGCGACAAGGCACTCTCGATGTCGCCTATCGTCAGTCCCAGCACAGCCAGCTTGGCCGGATCGGGGACAATGCTTACTTCTTTCTCTACCAGTCCGGTCACGTCGACCATTGCCACTTCGGGCAGCTGTTCGATGCGTCTTCTGATTACGTTTTCGGCAAACTCGCACAAATCCAGAAAGCGGTCGTCGGCCTGCATGTTTCCGGTGCTGTCGTCCTTCAACGTCAGGTTCAGGTAGAAAACAGGGATGTCCGTCGCGCTTGCCTTCACCACCTTGGGGCGGTCCGTATCCTTCGGCAGATAGTTCATGGCGGCGTCTATCTTCTCGTTCACCTCGATGAAAGCCAGGTCGGTATTGGTGCCGTAGTCGAAGTTCAGCCGGATGATGCCGGCACCGTCCCGGGTCTCGCTGCTCATGTCCCTCAGTTTCGAGACTTGCACCAACTGTTGGCGCAGGGGTCTTACCACCGTATTCTCCAGTTCGCGCGCCGACGTGTTGGGCACCGACACCTGCACGGTAATTTCGGGTATGGCGATGTCGGGCAGCAACGACACGGGCAAGGTGGAATAAGTCACCAGCCCCACGATGAAGCATGCCGCGAATGCCATCAGCACGGCAATGGGCCGCTGTATCAAAAACTTTATCATAACCCTCTCAGTCTTGTCCTGTTACTACTTTGTTTCCTCTACTACGGTGACGGGCGCTTCATGGGCCAGATTCACGTTGCCGGTGGCTATCACCAAGTCGCCTTCTTTGATTTCTTCACCCACCAGCGTATAGCTGTCCGAGTTTTCAAGCTGTGTCTGCACATAGTTCCATATCGCCATATCGTTCTTCAGCGTAAACACCACCTGCTTGCCCGAGCGCAGCACCAGCGCACTCTTCGGTATCACCAACTGGTCGGGCAGTTCGCGGCGTACCTTCACCCGCACGTTCATTCCGCTGAACAGTTCGCCTCGGCTTGCCACCGTTGCTTTCACGTTCACCATGCCTTTTTCATCTACCAGGGGATTGATTTCCGAGATGCGTCCTTCGTATTTGGCTCCGGGATTGGCATAAGGCGACACCATCACCTTATCACCCTGCTTGATCAGGGGCAATTCATTTTCCAGCACCGTAAAGTCTACTTCCATCCGGTTGGAACCGATCACCGTACAGAAGGCATCGGCAGTCGACACCCTGTTATAAGGCTTTGCAAAAAGATTGGCCACCACCCCGTCGAAAGGTGCCCGCAGCGTAGCATGTTCTTCCTCGTAGCGTGCTATTTCGTATTGATAAAGAGCCTGGTCGTAGCCGCTTTTCACCTTGGCCAACCGCATGACGTCGGCGGGCACACTGGCCGTATCGCCTACAGCATATCCCTGCCCTATCAGTACGTCCTGCAATTCCAGTTTGGCTTTTGCCAGCGCGTCAGTTGCCTGAGCCGTCTTATTCTGCAGAAGGAAAGGGTCCAGTTCGGCCAGTGGCTGATCCTTTTTCACACGTGTTCCGTTTTTCACATATATTTTTGCCACCACTCCTCCGGTTTCGAAATTCAGGGCTGCTTCTTCTGCCGCTTTCATTTTGCCGTTGCTCACCAGTTCGTGATAAAAGGTCTGTCGTTTCAGAGGCACCACCGTCACTTCAGTTTTCTTGTCCGGCAGCACGGTATTCACTCCCTCTTCTTCCACCGTTTTTTCCTTACCGGCTTCCGAACACGCTCCCAACAGGAAAGGAAGCATTCCACAAAACACGCAAGTGTAAAAAAGTATTTTCATCGTATTCTTATAGTTATTTGTTTTCAATGGTATTATTATCTTGTTTTCACATGTATACTTTTCCTGTTCCACTTAAGGATTTCCAAAAGTATGCAAAGGATTCGAGCTTTGCAAACAGATCTGACTGACAAAAACTGACAACCCTTATATCCAGCAGATTACGCCTATAAATAGCACAACATTGAAACGTTTCCGAACGATTTTGTAATGCCGGTGAACGATTTTATACACTATTTCAGACGTATGTATCCATCCCTGAAGACGATTCAAAGCCCCATCCACACCCCAAATCAATTCGTTTCCGCCGGTGAAGGCACAAAGTCCGAACGATGTAGAATGAGCAAAATTTATCATTATAAGCGTTCGTCGTCAGGACCGTTTCCTATCTGCCCGAAAGAGAAATAA
Source organism: Bacteroides sp. ET489 (assembly GCF_030518095.1). Lineage (NCBI taxonomy): Bacteria > Pseudomonadati > Bacteroidota > Bacteroidia > Bacteroidales > Bacteroidaceae > Bacteroides > Bacteroides sp. ET489. Next base: position 342,442 of record NZ_JAULLJ010000001.1, read on the forward strand.
TACCTACTGTCCGAAAGATCCCACAATGTAAAGCAAGGTTCCATCTTATCATTCTGCAACAGGATAAAAGAATCTCCCATCTGCATGTACTCAATATTGCACAAAGTAGGCAACGGCACAGCCTGCGGTGTCACCGCCTCCGTCTTGCTTTCCCAGTCTATGGCATTGATAGCCAGACTGCTTTTCTGGCTTTTTCCGTTACAGGACGCCAAGAGGAAAAGGCATAATACCACCCCATAAATCTCCTTCATACAGTTCATGTTTGATATTATCATTTATTTAAGTTTCGCAAATGCCCAACTTATTAGTTGACAAGGCTTCAGTTAACAAGTCTACTAGGCTGGAACTCAACTATTTGATAAACAGCCGTTTGAAACAATTCGCTACAAACACCTTGTCAACTCATCAACTTGCTACTCGTTACTCGTCAACTGCAACTTGAGCTTGCAAATTGAAAATCGATGAAGTCAAAGTTGAGCTATATCACCCCGCCATCCCGAGCGTTGCGTTTTAATGACAACTCTCCTATTTTGACAGCCTCAAATGTAGCAGATTTCTTTTTACTGGAATACGGCAAAAACAACTTCTTATACGACAAAAACGACTTTTGTTTCCTCATTTCGTTCCTAAGCCCTACGCTTCTGACATTCATAAGTACCTATCCAGCAGCAAGAGAGAGAACAAGCAACACCCATACTCCCCGGATACCATGCCAAGAAAAAAGAACAGCCGGCTACAGGATACAAGCAGACAGTTCGGAAGAGACTGCAACTCTTCGCACTGCTTCTATCCCGCAGCCGGCTATCATTTATACCGGACAACGTAAAAGAGAAACTTTATTCCTCTTCGGCAAACATCGGATCCCAGGCAGGCAACTTGATCGGCTCCTGACGGAAAAGCTTCATCACCTTTTCGGGCACATACTTCGTCTCGACTACCAGACGGAACATATATTCGTCAAACCAGCGGTCGGTCATGATGAGGTGTCCTTGCCAGCCGCTCGACGCTCCCCAGCTGTTCTCCACCAACCACTTCACGGGCTTGCCGTCCTTGTCAAGGTCGACACCGGCCAAGGTCATGGCGTGGCTCGATCCGCTGGAGAAGGTGGCGATGCGCTGCTTCTTGTCCATGCCGAAGGTAACTCCCATCAGCGAAGCATAGTCGTAATTGTTCACGTCCAGCAGGCCGCGCTCGGAGTTGAGTTGCTGACCCACGTCGCACGAGAAGTACATCATCGTACTGTCCTTCAGCGAAGCGATGGCCATCTGCTTGATGTCTTCAATAGGCAGGTTGACGTACGTCCAGTTGTGTCCGTCGTAACGGTGGCGGTCGTAGTCTATCTCGTAAGTCTTATAGTATTCGCGCGTAGGATCGTTCATCAGCATCACGTAGTCGGTCAGCAGCTTGGTGTCGCCATACTTCTGGAGGAAGGTCATCGGCGTATGGTGTTCCGTTTCTACCGGATTGCCCTTAGCATCCTTACGCACATAGTCGAACTCGGCAGGCGGCATGCCCAGGTTGAGCACCAGCATGCGGTAGACAGTACCCAGCATGGCGGTCTTCTCCCGCTCCAGTTCGTCGGCCTTGGCGCCACGTGCTATCATGTCGCGCAGTTGCAGGCCATATTCCTTCAACTTCAGGCTGATGAGCGATGCCATACGCGAGGTGTTCGAACTGCTGTTTGTCTCGGGCATGGCCTCGGCAGGCACCAGTCCGTACTTCGACACGATGTCGGCCACTCCCGTAAACGTACCGCCGTCGCTCAGCGGATGCTTGAAGAGCCACTCCACCGTCTGGTCACTCATGGGCAGCTTGCCAGTGTCGATAACGCCTTGCAGGAAGAGGTTCGACTTCTCTAACTGATCCCAGAAGAAAGGATAGACTTCGGAAAACTCGAACGACGGGAAGCCGAAACGTGCCATCGTCTTGGCACGCATCACGTTCAGCCCCGTAAACAGCCAGCAACGACCGGACGACTTCTGGTCGGTGATGCCGCTGGACTTGACACGAACCGAGAAGTGTGTGTCCATACCTTTCATATTCTCCTGGTTCAGGGCCAGACGACGGATATCGTTGTTGCCGATGGCATTGCGTAGTGCCTTGTCGGCAGGTGTCCCCTGATAACTTTGACGAATCTGTTCGAGCATAGAAGGACTGATTCCTCCTTCACCGCCTCCCTGCGCACTGGCCGAAAGAAAAGCCGTCGTGGCGAGAACAAATACAGATAACAAATGTTTTTTCATAACGATCGAAACAGTTTTTATTGTTTATAAAATATGATGATTAATGGTAAATGGTCAATGATTAATGGTGAATGGTTAATGGTCAATGGTGAATAGCCTAAGAAATTCTTCATTCTTCATTCTTCATTCTTAATTCTTCATTCTTAATTCTTCATTCTTCATTTTTCTTCATTCTTAATTCTTCATTCTTCATTTTTCTCCATTCTTCATTTATCAAAATCCCTCCCAAGCTGACAAATATAACACCTTTTTTGAAAAATTTAGTATTGTCTTTAGAATAATTGTCCATTTATAAGGAAACTGATTCAAATAAAATAGTTTTCTTTGCACCCTCATTCGTACGATATGAAGAAATTTATCCTGAGCTTGATAGCCCTGCTGGCACTGACCAGCCTTTTGCCTGCACAAGAAGTGCAGACAGACTCTGTAAAGACCGAAAACAGCCACGCACTGACCCGTAAAGAACTGCACAAGCAAAAAGTGGCGCGGCGTAACCTACACTACAACATTCTGGGCGGTCCCAGCTATACCCCCGACTTTGGAGCCGTATTGGGAGGAAGCGCATTGCTGACTTTCCGCATGAACCCCAGCGACACCACCCAGCAACGTTCAGTAGTCCCCATGGCACTTGCCTTCATGTTCAACGGCGGCATCAACCTCTTTTCCAAGCCACAGCTCTTCTTCAAGGGCGACCGTTTCCGCATCTTCGGTAAGTTCTCGTACAAGAATACGCAGGAGAATTTCTACGGCTTAGGCTATACCACCAACCGCGACTATGTGCGTAGCGACACCACCAGCCAGTACCGTTACAGCGGCATACAGGTGAATCCGTGGTTCCTCTTCCGTCTGGGTGAAAGCAACTTCTTTGCCGGACCGCAGATCGACATCAATTACGACCACCTGACCGATCCAGCCAAACACCTCGTCAACGAGCCTACCTACCGGGCAGCCGGCGGAACCGACAAGGGCTATAAACAGCTCAGCTCGGGTATCGGCTTCCTGCTGACCTACGACAGCCGCGACGTACCTGCCAATGCCTACACCGGCCTTTATCTGGACGTACGTGGCATGGCCTACTCGAAAATCATCGGAAGCGACCAGAACTTCTACCGGCTGGAGATAGACTACCGCCAGTACAAGCCTCTGGGCAACCGGAAAGTGCTGGCCTGGACCGTACAGACCAAAAACGTATTCGGCAACGTGCCCCTTACGCAATATGCCCTCACAGGTACTCCTTTCGACCTGCGCGGCTACTACATGGGACAATACCGCGACTATTCATCGCACGTCGTACTGGCCGAATACCGCCAGATGATCAACACCGACCAAAGCAACTGGTTCAAACGCGTCCTGCATCGGCTGGGATTCGTGGCATGGACCGGATGCGGCTTCATGGGTCCTACGATGGGCAAAATAGAAGGTGTCCTTCCCAATTACGGCGTCGGACTGCGCATCGAAGTACAGCCCCGTATGAACGTACGCCTGGATCTCGGAAAGAACACCGTCAACAATCAGACTCTCTTCTATTTCAATATGACGGAAGCCTTCTGATTTGAAGGAGAATGAAGAACTAAATAAATGAAGAATGAAGAATTAAGAATGAAGAATTTCTCAGACTATTCGCCATTGAACATTATTCATTCACCATTAATCATCAACCATTTATCATTTACCATTAACCATTATAAGCCTTTCGGCTTTAACTCCTTAACTTCCATCAAAATGCCTCCTTAGGCCGGTTCCTCCCCGCGTTCGATGTAAGCCAGCACGTCACCTTTCTTCACATAGCTGCCCTGCTTGGCACATACCTCGATGATGCGTCCGCTGAAGTTGGCCGTCACCTTGTCGTGCGTTCCCCACGGCGTGGTGATGTAGCAGAAGGTATCGTCGGGCTCGTATTTGTGACCGGGCTCGGGTGGCATGGACGGGTTGGTCACATCTATTTCCCAAATCACCGTTCCCTTCGCCGGTGCCGTGATAGGCTCTGCCTTGGCACGCTTCAGTTTCTTCACATCTTCGTCCGAGAAGCCTTTGCCCAGCAAGGCCGATTCCTTGGCACGCTGCAGGTCGGTCTCGAAACGTTTGCGGGCCACGCCCGACTTATAGTCGCGATACTGGCGGTCGTGCATAGCCAGCTCGAACAGTTCTTCTTCGTCTTCGCCCACGTCCCAGCCGTTCTCTTTCATCTCCTTGCGGTACTCGTCCAGCTGGTCGGGATAGTACGATTGCGGATCGGCATCGGTAAACTCGTAGTTGTTCTTCCGGGCCAGTTCCACGATTTCCGGATCCAGCTTGCCCGGCAGACGTCCGCTCTTGCCCAGAATCATGCCCCACGTGTTGTTGTCGATCATCGTCCAGCGCTCTTCGCCCTTCACCTGCGACATGACATTCATCAGTGCCACATTCTTCACATACTGGCTGAAGGGGGTCACCAATGGCGGATAACCCAGCTTGGGCCATACGTATTCCACCTCGTCGAACAGCATCACCAGCAGGTCGTCGATGCTCAGTTCCGGTTCGCCCTTGCCTTTCAGTATCAGGTTGATGCCGGCATGCACGCCTTTCAGGTCGGCCATCATCGAGCCCATCATTCCGCCCGGCAGTCCGCACTTCAGCAGTAGCGACGACATGTGCTTGTTGCTTGGGGCCATGAAGTAGCCTAAGAAGTCGTCGATGAACTCCTGCGTCAGCGAGCGGGCTTTCATGTAGGCCTTCATGTTGATGTCGGGCACCTGGAATCCCTTGTCGCGCAGCATGGCCTGCACCGAGATAACGTCGGGATGCACCTTTCCCCACGACATGGGTTCCATCGCCACGTCGATGATGTCGGCCCCGTTCTCGCACACTTCCAGGATGGAGGCCATCGACAGTCCCGGACCGCTATGGCCGTGATACTGGATGATGATATCCGGATGTTTGTCCTTGATGGCTTTTGTCAAACGTCCCAGCATGCCCGGACGTCCGATGCCTGCCATGTCCTTCAGACAGATTTCGGGAGCACCCGCCTCAATCAGCTGGTCGGCAATGGCCGCGTAATATTCCACGGTATGTACGGGCGAATGGGTAATGCAAAGCGTAGCCTGGGGAATCATGCCTGCCTCAAGCGCATACTTGATGGAAGGGATGATGTTACGCGTTTCGTTCAGTCCGCAGAAGATACGGGTGATGTCCACCCCCTGGGCATGCTTCACCTTATACATCAGCCGGCGTACGTCGGCCGGCACCGGATACATGCGCAGTGCATTCAGTCCGCGGTCCAGCATGTGGGTCTGTATGCCTGCCTCCCTGAAAGGTTTGGTAAAGGCACGCACGGCCTTATTCGGATTCTCACCATAAAGCAGGTTCACCTGTTCGAAAGCGCCGCCATTGGTCTCAACGCGGGCAAAGCATCCCATTTCTATAATTACCGGAGCAATGCGGACCAACTGGTCCACCCGTGGCTGGTACTTTCCGGACGACTGCCACATGTCACGATAGACAAGACTGAATTTAATCTCCTTTTTCATAACGTTCGGGGAATTAAAGGTATTATTTGTTCGGTTAACTTAACATAGACAAATATAGCAGATAATTCTGACATATCGACAATAAAACAGCAGTTTTCTTTCAGTCAAAAGATATGTTATATATCATATTGTCAGCCCCTTCTTCATTCCTCCCACCCCCTTTCGGCACAGAAGCCTTATTTTTTCCGAAAAAATCGTAATACATCTGTGATTTTTTTATAGTTTTGCCCACATACAAGGAAACAGCCTTACGGTTTTAGTTTTTGAGTTTTTGAGTTTCTAAGTTTTTTAGTTTTTAAGTTGGGAGGATACGAACACTAAAGAACGAAGAACTCCAAACTTAAGAACTTAAAAGAACTTACTCAAGTTTCGCAAGTGCGAAACTTGTAGAAGTTAAAGGAGTTAGAAGAAGTTATCGCCCGTCTTGGACGGGCTTAGGAGTTAAAAGCCAATAGAGAAGCAAACAGCTCACAATGTATCGGCTTAACTCCTTAACTCCTTGACTACAACCGATTAATAAACTTGCGAAACTTAAAGAACTTAGAAACTTAAAACTCAAAAACTTAAAAACTAAAAAACATAAGAACTCAAAAACTTAGAAACTTAAAACTAAAAAACTTAAAAACTAAAAAACTTAAAAACTAAAAACTTATGAAATCATTGAAATTGCAGTCGATTCTTCTGCTGGCTTTCGCATTGCTTGCCCTGCCCTCCTTCGGACAAGGGCTGAAAGCCTTCAAACTGAAGAACGGTCTTTCCGTATATATATGGGAAGACAACACCAAGTCCGACGTGTATGGTATCGTAGCCTGCCGCACCGGTTCGGTCAACGACCCGGCCGAATACACCGGTCTGGCCCACTATCTGGAGCACGTCATGTTCAAAGGTACCGACAAGATCGGCGCCCTGGACTGGGAAAAGGAAAAGCCCATCTACGAACAGATCATCGCCAAGTACGATGAAATGGCCGAAGAGACCGACCCGCTGAAGAAAGAAGCCATCGGGAAAGAGATCAACGACCTGACCGTGGAAGAAGGCAAGATCAGCGTTTCCAACGAGTTTATGAACCTCATCGAGAGCATGGGTGGAAAAGGCCTGAACGCAGGTACCAGCTACGACGTCACCTACTACCACAACTCGTTCCCCCCGTACCAGATCAACAAATGGCTCGAAATCTATTCGCAACGCCTCATCAACCCCGTATTCCGCCTGTTCCAGACCGAGCTGGAAAGTGTGTACGAGGAATATAATATGTATCAGGACGACCCCGGAAGCGTACAACGCGAGTTTATATCGAGCAAGGCATTCGAGGGACATCCCTATGCGCGCCCCATCATCGGCCTGCCCGAACACCTGAAGAACCCGCGCCTGAGCAAGCTCATCGAGTTCTACAACAACTGGTACACCCCCGAAAACATGGTACTGATTCTGGTGGGCAACGTCAACGCACAGCAGATCAGCGGACGCATCAACGCCACCTTCGGACGCCTGCCCAAACGCCCCACGCCCGAACGCAAGACTTACCCCGACCTCGACATCAAGGGACGCAAGCAGTACACCGCCAAGGTGGGCTACTACCCCATGGTATGCCTCGCCTATAAGGGCGTACCATCGGGACATCCCGACGAGAAACCGCTGGAGATAGCCATGTCGCTGCTGCACAACAGCAGCAACACCGGCACGCTGGACAAGCTGACCCTGGACGGCGAACTGACCAGCTGCGGAGCCTCAACCGACTTCCGCCGCGAGCAGGGACGCAACATGGTGTATGCCATCCCCCTGTACGACGAGAACCAGCGCCGCTTCGAGTCGAACAAGAGTGCCGAGAAGAAAGCCCTGAAAGCCATCGAGCAGATTGCCAACGGCGAATTTGAAGACTGGCAGATCGAAGCCATCAAGGCCAACATGTGCCGCGACTTCGACCTGACCATGGAGTCGAACACCAACAAGGCCATGATACTGATGCAGGCCTTCATCAACGAAGAAGACCTGGGCAAAGTGCTCAGCTACAAGGACGAAATCATGGCCATCACCACCGAAGACATCAAGCGCGTGGCCAAGCAATACCTGACCGGCAACTACCTGGCCCTTTACATCGAAAAAGGCAAGGCCGACAACAGCGGAAAAATCAAAAAGCCCGGCTACAAGCCCATCGAACCGCCCGTAGGCAAGCAGTCGCTCTACGCCCTGCAGTTCAAGAGCATGCCCATCGGACATGTCGAGGAAAAGTTCATCGACTTTACCGACGTGCAGGTCAAGAAGCTGAACGACCGCTCGAAGATGTACTATTCGGTCAATCCCGAAAACAACGTGTTCAGCCTCACCCTGCGATACGGCGTGGGCGAACGCGAGTTCCCCAAGCTGGGCATTGCCGCACAGCTGATGAACGATGCCGGCGTGATGGGTGCCTACCAGCCCCAGCAGCTGAAGGAAGAGCTGAGCAAGCTGAACGCCACCTGCAGCGTAAGCGCCAGCGACAACTACCTGTACATCACCATGGAGGGCTACGAAGCAACCTTGCCGCAAGCCTGCCAGCTGCTGTCGCGCCAGATCCTGATGCCGCAGCTGGACGAAAAGCAGCTGGCACGTATCAAAGGCTCGCTTCTGGGCGCACGCCAGCAGCGCAAGGAGAATGTGAACACCCTGTCGTCTGCCCTGATGCAGTACATGATCTATCAGGACAAGTCGAGCTTCATCGACGAACTGACCGATAAGGAAATCTACGAACTCTCCATCTCCGAGCTGACCGGCGACATCAACCGCGCCGCCAACTACGAGGCCGAAATCTTCTACTGCGGCACGATGCCTTTCGACAATGCTTACGACATCCTCAGCAAGAACCTGCCGCTGGTAGCCAACGAGCGTCCGTCCACCTCGCCGCAAGACAAGCCCCTGGCCTCTGTCACCGAGAATACCGTATACTTCCTGCCCAACTCCGACGCCGAACAGGCACAGATCTGGTTCTTCATGCCATTGGGCCAGTACGACAAGAAGGACGACGTGCTGCGCGACGCCTTCAACCAGTACTTCTCCGGAGGTTTCAACGGACTGGTGATGAACGAAATCCGCGAAAAACGTTCCATGGCCTACTCGGCCGGAGCCTACATCGGCACGCCTGCCCTGCCCGGCAACCCGACTTATCTGTTTGGCAACATCGGCACACAGAACGACAAGGCCAACGACGCGCTGGACGTATTCATGGGTCTGGTGACCGACATGCCGAAGAATGCCGACCGCATCGACAACATCAAGAGCTACATGCGCCAGGAAGCGCTGACCACTCACCCGTCGTTCCGCAGCAAGGCCGAGACCCTCAACTCGCTGCAACGCGTCGGCTATAGCGAAGACCCCGCCAAGGAGAACCTGCCGAAAATCGATGCCCTGACCTTCGACGACATCGTGAAGTTCTACGAAGACAACATCAAGGGCAAGCCCTACTGCATCGGCATCATGGGCAACCCGAAGGACATCGACGTGAAGAAGTTGGAGAAATACGGCAAAGTTGTCCGACTGAACGACCGCAAGCTGTTCAATACGAAGGACACGCTGTTCTAAACTAAGGAGTTAAAGGAAGTTAGAAGAAGTTATCGCCCGCCTGGCGGGCTAAGAAGTTAAAAGCCGATAGTCTTGCAAATGACAGCAAGTTCTATCGGCTTTTAACTTCTAACGAAGTGATAACTTCCCTTAACTTCTCTAACTTCTAACCCAAAACAACTCCTACCGCTTCTCCTCTTCCTCGCCCGCACCCGAAAGGATGGGCAGGCAAATCTTATACTTGACGGCCAGAATACGAGCCAGAAATACCGACACGCCGCCCACAATCTGGCAGATATACGCATCCAGCCCCGCCAGCTGGCAGAGGAAATAAACAGTACCGCCCACCACACAGGCCATCGCATAAATCTCCTTGCGGAAAATCAGCGGAATCTCGTTGATGAACACGTCGCGGAACACACCGCCTGCCGCACCCGTAATGCTACCCATGATGATGGCCACCCAGAAGGGATAGCCCAGCAGGATGCTCTTCTCCACACCCACCACGGTGAACAGGGCCAGACCGATGCTGTCGAAAATGAAGAACGTGTTGTTCAGATGAATCAGATACTTCCCGAACAGAATCACCCACAGCAGGGCCAGACCGGTACAGATCAGGTAAATGGGATCGGTCATCCAGCCGGGAGTGACGTCGAGCAGCAAGTCGCGTATGGTTCCTCCGCCAATGGCGGTCACAAAGCCTACGACGTATGCCCCGAACCAGTCGAACCGCTTGGCCGAAGCTAAACGGATGCCGCTGATGGCAAAGGCAAACGTACCTATAAAATCGAGAATCTGAACAAATGTTGGCATATGGGGTTTTGAGTTTTTAAGTTCTTTAGTTCTTGAGTTTTTAAGTTCCTTAGTTTTTGAGTTTCTCGGTTATTGAGTTTTTGAGTTCTTCGTTCTTTTGTTTTCGTTTTTCCAAAACTTGAAAACTCAAGAACTTTAAGACTTAAAAACTCAATAACTAATAAAGTTTTTTGGCTCATAAGTCTGTGTCTTACTTCAACTTAAAAACTTAAAAACTCAAAAACTAAGGAACTCAAAAACATTTTTATCAGCAAAGTAACAAATAAATTCCCTAAGAAACCGTATTTTTGTCTCATCATTTTTTCATCTTGACTCAAATAATGAAAATAACAATCGTATCGGGCGCACGTCCCAACTTCATGAAGATAGCGCCCATCTGCCGTGCCATCGACGCGGCAAGGGAAAGCGGAAAGGACATTACCTACCGCATAGTATATACAGGCCCCGAAGCCGACAACAGCCTGGAAGCCTCGCTCTTCTCCGACCTGAACATGAGGAAGCCCGACGCCTGCCTGGGCGTAAGCGCGCAAGGACAGTCGGAAACGGCAGCCGCCATCATGCTGGCCTTCGAAAAAGAACTCGATGCCCACCCCGCACAGGTGATACTCGTGGTCGACGACCTGACAGCCACCATGAGCTGCGCCATCGTAGCCAAAAAGCGCGGACTGAAGGTGGCACACGTCATCGCCGGCACCCGCTCGTTCGACATGAACATGCCGCGAGAGGTGAACCGCACCATCGTCGACGCCATCTCCGACTACCTGTTCACCGCCGGCATGGTGGCCAACCGCAACCTGAACCAGGAAGGCATGATCCCCGAATACATCCACTACGTGGGCAACATCCTCATCGACAACATACGCTACAACCGCCACCGGCTGATACAGCCCCGCTGGTTCGACTCGCTGGGACTGAAGAAGGGCAACTACCTGCTGCTGACGCTCAACCGCCACGACCTGCTCGACAAAAAAGCCGTCGTACAGTCGCTGCTGCAGACCGTCATCGAGAAAGCCGACGGCATGCCCATCGTGGCTCCGCTGCACCCCTACGTGGAGAAGGCCGTCAAGGCACTCGACCTGCCCGCCGCCAACCTGCACATCCTGCCGCCCCAAAGCTACCTGCACTTCGGCTTCCTCATCAACCAGGCCAAAGGCATCGTCACCGACTCGGGCAACATCGCCGAAGAAGCCACCTTCCTCGACGTGCCCTGCATCACGCTGAACACGTACGCCGAACACCCCGAAACATGGCGCATCGGCACCAACGAGCTGGTGGGCGAAAACTCGTTTGCACTGGCTGCCGCCCTCGACAAGCTGCTGCACGGCGACTGGAAGCACACCACCCTGCCCGACCGCTGGGACGGACGCACCGCCGAACGCATCGTGCAGACACTAATCAATGGCGAAAAACTCTGAGGAAAGCTCCCAACGTTATCCGAAGGATGTCAAAGCGAGAAGTGACTGACATCTTATTCTTTTTAGGCACGGATTACACGGAAAAAATGCAGAAAAGGAAGAATAACAATCTGCGAACTTCTGTGTAATCCGTGCCTAAAAAAAAGCGGTTCCTTAACTGACATACCTGCGGCATCGTGAATCCCCCGCGCCAGCGGAAACAAACCAAAAAATGTATAGGAAAATGAAAATCAGGCAGTTAGCTTCGTTACAGCGTGTAACGCACCATTTTAGGCCGACAAATTTAAATACTTACTTCGATTCTGGCAAATCTTCGCCGAGTTTTTTCTTTTTAAAAAAAATATTTTTGATTTTAAGAAATTTTTCATGTAAAATCGTTGCACGATTACACATCCACCCTTATATTTGCCATGTTTTGTCAGGATAACAAAACAACTATGAGAACAGTTTCGGATCTTGTATGGAGTCCCCAGGACCGAAACACCACGAACCCGGGATCTCCGCTTCTAACCCTGAATGCAAGCTAATTCTACAACCATAGGAGCTTGCCATTCGCTGGCCCGGCGACAGCCATCAGATGCCACCAACCCGAAAGACGTACAGGGGGTTCAGCCCCCGGAAAGGTTCCTTCCACCAAGTGGGAACGGCCACCCGTATGTCCTAAAATTTCTCGATTGTTTAATTTTTTTAAGAAAGGAGACAGCTATGATTGGCCATTTCTATTTCACACACCCCATAGGAGCGTCAGACGACCCTCGTATGGAGGCCATGGAGGAAAAGCTGCACGGCAAAGGTTCAGGAGTCTACTGGTACATCCGCGAAAAGATGTCCTACTTCTCCAACAACCGATGCCGGTTGAAACAGCTTGTACGATTCGCCACCCGCTACTACAACAAGCAGATGATCGAATGGGTAGTGCAGGAAAGCGGACTGTTCGGTTGCGACGAAGAAGACTACTTCTTCCCGCTGAAACTGAAGTGCGAACTGGAGGCGGAAGACAAATCCGACATCCCGTCGCAACCGGCAATCTGCCCCTCGGAAAACCGCGAAACACCCCCGAAAACGACCGGCAAAAACAGCAGGAAAACTACGAACAACACCCGGAATGCGTCCGTTTCGGGCAAAAAAACAGCGGAAAACAACGAAAATCGGACAAAAATCAGCGAAAAAACAGCGGAAATCGATGAAAAATCGTCGGAAAACAGCAAAAAAACAGCGAAAAACGGCCCGAAAACAGCCCAAAACAGCACGAAAAAGGCACCAAAACCGATGGAAATCGCTGCGCAACCATCTGAAAATGAAGCAACTGACAACAACATCCACACCAAAAGCAACACAAACACGTCCACTATATATAAAGAAAAAAAGAAAGAAAAAGAGAAAGATGTTGTTGTAGTAGCTACGCCGCCGCCGACGACGACGCCCCCCGCCAGCCCGACGGCCATACGACCGTGGCAGCAATACGTGGCCGAGTTGAACTCCGACAGCGAGTGGGGACAGATCGTCTGCATGAAAAGCGGCTACGGAGCCCTGCTGAAGAAGCACTGGGAAACGGCCAAAGAACTCTTCAGGCAGCACGTCATAGCCATGGGCAAGGAGCAAAGCCTCCTCACGCAGGACGAGGCGAAACGCTACTTCATGTCCTTTGCCGCCACCTGCCCCACCACCGCGGGCGAGCTGCGCCAACAGCTCCTGCGGCTGGAACAGGCTGCCACCGCCACCGCC